>JBAQKZ010000215.1:0-2329 GCA_049301475.1 Geobacteraceae bacterium | reverse complement strand
GAACTGATTGAGCCAAACCGCAGACGTAGCAGAGCTACGTTGAGGATTTGGCGATTGAAGTTCGGCTAAAGATGGCCTGAAGATGAGATGCAAGATGCCCATGATATTTGTTTACAGTTCCTAAGGTTTGACAGCCATTCCGTGAAAGGTGCACTACCATCATCTTCGAGGTAATATTCCAGCCGGTAAGGTGTATCAGCCGTCTTACATTTTATCCCTTGGAAGACAATTGTGCAAGAAGATATTTTTCACAGCATCTCAAGTGCGTATTCCGATGAAGTCGGCCAGGCATTCCGATTGAAGTCGGCCACCCCCTGAGGGGGTTCGCCGCTGGGCTAAAAATTGCATTCTCATAAGGTTTCGGTTGCGTCAATCTTTGAGTTTTAAGATGCGTATATCTGCTCAGAAAAACCTGCGAAAGACGTTAAGAAAAAGAACAGGGGCCGGACACCGGTAAGGGTGAATTTTGCTGACATTGGAATGACATTGGAATTTAGTTCATTTTAGATTGACAAAAAGGGGATGTTGTTATATAAGTCGCCCTACGTTTGCTTTGTTTTAAAACAAACAAAGGAGTGCCTATGCGTAACGGTATGCATTTGGTTGTCACCTGCGTTATCCTGCTTACATTCCCTTCACTTGCATTGGCTGCCAAAAATCACCGTATCAAGAAGTACGATACACTTTACTCCCTTGCCAAGAAGCACCATGTTTCCGTTGCCGATCTCAAGTCAGCCAACAATATGGTGGACACCCGTCTAAGGCTGGGAGACACACTGGTCATCCCCTCCCGCACCGTTTCTGCCGGGAGAGAGAAAAAGGCGCAGGCCCAAAATATCTCGTACAGGGTGAAAAAGGGCGACAACCTCACAAGGGTCGCCAAAAAAACCGGCGTTTCGATCTGCGAACTGAAGCAGTTGAACGGCCTAGGCTCCGGCAAGGGGAAACTCAAGCCCGGCCAGATGCTGGTTCTTCGAAGTGCCCACGTCGACGAAGAACCTGCCCCAAGGGTCGCCAAACGGACTTTCCTGCGGCATGAAGAGCTTTTCAGCGAAAAGGAGTATGAAACCAGTCTGTCGGAGTTGACCGAGTCAGACAGCATTTCACCCCCGGATTTGAGCAGAACACTGGAGTTGAAGACGGATAACGTCAGGCTTCTGAAAAAATCCGCCTATGGTTTCCTTGGAACCCGTTATCGTTTCGGCGGTAGCAGCAGCCGCGGTGTAGACTGCTCCAGTTTTGTCCAGCAGGTCTTCCGTGAATTGGAGGTATCTCTGCCGAGGACCGCACGCGAGCAGTTTGAAATCGGCAATGAGGTTGTTACCACTGACCTGCAGAAGGGTGACCTGGTGTTTTTCCGTACCTATGCCCCATATCCCTCACATGTGGGGATATACCTCGGAAACAGCAAGATGATTCATGCCTCGTCCCGTGACAGACGGGTTGTAATTTCCACCATTAATACCCCATACTACCGTGCCCGCTTCATTGGCGCCAAACGTATCGCCAAGATAAACCCTGACATATTCCGGTTCGATGACCTGATCGAAGGTGTGGAGGAAGAGCCACAGGACGATACCCATGAGGCTATAACTCTTAACTAATTGACGAGAGCTTTGATTTGCGCAGACTAAAAAAACCGGCATATGGCCGGTTTTTTTAACTATTTTGCAGTCGGGAAGTTCATCTGTTCCAGAAACTGCTTCTCAAATACAGGGGTGCCGGACAGGGGGATTACCTTTACGGAGGCCGCCAGTCGCTCGACTGTCGCCAACCCCTCTGGAATGCGAAGGGCTTTCCCCACGCCGGCCAGTGCCCCCTCTTTTACAAAACAGGCGATTTTCGCCATGCTTCCGGTAAAAATTCCAATCTTTTCAAGTCCGCCGGGATCCAGCACGGCGCCAAACGAACCGGTCAACACGATCTCCCACAACTCTTCATACGCTATGTCGGCCCGCTCACGCAATACCTCCATCCCGGCCCGGATGGCGGCCTTGGCCAACTGCACCTGTCGTATATCCCGCTGGCTTAGGCATACCTCCCGCATTGCATCCCGGTAGAGAACAAACGCCGTCTCGCCGCCTGTCTGCCTGATGCTGTTGGCAAGGTTGAAGGGGACTTCCCCGGCCGTCAGCAGCCGTCCGGTGGCATCAATAACGCCGACATCGAGCAAGCCGGCAACCGCCCCGATGACGCCGGAACCGCAGATACCTGTTGCCGACTCACCACCGATGGTGGCGATATGGATTCTGTCCCTCTCCACCTCCACCATGCTGATCGCGCCCGGCAGCGCCGCCATGCCGCAGGCCAGGTTCCCCCCTTCAAACGC
>JBAQKZ010000214.1:0-7494 GCA_049301475.1 Geobacteraceae bacterium | reverse complement strand
CTCCACGGCCGCCACAGCCTCTGCCGCTCCCGCCACGCTTTCGACGGCCGCCAGGGTAGCCAGAAGCTTCCCTTTCGCCACACGGTCCCCCTCCCTTGCATAGATGGCAGTCACGGTCCCGGCTATGCGGGCCGCAATCTGCGCCGCGTTACGGGACTTGACCGTGCCGACAGCCTCAATATTATCGGATACGGTTGCAGCAGTTACATGCTCCAGGGTTACTCCACTTATCACCGGTGGCTTAACCATAACCTCCTGCTCTTTTCTTTTGTCACATCCGGAAGCCAAGGCCAAAAGCGCCGTCAGCGCCATACAGGTCATTGCCGCCCCAACTCTGCTCATTTCACCGCCTCCTTCATAAGTACATGTCATGACTGAGCCGTAGCCCACACATCACCATTAACGCTATAGCAGTATATATGAATTAATATATGATATTATGCGCATTGTCAAGCCTGAACAAACTACAAGTATATCATAGCGAAGATGCGGTCTATAAACAGAGTTATCAATTCCAAATCAAAGCGCCCTCTTCCTTGGCTCGTCTTCGGCTCCTCAACATACTGGTTGTATGCCTTCGTCGCCTCAATCCTCGCCGCCTTGACTGCATCTTTGATTTGAAATTGGTATTAGTTGTCTGGAATGAGTGAATTGAATTGACAAAGCAGGGAGGGGATTTTAGACTCAAAGTCCTGTTACCTACGAGGTGTCTCTTGCTGGATAAGGAAAAGTGGAAAAAACGGTGCAAGGAAATCCTCTCGCTGGACAACCATCCGGGACATATCGCCGCCGGACTTGCCGTGGGTGTTTTCATAAGCTTCACCCCATTCTTTGCCTTCCATACAGCCCTCGCCCTGGCGTCGGCATTCATTTTCAGACTCAACAAGGTGACCTGCATTACCGGCGCATGGGTCAATACCCCGCTGACCGTGGTGCCGGTACTGGCCTTGAGTTACAAACTGGGAGACTTGCTGCGTGGTCTCCCCCCCGTGGAACTCAATCTAAAGGGTCTGGAGTGGCAGCACCTGAAGGGGTACGCGGCTTCAATACTCCTGGGCGCCTCCATATTAGGCTTCATTGCAGCCGTTATAGCCTATTTTCTCTGTTACTACCTTGTGGTCAGATTCCGACAGAAGGACGAGACCCTGGCGGAGATGACCCAGGAAATGGAAGAGACAGGGGAAGGACTGGAGTAGGCGAAGGTGGTCGTATACGGCCCATTTTGCGGCTTGAAATACACTGATATGCTCAGAGAAAGAGCTTAAATATTTATTGACAACTATCGTATAATGATGTTTTATCGCTGACAATTCATCTTTCTTTATCTGGCAAAAAAATCATCACCTTGAATTGCTCAAAAGGAAAGTATAATGGAAAAGCTATTTGCAATACTGGTCGCCATTCTTCTTCTATGCGCAACAGCTCCTGGTCATGCCGAGATACTTACCTTGCGCGATGCCATGAGCAAGGCTGCTGCATCCAATTATTCCCTGCAGGTAACCGCCCACGACGAAAAAATCGCCAAAGAGGGCATTCTGACGGGCAGAAGCGGCTTCCTGCCACGGATTGACGCGCAGGCCGGTTACACTGCCCAGGCGGACCCACAGGCCTTTGAGTTTGCAGGAGGGTCATTACCGATACAAAAAACTCAATTCGGTTTCTTCTCCCTGTCCCTGTATCAGACCCTCTACGATTTCGGCCGTTCCGGCGCCCGCCTGGAACGCTCCAGAACTACACAGGAAGCTGCGGCCTTCGGCTACAAGGGACAGGAGAAAGATGTATTCCTCCAGGTTTTAAACACCTATTTCCGGATTTTACAGGCGGAAAAGCTTCTGCAGGCGGCCACTGAAGAGGTAGTCCAGATGACCGACCATTTGAGGGTCACCCAGGACTTGTACGACCAGGGAGTAGTCACCCGCAATGACCTGTTGCAGGCTGGCGTGAAGCTCTCCAGCAGCGAACAGCTCCGGCTTGACCGTGCCAACCGGCTGGAAAACGATTGGCTGGAGCTGAATTACCTTACCGGCCAGCCACACTCATACCGGGCGGAACTTGAGGAGAACGCCATCGTGGAGCCTCCCCGCCTTGAAGGAAAACCGGATGAATCCCTGGCAGCCAGAAACGAGGTCAAAAGCCTTCAAAAGCTGGTTGAGAGCAGCAACCAGGATGTCAGGGAAAGCAGAAGCGGCTATTACCCGGAACTGTTTGCCAGGCTGGGGCTAGATTATGTGCAGAACGACCGGGTAAAGGAAGAGACCATAATGGCGGCTACGGTCGGCGTCAAGTTCAATCTGTTCGACGGGCTTGCCACCACTTCCCGCTATCGTCAGGCGGTGCTTGGCCGTTCCCGAACCGAATCGGCGCTACGCCAATTGAAGGAAAGCATTCGCCTGGAATATCAGGTTGCGGCCAACGACGCGCGGGTATTCGCGGAGCAGATAAAAGTAACGGAAAAAGCCGTCCAGCAGGGTGAAGAAAACCTGCGGATCAACAAAGACCGCTACCAGGCACAGGTCGGGACCGCCACGGATGTCATCGATGCCCAGACCCTGCTGACCCAGGTTAAAACCGGCTACTACCACGCATTCTACGACTATCAGATAGCCGTAGCCAGGGTAAAAAAGGCGCTTGGTGAACTGTAATACCAATTTCAAATCAAAGATGCAGTCAATGCTGCGAGGATTGAGGCGACGAAGGCATACAACCAGTATGTTGAGGAGCCGAAGACGAGCCAACGAAGAGGGCGCTTTGATTTGGAATTGGTATAACAATCTCTCCCGACATGCCCCCCTACAATAAAAAATCCCCTATACTGGTCGCCGGCGCCACCGGTTACATCGGCGCCCGCCTGATTCCGCGTCTCCTACAGGCAGGTTATCGTGTGAGGGCGCTTGCCCGCACCCCGGCAAAGATAGGCAACAGACCGTGGAGCAGACATCCGAACCTGGAGATACTCAAGGGCGACGTTCTGGACCTTGGTTCTCTGACCGCCGTGTGCCTGGGCTGCCGGGCTGCATACTACCTGGTTCACTCAATGAACCATACGAGCGGGGACTTTGTCAGAACCGACCGGGAAGCCGCCTACAACATGGTCTCCGCCGCCGAAGCAGGCGGAGTAAAGCGAATCATATATTTAAGCGGCCTTGGAGAGGAACACGAGACACTAAGCAAGCATCTCAGTTCAAGGACGGAAGTGGCCGACATCCTGCGTAGCGGCAAGGTTCCGGTCACTGTCCTAAGGGCCGCCATGATAATCGGCTCTGGAAGCGCATCATTCGAAATCCTCCGATATCTTGTGGAGCGACTCCCTGTCATCATCACCCCACGCTGGATTGATGTCCCATCCCAGCCTATCGGCATCCTTAACGTCCTTCAATACCTTATCGGCTGCCTCGAATGCGCGGAGACGATCGGAGAAACCTTCGACATCGGGCAGGATCAGGTGGTTACATATCGGCAGCTAATTGAGATTTTCGCCGAAGAAGCAGGCCTGCCGAAACGAATGATTATATCGCTTCCCATACTCACTCCGCGCTTAACCTCATTCTGGATAAGCCTCTTGACACCGGTGCCGGCAGTCCTGGCGCGCCCCTTGGCGGAAGGGCTGCGCAACAAGGTGGTCTGCCATGACTCACGTATCCGCAAGCTAATTCCGCAAGAGCTTCTTGACTGCCGCCTGTCCATTCGTCTGGCGCTGGAGCGGGTGCGGGAAAATCAGATTAAAAGCTCCTGGATCGATGCCGGCGAGGTGCCTCCGGCAGAGTGGATCACTCCCGGCGACCCGTCCTGGGCAGGGGGAACAATTTACAGCGACTCGCGGCAGATTCTCCTTGCGGCTTCCCCCGCCGAGGTCTGGAAGGCTGTCGTTGGTATCGGTGGAGAGGCGGGTTGGTACTATGCCGACTGGCTTTGGAAGCTACGCGGATTTTTAGATCATCTTGTCGGTGGAGTAGGCCTGCACCGGGGAAGACGAAGCAACATCGAAATATCCCCTGGTGAAGCATTGGATTTCTGGAGAGTGGCCGAGGTTACCAAGCTTCGCAGGCTGCTGCTGGTCGCCGAGATGAAGCTTCCTGGGGAAGCGATACTTGAATTTTACATTGAGGAAATTTCTCCAGGAGTTACGTTATTGAAGCAGGTCGCATATTTTCATCCCAGAGGGCTACTGGGCCTTGTCTACTGGTATGCCGTCACCCCCTTTCACAATCTGGTGTTCAACGGCATGCTGAAGGGATTTGGAGCGGCCATCTCCAAACCTGTCATTCGTGGCCCGGAACGGGTAGTGGCGCGGTAAAGCCGACATACTCCTGCTCCATTCAATCTCCCAGGGCCCCCAACACCTTTTGTCCCGCAATACCGAGTTGCAATCAAAATAAATTCCATCATGTCCCCTAAAAATGCCTGATCAATGGGTGAATTCAATTCCAAATCAAGGATGAAATCAAGGCGGCGAGGATTGAGGCGACGAAGATATCGCCTTGATTTGGAATTGGTATAACCGAAATTCTTGCTTGGTAATATGGGTTGATGTACTATGGCACCGAAGATATTAAGGAGATTACAATGATGGCAGGAGCCTGTCGGACTGCGAAAATTCGACTGGGCCAGAACAGATTTTGTCGATTTTGAATTACCCACAGCCAGAGGAGTGTAAATGAAGCCTTTATTTTTGAACCCTCCAACCTTCGAGGATTTCGACGGCGGCGCGGGCGCCCGCTACCAGGCCTCCCGCGAGGTGACGTCCTTCTGGTATCCGGCCTGGCTCTGCTACCCCGCCGGGATGATCGAGGGAAGCCGGGTGGTTGATGCGCCCGTACAGCGGCTGACCCTTGAGGATTGCCTTGAAATAGCCCGTGACTACGACATGGTGGTTATGTACACCTCCACCCCCACCCTCAAGATTGACACGGAAACCGCGCGACGCATAAAGGAGCAAAAACCCTCCACCGTGACGGTGCTGACCGGCCCCCATGTCTCCGTTCTTCCCGAGGAGTCGCTCAGGCTTGCAAACAGCGCGGTGGATATCGTCTGCCGGGGCGAGTTCGACTACTCCACCAAGGAGCTATGCGAGGGGCGCGAATGGGAGAAGGTGGACGGGATCAGCTTCCTCAAAAACGGCAAGCTGATACAGACCCCGGACCGTCCGCCGATAGAAGACCTTGACGCCTTGCCGTTCGTCAGCCAGATTTATCAGAGGGACCTTCCCGTAAAGGAATACGTCATCCCCCATTTCCTGCACCCCTACGTCTCCATATATTCAAGCCGCGGCTGCCCATCCAGGTGCATATACTGCCTTTGGCCCCAGACCATCACCGGCCGCGTTATGCGCACCCGTTCACCGGAAAACGTCTGCCAGGAAGTGAAGTGGATCATGGAGAACATCCCAGGAGTCCGGGAAATTTCCTTTGACGACGATACGTTTACCGCCGACCGCCGCCATGCCCGTGAAGTGGCGGAAAAGCTAAAGCCGCTCGGAATTTCGTGGACAATAAACGCCCGCGCCAACTGCGACTTCGAGACCCTAAGGATCATGCGGGAAGCGGGGCTCCGGCATGTGGTAGTCGGTTTTGAGACGGGAAACGATCAGATACTGAAAAACATAAAGAAGGGTATAACCAGGGCCCAGGCCATTGAGTTCACCAGGAACTGCAAAAAACTCGGGCTTTCCGTCCACGGCGCCTTCATTATGGGGCTGCCAGGCGAGACACGAGAAACAATCCAGGAGACCATAGAATTCGCCAAAGCTATGGATTTGAACTCTATCCAGGCATCTCTGGCTTCTCCCTATCCCGGCACAGAGTTTTACGATCTCTGCAAAAAGGAGGGGTGGATCGCTACGGAGAGTTTTCTGGATGACACCGGCCACCAGACCTGCGTTATCAGCTATCCTAATCTCTCCAGCAAAGAGATATTCGACGCGGTCGAACTCTTCTACGACAAGTTCTATTTCCGCCCCAAGTACATCGCCCGGAGCATCCTCAAGATGCTCACCAATAGCGGGGAACGGAAGAAGTTGCTGAAAGAGGGGAGGCAGTACCTTGAATATATGCGGAAAAGAAAACAAGGACAGCAGTGCAAATGAAACAACTCATTATGAATGCGGATGACTTCGGCCTTTCAAGCGGCGTCAACCGGTCAATCATTGAGGCATGGGATAAGGGTGTCCTGACCAGCGCTTCTCTCATGGTTGGAGGGAGCGCCTGCGCCGAGGCGGTTGACATGGCGCTGGCAAACCCCGGGTTGCAGGTGGGACTTCACCTGACCCTGTTGCAGGGGCGCGCGGTGCTTTCCCATCCGGGCTTTCCGGCCATTGCCGACCGGGAAGGAAATTTCGGCAACGACCCTGTTCACACAGGGATGCGCTACTTTTTCATTAAATCCTTGCGCAGGCAGCTCGCCCTGGAGATCGAGGGGCAGATAACAAAATTCCGGGAGACCGGCCTCCCGTTCTCCCATGTCGATGGGCATCTGAACATACATATGCATCCGGTGGTGTTCGACATACTCTGCGAGTTGATGCCGAAATACGGAATAACCACCTTTCGCCTGAGCCGGGAGCGGCTCGGCGCGGAGCTGCGTATCTCGCCGCGCCGCTTTCTGGGGAAGTCAGCCGACGCCTTCATATTCGCCCGGTTGGCGAACCGTTGCAGGCCGCAGCTGGACCGGCTGGGGATAGGATATGCCGCCGAGGTGAAGGGTCTCCTGAATTCGGGGCATATGACCGAAGAGTACCTTCTGAAGGCGCTTGATGTTCTTCAGGAGGGGATAACCGAGATATACTTTCATCCCGCTTGTCGGCCGGACGCGGAGCTTGCCAGATGGATGCCGGGCTACCGGCATGAAGATGAACTGGCGGCTCTCACGAGCCAACGGGTGCGGAACAGACTGGAGCAAATAGGGATAAGGCTTCGCAACTACCGGGGAGAGGGAAAGACAGATGCTTAAAACAGTTATAGTCATGCTCCTGGCGGTGACCGCCGGGACAATCGGTGATATCCTGCTGGCCAAGGGAATGAAGGAGTTAGGAGATATCTCCACCATGAACCTGCGGGGAATACTGAACGTGGCTTATCAAGCCCTCACCACCCCGAAGCTGATCATAGGCACCGCCATGCTGGCGGTGTTCTTCTTTCTCTGGCTGGCGGTGCTCTCATGGGAAGACCTATCCGTTGCCCTTCCCATGCAGGCGCTCAACTACGTGCTGGTCGTTTTCCTCTCGCAGTATTTCCTCGGTGAGATAGTCTCTCCCACGCGCTGGGCCGGCACCATCCTGGTATGCATCGGGGTCATACTCATTACCAAAAGCAGCGGGGCATAGGTCTTTAGCCAGCATTTCCGATTAGCGTACCATTCCCCATCTCATCAGTTAGGTATTTGCATTGGTCTAAAATTCCCTCCCCTTCAAGGGGAGGGCTAGGGTGGGGATGGGGTTAAGAAGGTTGCAAACCTGAAAATCTACCCCATCCCCCTCCTGTCCTCCCCCTTGAAGAGGGG
>JBAQKZ010000213.1:0-5389 GCA_049301475.1 Geobacteraceae bacterium | reverse complement strand
TGAACTGATTGAGCCAAACCGCAGACGTAGCAGAGCTACGTTGAGGATTTGGCGATTGAAGTTCGGCTAAAGATGGCCTGAAGATGAGATGCAAGATGCCCATGATATTTGTTTACAGTTCCTTAGTGCATTGTAACATTCAAAAGCAACCCCCTTTGGTCAGTCCCGGAATTTTGCATGACACTCCGCGCAGTTAGCTTCCACCTTCTTGAGAACGTCCTTGGCCTTGGCAAAATCCCCTTTTTTCGCCAGTTTCACCGTTTCCTTCAGGTCCTTTTCAAAGCCTGTGGCAATGTTTCTGAACGTTTTCAACTGCCTGATGTTCTTGTGGGGTTTCGCTTTTTTCAGATCGGGGGCCGTTGCGAGCATCTTGCCCGCCTCAGTCTCGACAGTAGCGGGGTCCCCTTTTCCCAAGGCCGTTTCGACTTTTGACAGCGCCACAGCATACATGGGCATCATATCATGCAGCTTCCGCATCTGCGGGTCTGCCTTGTGCTTCCCCCCGTGTTTCTCCCCTTCCTGAGCGAAAGCCCCGCCCTGTACCAGCAGAAAGGCAAAGATCGTTATTGCCGCGACTCTTTTCATAATATTCTCTCCTTTACTTCACACTGTACCAGAACTTGGCGCTCCTGACCTTGCCGTCGGCCAGTTTGAACTTGGCCATGACGCCATATTTTCCCTTCTTGGACAGGTCGAAGTCAGCGCCGAAATGTCCCTGCATCCCCATCAGCTCCTTGGTCTGGTTGGACTTGTCAGGATTCTGCACCTTGACCGTCACTTCACCTTCGGTCAGCGCCTTGCCGCTCTTTGCGTCCTTGAACTCCACCGCGATGTGATGGGTTTCCTTCATCTCCTTAGGTATCTCCATCTTCATTGCCTTCATGTGCTCAGCCATGCCCATGACCTTGAAGGTCGCCTTTACGCCGTCCACAATTTCCTCATGGGCCACGTTACCCTGATGTCCCATTTGTCCACCATGCTCCATCTTCATGGAACCGTGGTCCATCGCCGCAAAAGATGCCAGGGGAGCCGAAAGCGCCAAGGTTGTTACTGTCATTGCAATCATCTTTTTCATGTTGATTGTCTCCTTTTGGTTGGTATGGATCTGTAATAGTGTAAAAATAAGCAGCATTCATCATGCCAAGCCGTAACATACTAACGTTGTGTACTATTTTATAAATTAAGGGTTTACTGCTGAAGACTATTCAACAGCAGGTGTAGCATTTTCTCTGGTGGATGCGACTGCTCCTTAACAGCCCCATGCCTTCGTTCAGATTTTGGTCCGGCGCAGGCGGAGCGCATTACCTATTACAGAGACAGAACTGAAGCTCATGGCCGCTGCTGCAATCATCGGGCTTAGCAGGATTCCGAAGAAAGGGTACAGGGCGCCAGCAGCAAGAGGAATGCCGAGAGCGTTGTAGAAGAAAGCAAAGAACAGGTTCTGCCTGATGTTGGCCATGGTGGCGCTGCTCAGAAGGCGGGCACGTACGATGCCGCGCAGGTCCCCTTTGACAAGGGTTACACCTGCGCTCGACATGGCGACATCCGTACCGGTACCCATGGCGATGCCGACCTGTGCCTGCGCCAGGGCCGGGGCATCGTTGATACCGTCGCCGGCCATGGCGACAAAGCGCCCTTCAGCCTGAAGTTCTTTCACCTTGGCGGCCTTCCCTTCCGGGAGTACTTCCGCCAGTATCTCGTCGATTCCAAGATTTTCGGCTACTGCCTGGGCCGTTGTTCTGTTGTCGCCCGTCATCATGACGATGCGGATTCCTTCTGCGTGCAACTGGCGCAGCGCTTCGAGAGTAGTCTTCTTAATCGGGTCGGCAACACCGAGCAGGCCGACCGGCTTGCCACCGACTGCCACGAACATAACGGTCTGCCCTTTGGACTCCATCGCTTCCGCTTGGCCCAGGAGCGCAGAAGCGTCAATGCCCATATCTGCAAACAGCTTCCGGTTCCCCAAGGCCACGTCGATGCCGTCTATGCGGCCTGTGACCCCTTTGCCCGTAATTGATTGAAATCCCTCCGCCGAGACAGTAGCGATGCCGCGCTCCTCTGCTCCGCCGACAATCGCAGCAGCCAGAGGGTGTTCGCTCCCCCGTTCCAGGCTTGCCGCCAGACGAAGAAGCTTCTGCTGATCGAATCCGTCGACGGTTTCTACCCCGACCAATTTCGGTTTTCCTTCGGTGAGCGTGCCGGTCTTGTCAACTACCAGGGTGTCCACCTTGCGCAGCAGTTCGATCGCTTCGGCGTTCTTGAACAGGATACCCATAGTCGCCCCCTTGCCTGTAGCGACCATGATTGACATGGGAGTGGCCAGGCCAAGGGCGCAGGGGCAGGCGATGATCAGTACCGCCACGGCGTTGATCATTGCGTGGGCCAGTCGCGGTTCCGGTCCGAAGACGCTCCAGATGATGAAGGTGACAATGGCGGACAGCACTACCGCAGGTACGAACCATCCGGCTACCATATCGGCCAGTTTCTGGATCGGGGCGCGGCTCCGCTGGGCCTCTGAAACCATCTTGATGATCTGCGCCAGCACTGTTTCGGCCCCGACCTTTTCGGCCCTCATTATCAGGCTGCCGGTGCCGTTGACCGTGGCGCCGATAACCCGGCTGCCGGCCACCTTTTCCACCGGGATCGCTTCGCCGCTGATCATGGCTTCGTCCACGCTGCTTGCCCCCTCGATCACCGTGCCGTCCACCGGGACCTTCTCGCCGGGGCGCACCCGGAGACGGTCACCGGGATGGACCTGACCGAGCGGGACATCATCTTCCGTGCCGTCATCCCGAATCAGCCGGGCGGTCTTGGGTGCAAGCCCCAGCAACGCCTTGATGGCAGCACCGGTCTGACTGCGGGCCTTCAATTCCAGCACCTGGCCTAGAAGCACCAGTGTGATGATTACGGCTGCAGCCTCGAAGTAGACGGCCACCTCTCCGCCACTGCCGCGGAAGGAGGGTGGAAATATGCCGGGGAATAGTGTGGCCACGACGCTGTAGCTATAGGCGACACCAACTCCAAGCGCAATAAGGGTAAACATGTTGAGGCTTCGATTTATCATGGATTGCCAGCCGCGTACGAAAAATGGCCAGCCGGCCCAGAGCACCACCGGCGACGCCAGCAGCAGTTCGATCCAGCCATAGGTGCGCGGTGAGGCCAGTGCCACCAGCGGGTGACCGGGAAGCATGTGTCCCATGGCGATAATGAACTCAGGAATAGTCAGTATGAGACTCAGGCGGAAACGCCGGCGCATATCCACCAGTTCCGGATTTTCACCTTCCTCCACCGCCACTGTCAGGGGCTCAAGCGCCATGCCGCATTTCGGACAGGAACCAGGCCCTTCCTGCTCTATTCCCGGATGCATCGGACAGGTGAAGATGTTGGTTTTGGGATCGCTCTCACTGGCAAGTGTAATTGTATGCTCTGGTTTCGTTATGTCGGCTCCAGTGAAACTGTCTGGAGATGCTTTGAACTTTTCGAGGCAATGGGTACTGCAAAAGAGGTACGTCGTGCCTTCATGTAACAGGGTGGCGGCAGGGGCAGAAGGGTCTACCTCCATGCCGCAGACGGGGTCAAGGGACTGTTGATTGTCGTGAATGGTGGGATGCTCTGTACCATGAGTAGTCATAAAATTCTCCATGCTGATGGAATAAAACCAACCAATTCTTCATTCAAGGACAGATGATAACAATAAGAGGTGGACATGGTCTGGGAGTTTGTTGGTTCAGTCCTATTGTAGAAGCAACCTCCAAACATTGTTTCGCGCTCTCCTCAGAGCCAGCCGTTCGAAAAACCCGCCCGCTGTAACCCCGTGACGACGTAAGGGCAGCGCCGCGTCAGTCGCCAGAGCAGGCTTGAGCGGTAGTTCTCGCACGCCAATACGACCGGCCCCAAGTTGATCCCGTAATGGTACCGCGAGGTCCAGCCGGGCTTGCCCTGCGACTCGTGCGGAAAAGTCAAATTGAAGCTGCACTTTAAGCAATACTTGCCCGTGATCTCCGGGCAGACCTCCTTGAAATGCCGAACCGTCGGCAGCACGATCTCCGGGGCAAAAGGCAGCGAGGCAACCACTGCCCACGGGGCGACGGTCCCATCGTCCGGGCCGTACGGCACACCACGCGCCACATAATCGAAGAAGCGACGCTTGACGCGAGAAACCTGTCGCACCGTCCGACCGGGTCCATCGCTTGCGGTCAGCCCCCAGAAGTATTGGCCGTAGCCCGCGAATCCGAGAGGGTTATGAACCGCATACTGCTGCTGGACGAGGGTCGCTCGCCGACTATTCTCGAAGTAGTCGATGCCCTTGCCGCGCATGAAGACATCCTGGATACCACGGAAATCGATCCACAGGTGCGAGAATTGATGGATGAAGAGCGAGCTGCCATACAGGAACTCGTGCCCATAGATATCCTTCCACTCGTAGGTGGAGGCCCACGCCGAATAGCTTTCCTTTGGCAGCGGGTACGTCGGCGAACCAAGTCCCAGCACGTACACGAGCAGGGCCTCGTCGTAGCCTTCCCAACGGTACTTTAAAAAGCCGCTTTCGGGCTTCCACCCGTGGGTGATCGTCGCTCCACCGTTTTGCGCCCACAGCCAATCGGCGCGGCGGTAGAGCGCATCGGCCAACGTGCGGATCTCTTTCTCGTCCGCACAATCCTGATCGAAATAGATTGCTGCGGTGAGCATTCCAGCGAGCAAAAAAGCGCTGTCGACCGTGGAAAGCTCACACCTCCCGGCACGCCGTCCAGTCTTCATGTCGAGAAAGTGGTAGTAGAACCCCTTGTAGCCCGTTGCGTCCGGTGCCGTCCCTTGCGGGCTGGTCCAGAAGAACCGTAACACCGCCAGCGTTCGTTCTACTGCTTCGGCGCGCGTCATCCATAAGCGCTCGACGCCAACCGGATATACTGCCAGTGCAAACCCAACGGCGGCGATACTCGCGGGGGCGTCCGGTTGCGTCTTGTCTGCCACCAGGCCGTTCAGAGGGTTGGTCTCGTGCAGGAAATACCCGAAGGCGTCCCGCTGTAGCGCGTTCAGCATCTCTTCGTTGCTGACTGGTTGATCCGGATAGTTCGCCCGGTGACTCGTCATGCCCGCCTACCCGACACGAGTTCGCGGCCCGACCATCCACCGGTGTGGTTCATCATAAAGAGCCTTTAGTTGCGTTGCGACCGGCCCACCACCGGGCAAACAAGAACGTGAGCGGTGGCAGAAGCGTCATTTGAAGTAGCGGCCACAGGCCCGCGCCAAACACGGACACCACGGGCATGCGCTCCGTGTACGACCAGCGCCCGCTGGAAAGCGCCGCATGTTCCAGCAGAACCGCATAAGCCAGCCCCAGAACAGCCGCCGTGGCGTAAATGTTCCAGCGGCCGCTCAAGCCCCAGCC
>JBAQKZ010000212.1:0-13070 GCA_049301475.1 Geobacteraceae bacterium | reverse complement strand
ACGGTGAGTGTCGCACAAAAAATGAGACAGCTCATGAGAAACGTGCGTATGGTCTTTGACTATTTGAAAATGACTCAAAACTCCTGTCCAGCATGACTGCTCACATGGAGAACAAATTTACCGTGGGCATAGGGGCCTTGGATATTTTCCATTGACACTTGGAGTTAAAAAGTGTATTTAATTGGTTTAATATTTCTTACTTTAGGGGTAGTTAGGCTGGCGGTAACATTTAGAGCGGTTAAGAGTCGTCTTCTATACTTTTTAAATTGAGGACCTGGTGGGTATAATCAGGAGCATTCTAATGACCCATCTCTCCAACGAGTGGAGCCCCCGCTACATCGCTCTGTAAGTACGGTTAGCAAACTGTCGGGAGAGTAGTTTATCCCCATAAATATCGTCCTGCCCACGAAGGGGGCATCCAACACTCTATTAAAAACCTGGATTCCCGTTTTTATGGGAATGACCGTGAAGGGTTCGAAAATAGTTTTTCAAAAAATCTGCCAGGAAACATGAGGCAACCCTTATGTTAAGCGAAACAGACAAGACATTAACTCCTGCAAGACTGATGTCGGCCCTTAGAGACTACGATTTCCTCGCATCTTACACGCTTGCCATTTATCCTCACCATGAGGAGGAGACAACACCCCAGGCTTCCGTTTACCAGCTCTGTAGTGCTGACAAAGGCTCCACCATTTTCGGAGCTGTCTCTTCCGACATCCTCAAAGAGAAACTGCGTGCAGCCATTATCAACGACATACCAATGACATTTTGCTGTCCTACAGGACTTCGGGGCTTTGTAGTCCCCCTGAGTGCGATTTCCCTCCCGGACTACTGCCTGGTCGGCAGCGGAGTCAGGGAGCAAGCCCTTGATTTTTCCACCATGAGCATGGTAGCCAGAAAAAGCGGCGTCGATCCGATCTCACTGATGGAACAGGTGTCAAGCCTTCCAATTGCCACCAGCGAAGATGTTGCATCAGTTGCGCAGAAGGTATACTCCCTTCTCCTTTCTTTTCCGAGGAAAGATATCGAAGCCAAATTAATGGAAAAGACTATGGAGCGGCTTAACGCCATTGCAGTGATATCCAGGGAAATAGACTTGGCCGGAAGTTCATCCCAGACGCTATCGCTTCTTTGCGAGACCCTGGGAATCCTCTTCGATGTACCCGCCATCGCGGTGGCGATATCTGACAGGGAGAGCAATGTTTTTTCCTTGCAAGCGGTTTGGGGCATTTCCGAAGAGGGGATAAGCATGCCTGGTGAAAGACTTTCAGGCATGCTCATGAATGACTTGAAAGGAAGAATTGAGTTGACCGAGGAAGATATGGAAGAATTCTTCCCAACGGTAAAAGCAAGCAGCGCCACCTGCATTCCACTGGCGTACGACGACAAGCTACTCGGTTTGGTTGCACTGTTTAATGTGGAGCTTTTCGCCAAAGACCTCCTCTTGGTGGAACTTCTCACCGGCAGGGCCGCCGCGCGGCTTATGAGATTCAAAAGGGAAGAGGAGTTAAGCAAGGAAAGCTCCCTTTCCAGAGAGCTTTTGGAGGTGATAAGCTCGCTTGCCATAATTGAGGAGCAACAAGAGCTTTTCAACGCTATACTGGAGATGGCCGCAAAGCTTGCCAATGCGTCCTGCGGCTCGCTCATGCTGATGGACGAAAACAGGGTAACTCTGCTGATAGAAGCGGCAATAGGGATGAACATTCACTTGGCGAAAAGCCTGACCACGAAGCTTGGAAACGGAATAGCGGGAAAAGTCGCGGTAAACGGCCAGCCCATGTTGGTAAACGATATCGAAAAAGATGAACGTATCACAGGCGTCAACCGTCCCCGCTTTAAGACCAAGTCGTTCATAAGCGTCCCCCTCAAATTCAAGGAGCAAATCATTGGGGTGCTGAACCTTTCCGACAAGAAGGATCATGGGATATTCA
Source organism: Geobacteraceae bacterium (assembly GCA_049301475.1). Taxonomy (GTDB): domain Bacteria; phylum Desulfobacterota; class Desulfuromonadia; order Geobacterales; family Geobacteraceae; genus JBAQKZ01. The sequence goes on along the minus strand of JBAQKZ010000212.1, from coordinate 11,139 downwards.
CCGAGTCAGACCTGGATACGCTTACCCCTCTTGTTTCGCGCTTCGCGGCCTTGATCCAGCGCAGCAGGGCTTTGGCCACGACGGGAACACTGGAGCGTCTCTCCGTTACAGACCCTTTGACGGAACTTTTCAACCGCCGTTTTCTGGACAAACGGATAGAGGAGGAGTTGAGCCGGAGTTTGCGGCACAGCCTACATCTGACGGTTATGATTGTCGACCTTGACAACTTCAAAACTTACAACGACTTATGCGGTCACATTGCCGGGGACAAGGCGCTCAAAAGAATTGCCAGGATACTTATGAGAGAGGTCAGGGAGATGGACGTAGTGACTCGCTATGGCGGCGAAGAGTTCTGCATTCTTCTCCCCATAACCTCTAAAAAGGAGTCTGTCCTCGTCGCGGAAAGGATCAGGCGCGGCGTAGAGAACGAAAAATTCAGCGGAGAAGAAAATCTTCCTCTCGGACGACTGACCGCCAGCATTGGTATTGCATCGTTCCCGGAGGACGGAAACTCTACGGATATGCTGATCAATACCGCTGATATGGCCCTCTACCAGGCAAAGGCAAGGGGACGCAACTGCATTAGCCTGGCGCAGCCCTCAAAACAAGAACATGGCAATAAAGGAGATAATAGCGATGATATTAAAGGGTTCCCTGACAGAAAAAAACATTCTGTCAGCATTCTGCGGCGAGAGTCAAGCGCGTAACAGGTATACCTATTTTTCGTCCAAGGCGAAGAGCGAAGGGTACGTTCAGATCGCCAACATTTTCGAGGAAACCGCAAACCAGGAAAAAGAGCACGCCAAGCGCCTGTTCAAGCTGCTGCCGGGGGGTGACGCCGAGGTGACCGCAAGCTTTCCATCAGGCGTCATAGGCACGACTGCGGAAAACCTGCGGGAAGCTGCCGGCGGCGAGCATTACGAGCATACGGAGATGTATCCAGGCTTTGCCGCTGTTGCCCGCGAGGAGGGCTTTCCGAAGATCGCCAACATCTTTATGGCCATAACGGTCGCCGAAAAACAGCACGAGAAGCGCTACCTGGACCTCTTGGCCAATGTCGAAAATAACATTGTCTTTCACAAGGAGAAGCCAACCGTATGGCGCTGTCTCAACTGCGGCTATCTCCATACCGGCAAGGACGCACCGGACAAGTGTCCGGCTTGCGACCATCTACAGGCGCATTTCGAGGTGCTGGGGGAGAACTGGTAAACCTGAATGATTTATTTGGAATACTTCTTGGTGAATCCGGATGGCAAAAACAATTGAAATTGGCGGGCCATGGTTTGAGGACTTTTATGTGGGGCAGGCGATGCCTGACGCGCCATCTGTAACGGTGCACTCCGGTTACGCCGCATGGCATCAGGCGCTCTTTGCGGAGAGGTTGCGGCTGGCGCTGGATGCTGATTTGAGCAGGCATATAACCGGTGGCAAGGACGCATTGGTAAGTCCTGCTTTGCTTTGCAATATTGCGATCGGCCAGACAACCTATGCCTCTCAACGGGTCAAAGCCAATCTGTTTTACCGGGGTCTGGTCTTCAAAAAGCCGGTGTATCTGGGAGACACCCTTACCACCACGACCACCGTTATCGCCCTCAAACAGAATAAATACAAAGAGGGGCGGGCTGCCACCGGCATGGTTGTTCTTGAGATGGAGGTACGCAACCAGCGGGACGAAACAGCGCTCTGTTTCTGGCGCTGCCCAATGATCCCCTGCCGGGACCCGCGGGCGGAAACGGGGAAGGACGATTCTTTGGAGGTCATCCCCACCGAGATCAATCTGTCAGATATCGAAGCTTCCGACTCTACCTGCTGGGATATGGATCGATTCCGGGGGAAATTCAAAGGCGAGCACTTCGCTGAGATTGAAAAGGGAACGCGGTTCCTTGTACAGGCCCGTGACACAGTGACATCGGCCCCGGAACTGGTGCGCATGACGTTGAACATGGCCACAACCCATACCGACGCAAAGAGCAGTGTCTACAACAGGCGGCTTGTCTACGGCGGTCACACCATTTCGATGGCCGCAGCCCAACTGACCCGGGCGCTACCCAACCTGGTGACATTCCTGGCCTGGCGAAGTTGCGACCACACCGCAGCGGTATTTGAAGACGATATTCTGAGAAGCGAAATCAGCGTGCTCGATAAGCAAACTCTTCGCCGGGGCGGTTTTCTTAATCTGCATATTGAAGTCTTCGCAGAACGCGGCAGTCAGGCACCTGAGAGGGGAAACAACATAAAGGTGCTGGATTGGAAACCGCTGGTTCTCATGGCTTGAGACCGATTATGGTCTGTGCGGAAGCCGAATTGAAATAATATTCAGCCCCCCCTCCCCTTTACTTCACCGCCCGTCTCATATATCATAACCCCCGTCATGAAAAAAACCCTCTACCTCTATCTCTGCCGGGAAATCACCGCGCCGTTTCTGCTCGGAATGGCAACCTTCACGTCGATGCTCCTCATGGGTCGGCTCCTGAAACTGGCCGACCTGGTGGTGGCAAAGGGTGTACCGCTAAGCGACGTCATGATGCTGCTCGCCTACCTCATCCCATCATTTTCCCTCGTTACTATCCCAATGGCGTTCCTGCTGGCCCTCCTGCTGGCATTCGGCAGACTTTCGACAGACAGCGAAATCAACGCAATGAAGTCCAGCGGTGTAAGCCTCTACGACCTTCTGCCACCTGTGCTCTGCTATGCCATGGCCGCCTATATGCTAACCACCATCCTCACGGTCTACGCCCTGCCGTGGGGCAACACCTCTTTCAAAAAACTGCTCTACGAGGTTGTCGAGGCAAGGGCCACCCTGATGCTGAAGGAAAAGGTATTCAACGACGACTTCCCCGGACTGGTACTCTATACCGACCGCTTCAACGAGCAGGAGCACACCATGGGCGGCATCCTCATCCAGGATGAACGAGACCCAAAGGAACCCTCCACCGTCTTCGCCGACAGCGGTGTGGTGGTCAGCGATCCGAAGAACAGGACCATCCGCCTGCAACTGAGAAACGGAGGCATCCATCGCGGCCTGGGAGAGACCGGCTATCGCCTCATCGAGTTCAGGGAATACGACCTGAGCATTAACCTCGGTCAGGTTACGAGGGAAATAGCGCGAAACGAGTCGGACATGAGTTTTGACGAACTTAAGGACCACATATCCGAAGGTTTGGTAGACGTCAAAATGCTCCGCGACTTCCAAATGGAGTTTCACCGCCGCTTCGCGCTCCCCTTCGCCTGTATCATCTTCTCACTGGTCGGCATGCCGCTCGGCATCCAGAATCAGCGCTCCGGCAAGGCATCCGGTTTTTCTGTCAGCATCGGTATGCTGCTAATATATTATATAGTGCTGTTAGTCGGCAAGACCCTCGGCGGGCGTGGGATTCTCAATCCGATAGTTGCTGTCTGGGCGCCGAACCTGTTTTTTTTAGCCCTTGGCATCTACCTGTTTCGCCAGACCGCAGCCGAACGAAGGATATTCCTCCTTGATGCAGCCCCGGGCACGATCAAGCGGCTAAAGGCTCTGCTCTCTCCATGGAGGGAAGCCCAGTGAGTATTCTGAGCCGCTATATCATCTCCACCTACCTGCGAATACTTGGACTCTGCATGGGTGCCTTTCTGTCCATCTATCTGGTAATAGACTTTCTCGAAAAGATCAGCCGCTTTGCCCGTGCCCAGGCGACGCTCCAGCATATCGGCCTGTTTTTCCTCTGTAAGATCCCTGAGATTGTCAGCCAGGTACTGCCGCTGGCTGTCCTGATGTCAACCCTGCTGACCCTGGGAACCCTCGCCAGGGGAAGCGAGATAACCGCCATGCGGGGCTGCGGCATCAGCCTGACTAGAATCGCCGCACCTATTCTCACACTTGCCTTCATATTGAGCCTGGCAGCCCTCTTCTGCAGTGAATTCGTGGTGCCGCGCAGCTACGAGCGGATGAAGTACATCGAGGATGTCCTGATCTACAAAAAAAGCTTCAAAACGTTCTTCCGCCAGCAGAACATCTGGTACCGTGAGGAGAGCGTAATTCTCCAGGCTCGACTCTTCGAGCCGGTCTCCCGTACCCTGAAGGGAGTCATCCTTTGGCGGATGGGCCCCGGAATGCATCCGCAGCAACGCATCGAAGCCGAACAGGGAATGCTTACCGGCAGCGGCTGGCAATTGAAGAAAGTGGTAATGCGGTATTTTGCAGACGGCAACGTGGCACGAACGATTGTGGCGCCGCAGATGCCGGTGGCCTTGCAGTTGAAACCGGACGACCTGAAAGTTCTGGAAAAATACGCCACCAATATGGGATTTCTTGATCTCAGGAGCTACTGCGAAAAGCTGGAGAAGGGGGGATATGACGCCACCCGCTATCTGGCGCAGATGCACTCCCGTACCTCGCTCCCCTTTGCCTCCCTGATTATGGCCTTTCTCGGCATACCTTTCGCCATGAGGGGAGGCCGCACCAGCGGCATAGCCGTCGGCATCGGAATCAGCCTGGGGATCGGCTTCAGCTATTTCATCACCAACGCTATCATCCTCTCCTTCGGCCAGGCAGGAATACTCTCGCCACTGGTCTCTGCCTGGGCTGCGAACCTTATTTTCGCTGCGGCAGGTATCTGGCTCGCCATGACCATCAACCATTGACTTCCCACCGTGGCATGCTTTAATTTTCGTAATTGCTTGTATGAAAGGAGTCCTGGCCATGTCTCACCGATTCATAATGATCGCCCTTGTCTTTTGTTTCCTGGCCGCTGAAACCGGCTTTGGGGCCAATGGCCGTGCTGAAGGCGCACAACGACAGTCGCCGCAAAAGGGTGAAAAAGCCCCGCCGTTAACCATCATAAGCATCATCCCTGCACAGGGGGCGCCGGGAAGCTCCATCACCCTTTACGGCGGTGGATTCAGCGACAAGACCGTCGCTCTGCTCGGCAGTCAGGAAGCGCCAAGCCGTATGATCGGCCCTAAACAGTTCGCATTTCAGGCGCCACAGCTACCTCCCGGTCTCTATGCGCTATTTCTAAAGCGTGAGGACGGCGTCACCAGCAAAACCTACAATTTTACCATGCTGCCGCTGAAACCGGTGATCACTGATCTGGACCCGTCCAGCATCGATGCGTGCGCTACGGGAAGCGCACGGGAAGTGACCATCTTCGGGCGCAACTTCCAGGAAGGGTCACACGTTATGTTCGACGGCGCCATGATAAAGAGCCACAGGCTGTCCGCCGAATCGATATCCTTTAACGTTCCGCAGGTGGCGGGAGGGCAGCACCAGGTCCAGGTGCGGAGCCCTCAGGAAACAAGCTCAGATGCGGTAGCCTTGTTCATAGAGGCTCGACCGGAGATCGAGAGCGTCACCCAGGGAGGGGAATACGTTAATTACTACGAACTTATAATAGCGGGGCGTAACTTCCAACAGGGTTCCTCGGTAATAGTGGATGGACGGAGGATGGCGGGAGGCGGAATAGCGGAACCCAGTGAGCGGGAAAGGATAATCTTCTCCAACTGCAACCGGCTTGTTTATTTGCGCCATCCTTACGATCCCAGCCAGAAGAGTTTCCACTTACAGGTGATCAATCCGGACAATAGTGAAAGCTCAGTGGTGACAGTTGACGCGCCATAAAATGCCTACTTGAGTTCCCTAAGCTTTTCTTTATATACTGTCAAAATAAGAAAAGCCCCTATTTCTAGGGGCTTTTCTTGCCGTATCGGTCATGGCTGGATGTTCTAATGGTGCCCAGGGACGGAATTGAACCGCCGACACGAGGATTTTCAGTCCTCTGCTCTACCGACTGAGCTACCTGGGCAAATCAAGTTTAATCTTATATCTTGTATTTACAGCCCGTGTCAATATTTTTCCTGCCCATATTCATTCCAACACAGGATACTGTCGGCAGTCAATAGGTGACCAGATGAAGATAGATACGGAGTACATCAAGCTGGATAGCTTCCTCAAGGCAGTCAATGCCGTGGGTTCCGGTGGGGAGGCCAAGCTTCGGATAACGGCTGGAGATGTTCAGGTAAACGGGATACTTGAAACCCGCCGTGGCCGAAAGCTCCGCCCAGGTGACCGCGTGGAGACGCGAGAGAAGGCGTTTTTAGTGGAGTAGCAGGGCTCAATACCGAGGCTGAAGCATGCGCCGGAGGGGAGACGGGCTTTGCTTTATGGGCGGCTACAGGAGCTTCTGGCCGTCTCGTACCCTTTCAGGATGAGGCGAGCCGCCTCCTTGGCGTGATAGGTGAGGATCATATCCGCGCCTGCGCGACGGAAAGCCAGCATGGTCTCCATGACCACACGATCTTCGTCAATCCATCCCATCCGGGCCGCAGCCTTCACCATGCTATACTCGCCGGAGACGTTGTAGACCGCCAACGGCAGAGTCCAGGCGTTGCGCATTTCGCGGACGATGTCGAGGTAGGGGAGCCCCGGCTTGACCATGATGATGTCCGCCCCCTCCTCTATGTCCATCTCTGCCTCGCGCAATGCCTCAAGGCGGTTTGCCGGATCCATCTGGTAGGAGCGGCGATCCCCGAACTGGGGGGTGGATTCAGCGGCTTCCCTGAACGGGCCGTAATAGCCGGATGCGTACTTCACTGCATAGCTCATGATGGGTGTATTTTCGAAGCCGTTCTGATCGAGTGTTTCGCGGATAGCTATGACCCGGCCGTCCATCATGTCCGAAGGGGCCACCATGTCGGCCCCCGCCTGGACATGGGAGAGCGCCTCCTTGCTGAGTAGTTCCAGCGTGGCGTCATTGTCCACGTCGCCGTCCTTGATGACGCCGCAGTGGCCATGATCGGTGTACTCGCACAAGCAGACGTCGGTGATGACCATGAGTCCAGGTACCTGCTTTTTCAACGCCCGCACCGTCTCCTGAATGATGCCGTGCTCGGCGTAGGCGTCACTCCCGACTGCGTCCTTGGTCTCCGGTATGCCGAACAGAAGCACGGCCGGAATCCCCAGATCATAGGCCTCCTGGGCCTCTTCAACGATATGCTCAATGGACTGCTGGTAAATGCCGGGCATGGAGGAAATCTCCTTGCGGATTCCCTTGCCGAACGCCGAGAACATCGGGTATATGAGGTCGTTCACGGCAAGCGATGTCTCGCGGACCATGTTGCGGAACACCTCCTTGCTTCTAAGACGACGGGCACGAAATTGCGGGTAAAACATGGGAGGTTTCTCCTTCTTTATCTGATGCCGTATTTCTCCTGCATCCAAACAAAAGCCAGGGAGTCCCTGGCATTTGTCAAAATAACTCCGGCAATGAATCTATATTCCCCTATAAATTCCTTCTGGGCAGATTAGCACTGCACTTCTAATACGGTTTTACAGGCACGGAATCGTCTTATGCCATAAACGCTGCCGATGATCGCTACAAGAGCTAAAAGCAGCAGGGTCCAAGATGAATATTTCACCGCCAGGATTATCGGGGTAAGCACCCAGCGGGTCAGAGTCCGCAACGATTCATGTTCTCTTATGAAATCGGCAATCGTCGGACTGTACTTATAGTAAAAATTCACAAAGGCAGTGCCTGGGCCGGATTGCAAGAGCACATTGTCGCGGAACCGACGGAGCACCATGACCTGGGGATCAAGATAGCTGCCATATGCGGCTGTCGCTATGAAGCAGCCCCCCTTGCCACCCGATGATGTAGGCGGATTGTTGGCCCCTGTACCGCCACCGGACGCCGGAGGAGGGGTCGTACCACCCGTTGATGTCCCGGTTCCGACAAGATTAACCGTTTGAGAAAGGGATTTATCAGTGTTAATGGTTAGTTGAGCGGTTTGGCTTCCTTCTGCCGTAGGTGAGTACCGCACGGTCAATTGAAGAATAGCCTGAGTCGACATGGCTATTGGAAATGTGGGAGGGTTGACCAGAGTGAAGGGGGAATTGACTCCCTGGACAGAAGTAATGTTATAGGTAACCTGACTGTTGTTGGTTACAGTTAATGTTATATCTTTTGTCTGCCCCGTCTGCACATTGGCATAGTTCAAGGTACCGTCATTTGTCCCGTCACCTTCCGATAAGGTCATTGTCGGAGGGTCGCCTGCCCCCGCTAGATTGATGGTGGTTTTACCGGCATCGCTCTCTATAGTAAACTTGCCTATAAAGGTCCCACCGGAGGTCGGGAGGAACTTGACCGTCAGCGGCATCTCCCCAGATGGCACGATGTTAAAGACATTCCCGTCATTGCAGACCCCCAGTTCGGTCGGAAGGTTGTCAAGGCTGAACGGCGGCAGAGGCATAGGACTGACGCAGTCTATCGACAGGGTCGAGTCGCCGGTGTTTCTGATTTTGATGGTGCTACTAGCCAGTTGGTTTGCCGTCACCTCGCCGAAGTTTATAAGAGGTGGCGATAGCGGCGAGTTGTCGCCCGGATTGAGCAGGGTCAACTGCGGACTGCCGAGCGAAAAGCGCTGCCCGTAAATGTCCGAGGCGGTTATGGCAAGATTGCGGGCATCCTTCCAAAGGGCAAGGAACTGTTTACCAGTAACGTCAGTGAAAGAATTGTATGCAATAACAGGTGAAAGCTGGTTGGCCGGCAAAGTGGAAATGGCGTAGTTCGCACCGCTCCGTGACCCATCAGACGAGTTTATATACTGGCCATATATGTCGATGTTTTCCAGTGAATTGCTGCCATTTCTCGTATCCTGCCAGATGACAAAAAACCTCTGGTTAACCGAGTCAAATGATATAGAGGGCCTTGTCTGGCGCGAATTTGCCAGATTGGGGTCCTGATTCCCATCACTGTCCGTGTCCTGGAAGCTTATAATATTTTCGGTGCTGTATAGATCAAGCCCAGAATTTATCAATTGCCCGTAAATCTTCGTGTTTACCCCGTCCCGGTTATCTTCCCATGCGACGAGAAACTTTCGTGGCACGCTAACAGAGTCTACAGCTACCGAAGGGTTTGACGCAGCGGTGCTTGCCTTGCTGATCCACTTTGAATAGGTTGACGGTTGTGTGAATTCCTTGTCGAAAAGTCCGTAAATGTGTGACTGGCTACTCTCCTTTGGTGACGAAGAGAAAGCAGAGGTTATGATCCCGGTGGATGTATCGAGCTTGCAGGTCAAAGTCCCGGTCGAACGGATTCCCTCCCAGGCAAAGAACGCCTCCGGTGAGCTGGCATCGGCGGCGATATTGATGTTATTGAGCGAGGTAAAGAACTCATAAATAAAATTTTCTTCTGTTGCCGTACTACTCTTGGATATGAATCGGTTGGCAGAGACCGTGTTACTAGCGGAGAACTGGTTGCGGATTATATCCGGCCCGGCGATCCCGTTGGCATTAACCTTGGCGGTCAAGGATGGATCAAGAATGAGATACCCGCCAAACGATCCGTCACCGAATTCCCACCCAAACGGCGCTGCGCCAAAGCAGAGAACGGAGGAGTAGTTGATCACATCCCGCGACTCTACCCAGGTGATCAGGAACTGGTCGCGTCCGGACTGGTCGTAGACAATCCGCGGGCTTTTTCTAGACAAGAGGCTGTCGCCTCGATTAACCAAACCAGTGCTAAAATACCCATACGTGACCGTATAGGTAGCAGTCATACCTGTGGTCACTTCATTAATCAAGGTTACAGCAAGATTGCCCGTTCTGTAATTGATCGTCCCGGTTGCCCCGCTACCCGCAAGCTTGCCGTCCCCGTCATCTGTCAGATTGACCGCCCCCCCCGTTTCGGGGGATCCACCCGTAACGGTTATGCTTCTGGGATTAACATAAGGGGTAAGAACCGCAGAACCATTTACATCAGCCCCCCCCGTGCTGTCACCCGTTATATCGAAAGAAGTCGTGCCGACAAGTGGAGCATTCGCATATATTTGATTCTGGGTGTAGCCAACCTGCGTAGCGGCAGATACAACAGGCGCCGAACCGCAACTAATCGACAAGGGAATATTGGTAATCGCTGCATAAGCTGCATACCCCCCCGCAGCATTTCCCACTGTATCCTGCCAAACCACCACGATTTTGTCGCCGGGACGGTACGCCGCCGTCGGAGCAGTCTGATTCCCCGCCGAGTTCCTAACAGCAAACTCAGGCCCGCAAGTCGTTCCGTCAGGGTTCAAAAACTGTCCGTAAATGTCCGCGCCTGTGGTATTCCTGTTTCGCCAGTCTTCCCACACGGAAAAATATATATTCTTATCGGAGAGATAGATTACAAAAGGATTTTGCTGGTCATCAACGGCAGCCGAAACTGTAATTTCACCGTCGACGAGTTTAGCAGTTGTTTTGCCACCATTTGGAGTGGATTCATACCCCTGCACACGAGTGTCAGAACCGCCGGAGCATCCGGCTAAAACTACTGCTGTCAGTATAAAAACGGCCTGCATTACAGCCGTACAAAATTTTTGTGCTTTCATATTTGCTCCCTTTACACCTGGCATTATTTACAACCATTTATCATGAATAATAGATAATGGTTCTATTGCGTGCCTGACCGATCGGCAAAGGCCACATTCAAACCGGTTGATATTCTTTTGCGTGTGCCGCTGCCTATCTCAAGGGCGTCAAAAGATATGGTTACATAGTATTCATAGTATGCCGTGGAACAGAGTTGCAGGCCTTTTTCGTTCACCAGTGAGAGCTTAACTATGTCCTTTGCCACCGGCACGGGAATTGACACTGTTCCACCAGGGGCAACCGCAGTGCCCAGTGTGGCAATGAATTGGTCCGAAAGCGCAGGAGCGCCGGAACTATACGGAGCATATGAAATGGTGACACTATCTATTGACACAGACAACGCCTGCCCTGTAAATTTGGGGTAAATAGTGGATTTGATATCCACATCAACAATATCAGTCACAAATGTCCCGCCGGTTGAGCCGGTCTCTCCGCAGCTATTACCCGTCAAAACGTCGGATTCAAGCCTTGGCGTCTTTGCCGTGGCAGAAACCGTGACCGTCCTGAATTCTTCCACCCCTCCGCCGAGAGACCCGCCGCAGGATGAGAGCAGTAGAAATGCATGACAAGTTGCGAGCGCCTTAAAGATGAAAATCTTCTTTTTCATTAAGTTCGTGCCTCCGTGACAGGTCCTTAGGAACTGTAAACAAATATCATGGGCATCTTGCATCTCATCTTCAGGCCATCTTTAGCCGAACTTCAATCGCCAAATCCTCAACGTAGCTCTGCTACATCTGCGGTTTGGCTCAATCAGTTCA
>JBAQKZ010000211.1:0-12352 GCA_049301475.1 Geobacteraceae bacterium | reverse complement strand
TTAGATAGTTACGAGTGCGCCCGGCCGATTTTTTTACTAAAAGTCAAGTAAAAAATGCAGCACAACGACAATTTTTCAATTTTTTATTCTCAAAGAACCATGCAAAAACCTAACCGGACAACGCTGACTAAAAACAGCAGCCAGATCGAGATAAGGATGCAGCCGACAATTCTTTTGATTCCATTTGATGGGTTGACGATAGCAGGCATTTTAAACCTCCTTACATTCATAGTAAAAACCCATTGCAAGTAACTAACGATCACTTTCAAATAGTTATAAACGGAAAGTCAAGTAAAAAAATAAGCGTGGGAATTTTTAGTGAAAATTTTTAGACCCTGTGATTTTAACGAGAAACCGTAAGGATTGCGGGAAAGTGGCCAATTACATCTGATTCCCGCCGCCAGACAGACAGCCGTGCATTTGTATGTCGGGACGCCTGTGGGTCCATCGCGCCATGTGGCGGCACTATATTGTGACGGCACTATATTGTAGGATATTACTTAGTACTTGCGTTGCAGGCCTGATTATACTATACATTAATTACCTTGCACTTCTTGCGAAGGCATCATATCCCACATAAGAGGAGATTGGAAATGCCAGATAAAGCTGTTGTCACCTGCGCCTTGACCGGTGTTTTAACCGACCCGAAGCAGCATCCCGTACCCGTTACCGCCAAAGAGATGGCTGCTTCAGCCAAAGAAGCATTTAATGCCGGCGCCTCGGTTATGCATGTGCATTTCAGGTCTCAGGAGCCGGGGATGAGCTATTTAGCTACCTGGGATACCGAAGTTGCGGTTTCTATCGCCGATGCCATTCGCGAGGCCTGTCCCGGAGTGATTCTAAACTACACTACAGGGACAATGGTGCGTGATCAAAGTGGACCGATCGCTTGTCTCCGCGCGGGAAAACCCGAAATTGCGGCATGTAACGCGGGGAGCCTGAATTATCTCAAGACAAGATCCAATGGCACATGGGCATGGCCCCCACTGTTGTTTGAGAATCCTGTGGAAAAAATTACTGAACTTGTTGCAGTCATGAAAGAAACCGGCACACGACCGGAATTCGAATGCTTTGATGTGGGGATAGTGCGCTCCGTCGGTATGTACTTGGAAGTCGGTATGGTTGAAAGGGTTGACTATAACCTGGTCATGGGCGTTGATTCCGGCATGCCGGCAGACCCGCAGTTGCTGGTACTGCTTCAGAAATATCTTAAGCCGAATACCGCGTGGCAGACGACAGTGATCGGTCGTGAAGAAATTTGGGCTGTTCATCAAAAAACAGCTGAGTTGGGTGGACATCTGCGCACTGGCCTTGAAGATACCTTTTACCTGCCGAATGCTGAACGAACTACCGGCAACGGACAGTTGATAGAAGCCATTGTAAAAATTGCCGAACAGGCGGGACGCTCCATTGCTACCCCTGAAGAGGCGCGTAAGATTTTCCTTTAAGTTTTACTCCAGGGGACAAATCTCCAGATATCTAAAACTCCGCTTTATCGTACACTTAGACAAACTACTCAAGCCGATTTGTTAGCGCATATTTCGCTAACCAAGTAAAAAAAGGGGGAATAACTGTGCAATTCACCCATGAACATGAAGAATTGCGACGTACTATCAGCCAGTTTGTCGACAAGGAAATCAACCCTTATGTTGACGAGTGGGAGGCGAAGGGGCGCTTTCCTGCCCACGAACTGTTCAAGAAAATGGGGAAACTTGGCTGGCTCGGGATTACCAAACCCGAGGCCTACGGAGGAGTCGGTCTCGACTATAGTTACGGACTTGTCCTGGCCGAAGAACTGGGTAGGGTAAGATGCGGGGCTGTTCCGATGGCTATCGGCGTCCAGACCGACATGGCCACACCGGCGCTTGCCCGTTTCGGCAGTGATGAACTTTGCAGGGAATTCCTGGCGCCGAGCATCTCCGGTGATTTTGTCGCCTGTATCGGGGTCAGTGAACCCCATGCCGGTTCTGACGTGGCCGCCATCAAAACAACGGCAGTAAAACAGGGTGGCGATTATATCATCAATGGAACCAAAACATGGATTACAAACTCCACCCAGGGTGATTGGGTCTGCCTGCTGGTCAACACAAGTGAGGGATCGCCCTACAAGAACAAATCCCTGATCGTAGTCCCCATGAAGACAAAAGGGATCACAGTTTCCGATAAATTCGACAAGCTCGGCATGTGCGCATCCGATACCGCACAGATCTTTTTTGACGATGTCCGGGTGCCGCAGCGCTACCTGATCGGCGAAGAAGGCGCTGGTTTCGTTTACCAGATGCTGCAGTTCCAGGAAGAGCGGATGTTCGGATCGACAATCGCCCTGAAGGGGATGGAAACTGTCATTCAGGATACAATCGAGTACACGAAACAGCGGATGGCTTTCGGCAAACCGCTGCTCCACAACCAAGTCATTCATTTCCGGCTTGCTGAACTCCAGACAGAGGTGGAAGCCTTACGTTCCCTTATCTATCGGGCTTGCGAAAACTATATTAGGGGTGATGATGCGACCAAGCTGGCTTCAATGGCGAAGTTGAAAACCGGACGACTCAGCCGTGAAGTCTCCGATGCCTGCCTGCAATACTGGGGTGGCATGGGATACATGTCGGAAACCCACGTCTCCAGGGCATATAGGGACATGCGCCTGCTTTCCATCGCCGGTGGAGCGGATGAGGTCATGCTCGGTATTATCTGTAAACTGATGAACATCTTACCGAAAAATCGGTAGTTCAAAGATAGCATAAAAAATGGAGTCGCTAATGCCTGCCATCCAATCCCGGATAATTCCAGGAAGTGCGGATTTTACAAAAAACAGAGCCGAAATGCTGGCCCTTATCGAAGAATTCAGGGCTATTGAAAAGGGGGTATGCCGCGCGGAAGAGCGGGCTCGCCAAAAGTTTGCAGAACGTTCCCAGTTACTGCCCCGTGACCGGGTAAGGCTGTTGATGGATTCTGGTTCACCCTTTCTTGAACTCTGCTCCCTGGCCGGTTACCTGATGCACGATGACCAGGACGGAAGCGGCGCGGGTGGTGGGAGCATCGCCGGGATAGGCTATGTTTCCGGTGTTAGATCACTCATCATAGCAAGCAACAGCGCCGTTAAAGGGGGTACAATCTCTCCGGCCGGCCTGAAAAAAAGTCTCCGCCTGCACCGCATTGCCCTGGAAAACAAACTGCCTCTTGTAGTTCTTGTGGAGAGTGGAGGCGCCAACCTCGCCTACCAGTCGGAAATCTTTATCGAGGGGGGGCGAACCTTTGCCAACCAGGCACGACTTTCCGCAATGGGCATCCCCCAGGTTACCGTGGTTCATGGCAACTCCACGGCTGGAGGCGCCTATCTTCCCGGTCTTTCCGATTATGTGGTGATGGTGAAGAAACAGGCAAAGGTGTTTCTCGCCGGCCCTCCATTATTGCTGGCCGCTACCGGAGAAATTGCCACTGATGAAGAATTGGGTGGCGCAGAGATGCATGCCACAAAAACCGGCACCACCGAATACCTGGCTGAAAATGACCATGACGGTATCCGTATCGCCAGGGAAATTGTGGCCGAGCTGGCATGGAATAACCGGAGACCGGCATTCCCGGATGCGGAATTCCAGAAGCCGCTCTACGACATTGAGGAACTTCTTGGGATAGTTCCGGTCAATTTCAAAAAAAATTATGATGTACGGGAGGTTATTGCCCGCATAGTCGATGGTTCAAAATTTCTGGAATTCAAGAGTGACTTCGATAGCTTTACCATCTGTGGCCATGCCAGAATTGAGGGGATACACTGTGGCATAATTGGCAACAACGGGCCGATTATGCCCAAAGGCGCAGTAAAGGCGGCCCAGTTTATCCAGCTCTGTTGCCAAAGCGGGACCTCACTGGTCTATTTGCAGAACACTACCGGCTACATGGTCGGAACCGACGCCGAACAGAACGGAATTGTCAAACATGGCTCGAAAATGCTCCAAGCGGTGGCCAATGCCACTGTCCCCCAGGTTACCATTGTCATTGGCGCTTCCTTTGGCGCCGGCAACTACGGCATGTGCGGCCGCGGACTTGATCCCCGCTTCATCTTCTCCTGGCCCAACTCCCGCACAGGGGTGATGGGTGGCGAGCAGGCGGCGAAAGTGATGGCCATCGTCACCAAGGCAAAATTCGCCCGCACCGGACAGGAGTTTCCTCAGGAGCAGATTGAGGCAATGGAGAAAGATATTGTCGCGCGGATGGACAAAGAGTCCACATCGCTCTTTTCCACTGCAAACCTCTGGGATGACGGCATTATCGATCCGCGGGACACGCGCAAGGTGCTTGCCTTCGTCCTCTCTATCTGTCGGGAAGGTGATGCCCGTCAACTTAACGCCAACTCTTTTGGCGTTGCCAGGATGTAGACAAAAGACAAAACATTTCATAAATACCAAAAGGATAAACTACATGGAATTTCCAACTTACCAGACCCTTTCTCTTATTGAAGAGCCAGGATGTTTGCGGGTTACCCTCAATCGTCCGCAATCTCGCAATGCAATTAATCTCATAATGATCAACGAACTTATGGAACTTTTCACAACTATCCGCGAAAATCATTCCATCCGTGTCGTCGTACTGCGTGGAGCGGGAGGGCATTTCTGCGCCGGCGGCGATATCAAGGATATGGCTGAAACTGGCCAGCAGGCGCCTCAAGGTGGCGATGATCCATATTTTGCAATGAATAGAAAATTCGGCAGATTGATCACTATGGTTAATGCCTTGCCCCAGGCTGTCGTGGCTGTTCTTGAAGGCTCTGTTATGGGGGGAGGTTTCGGACTTGCCTGTGTCTCGGATATCGCAATTGCCAAAACTACCTGCAAGTTTGCTCTGCCCGAAGCCAGCCTCGGTCTTCCGCCGGCGCAGATAGCACCCTTTGTTGTCCAGAGAATTGGCCTAACCCAAGCCCGACGGATGGGAGTGCTTGGCGCACGTTTCGGCGCCGAAGAGGCGAAAGCGCTTGGGCTTGTGCATACTGTCTGTACAACCGATGAGGAGATTGAACAGGAGTTGGCAACCGTTGTGAAACAGGTCAAACGGTGTGCCCCAACTGCTGTTGGCATCACCAAGAAATTGATGCTGGCAACTGGGAATATTGAACTTGACCTTCTTCTGGATCTTGCGGCCAAGGATTTTTCCGCCTGTATGCAGGGTGAGGAAGGTAGAGAAGGAACGCTGGCATTTCTGGAAAAACGTTTACCAAAATGGGCGGAGGGATAAAACCGGATGGCGAATTTTTCAAAGATACTGGTTGCAAACCGGGGAGAGATAGCTGTGCGCATCTTCCAGTCCGCCAATGCGCTAGGCTACCGTACAGTAGCCGTTTACAGTGAGGCCGATGCCGAGGCGCTACACGTCATGCATGCTGATCAAGCGGTGCTTATCGGACCTGCGGCGGTTGGTGAATCATACTTGCGGGGCGACAAAATCATCGAGGCGGCCAAGAAGACCGGGGCTGACGCCATTCATCCAGGTTACGGTTTTCTCGCTGAAAACCCGGACTTTGCCCGGACCTGTGGTGATGCGGGGATCACCTTTATCGGCCCCCCACCCGATGCCATTGCCTGGATGGGTAACAAAAGGGCAGCCAAGGAACGGATGTTGGCGGCAGGGGTTCCCTGTGTTCCTGGGTTCCATGGAGTGAACCTGAAGGAAGAGGAACTGTTTGAAAAAGCTCTCGCCATGAAGTTCCCCCTGATGGTGAAGGCGGCCGCTGGTGGAGGGGGGCGCGGCATGCGCCTGGTTTTTGATAAGCAAGAGTTCCCCGCTGCTGTCAAATCAGCCCGTTCCGAAGCCCTTGGCGCCTTCGGCAATGATGAGCTGATCATTGAAAAGGCCCTGATTGATCCACGCCATATTGAGATACAAATATTTGCCGATAGTCATGGCAATGTGATTCATCTCGGAGAACGGGACTGCTCCATCCAACGCCGCCACCAGAAGGTAATTGAAGAAGCCCCTTCACCTGCTGTTAATGCGGAACTGCGACAACGTATGGGGGAGGCCGCAGTTGCCGCAGCCAGGGCGGTGAGTTACGTCGGCGCGGGAACCGTGGAATTTCTACTGGATGAGGAAGGTAATTTTTATTTCCTTGAAATGAATACCCGCATCCAAGTGGAACATCCGGTCACTGAGATAATTACCGGGCTTGATCTGGTGGCCCTCCAGTTGCGAGTAGCAGCCGGTATGCCCCTTGGGATTGAACAGTCGCAGGTTGTACTACAGGGGCATGCGATTGAAGTCCGGCTCTATGCCGAAGACACCGCAGGCGAATTCTTGCCACAGACCGGTGATGTCCTGGCCTGGATACCCCCGGCAGGAGAAGGTGTAAGGGTGGATCATGCCCTGATTCAGGGGCAAAAGGTATCTTCCCATTATGATCCGATGCTTGCAAAAATAATCGCTGGAGGAGCTGACCGGGAAGAAGCAAGACGCAGGCTCAGCAGGGCGGTAGAGGAATGCGTCCTCTTCGGAGTAAAGAGTAACCAGTCCTTCCTTGCCCAGGTTCTTGTCCATGAAGAATTTGCCAAGGGGACGGCAACAACAGGATTTATCGGCCAGTATTTTCAGTTGTCTCAAAGAGCTGAGAGGAAACCTTCTGACCTCCACTTGGGATTGGCCGCCATCCTTTTCCATCAAACAGGGGCGGAACAGGCGCAGGAGAGGGTCTCTCTGCAAAACTGGCAGAGCTCCAATCCGGGTCCGCGCCCCTACAAATTGAGTTTTGATGGGAGAGAGGTTAACGTACTGCTTTACTGCGCTGATTCAGAGAGATATCTACTCCGGATTGGCGACCGCTCCCTTGAAGTGACACTGCTCCGAAAAAATGAGAGAGAGATTGTTTTTACCAGTGGCGAAGTCCAAGAAAAAGCCGCCTGGCACATGACTAAAGACCATGTTTATCTGAATCTGGCAGGAGAAGTGCATGACTTCACTGACATTACCCTGGAACCGGCGGTATCCGGAAGAAAGATAGCAAAAGGTCAGCTTGTAGCAGTTATGGACGGACGTATCGTGGCAATCCATGTGGAAGAAGGGCAAAAGGTGGAAGCCGGAGACACCTTGATGGTTATGGAAGCAATGAAGATCGAACACCATATCCGCGCGGATATTGCCGGAGTTGTAAAGCCATTCCTTACTAAATTGAATGACCAGGTAAAGGCACAACAGCTCTTGGTTGTGGTGGAAGCAGAGGCAAGCCGGTAGCGGTTCTTAAGCAGTGACGTAACGACAGATGATCTTCGTATTAACTATTTCAACGGGGGGGGAAAGATGAACTTTGAACTGTCTTCGGAACATAAATTAATATTTGAGTCAACACTGGGTTTTGCCAGAGAACATTTTGCTCCTCTTGTTGAAAAAATGGAGAAAGAGGATGAGTGGCCCGAAGAAATCTGGGCGATGGCAGCCCGGCAAGGGCTGCTCGGCGCCTGGGTGCCTGAAGAATATGGCGGGTCGGGAGGGGACTTTACCTCAGCAGTGATGATATTGCAGGCTATCTTTAGGGTCAGCAGCGCAATCGGGCTTTCGGTAGGCGCTCACCTGAACCTCTGTGTTCACAATATAATGCGTAACGGAACAGAAGAACAAAAAATGAAGTATCTCCCCAAACTAGTGAAGGGTGAGTGGGTTGGCGCTATGGGCCTGACTGAGCCGGATCATGGCTCGGATGCAATGGGTATTCAAACCAAGGCTGTACGTAAGGGAGATCATTACGTACTCAATGGTAGCAAGATATTCATTACCAACGGACCTATCGCCGACGTGATTGTTGTCTATGCCCGGACAAAACAAGATGCCGGAAGCCGCGGTTTGAGCGCTTTTATCGTTGAGACTACAACCCCAGGCTTTAATGTCTCAAAAAAGCTGAAAAAAACCGGACATCTTGGTTCACCCACCGGCGAGTTATTTTTTGAGGACATGGTCGTCCCTGCTGAGAATCTTCTTGGGGAAGAAAACAATGGGTTCAGAATTATCATGAAGGGACTGGACATCGAACGCGCCGTATTGACCTGTGCCGGCGTCGCTTTGATCGAAGAGTCCCTTGAGCTTTCCCTCAAATATGCCCAGGAACGGAAGCAGTTTGGCCAGCCGATTGCGGGCTTTCAACTTATCCAGGCAAAACTGGCCGATATGTATACCAGTCTGACCAATTCTCGTCTTGCTCTTTACAATGTCTGTTCTTTAATCGAACAGGGTAAACGGGCAAGCCTGGAATCGGCTGCTGCATGCCTTTATTCCGCTGAAAGCGCCGTGCGGGCTGCTGATGAGTCTGTTCAGATTCATGGCGGTTACGGGTATATCAAGGACTTTCCTGTTGAACGTATCTGGCGGGACTCCAAATTACTGGAAATCGGCGGGGGAACCAAGGAAATAAGGCGTATCCTGATTGCCGCGGAATTGCTGGGGTTACGCTGATCTCTTTTCACCTGCGCTTCATCGTGTCCTGCATGAACCTCGGATAACAGAGAAGGGGCCACCCCTCGACGTTTAGGAACTGTAAACAAATATCATGGGCATCTTGCATCTCATCTTCAGGCCATCTTTAGCCGAACTTCAATCGCCAAATCCTCAACGTGGCTCTGCTACGTCTGCGGTTTGGCTCAATCAGTTCAGCCAAATCTGACCTAAATCTGAGCGCAATTTTGACCATGTTATTCATTTACAGTTCCTTATTCAGGTCGCCATTATCTTGTTTTTCAGTATAAGCATTGAGAAGGCCATGTTTACCTTATTGGCCAGCTTCTGAAGGGAGAAGAGTTTTGCTCCGATGTCGGCTTCCTTGCCATCCACGTAGAGAATAGTCACCACCCGCTCCATCAGGGAGATGGGGATAAGATAAGCAGTTTCCGGAAATCCTCCACCCATGGCGGACAGTATCTGCCGGTTTTCAGCAGTATCGAGCACCGGCCCCCTGTAGAAGCTCCTTCCTTCAGCTACGATCTTGAGGATGGAAGGTTTGCCCAAGCTTAACCCGAAATTCTCGAAGCCAGCAACCGGTTGTTTTTCCACTACGGCCTGCCATCCGGCTATGCGGTCGCCACGGATGAGGAAAAGGGCGACACGCTCAAATCCCTGACCGGCATACTGAATGATGACATCGGCGATTTCGTTGCGGTCTTTAATCTCCGCCAATTTTGCGGAAGCGCTGTCGAGCGTGAAAGGTACAGCGCTCTTGGGTGTGGCGACGACACTGGTTGGAAGGGGTATATCCACAGTGGCGATCTCTTGCTCTATATCGGTCAAGTCAATAGACGGCCATTCGCTTGAATCCTGATGCTCGGCAAATGGTTCCGGTTCCGAAGGGTGGGGATAAGAAGCCTGCGGGACAGGTACCTCAGCCTCAGCGTCGGCCCCTTTTCTCTTTGCGCGTGAGGGTGCCCATTGCCGGTAAAGATAGCTAGAATCACGCTTTATCCCGTAGTATTTTTCCAGGGAGAAGACCAGCCGGACCTCCGGGACAACCATCGGTATGATGACGAATCCTGTAATGAAGCCGATCTCATCGATGGCTGCCAGGTCGGAGGGATCGGACATGGCCAGGTTCAGCCGCCGCTGTTCAATACCCAAGGGGATGACCCGGTGCTTCAGGATGAATTCCTTAGGGACAAGAGCTAGAATGTCGGTGGAAATATCTTCAAACATTTGTTGTGGAGCGTAGGGTGTCTGCAGCTTTTTGCTGAGAAGGCGCGCAAGTTCGTCTTCTTCGACCAATCCCAGTTCAATCAGAATACTGCCGAGACGTCCGCCGAAAACCACCTGACTCTGTAGCGCTTCATCGAGTTCCTCGGGAGTGATGATCTTTTCGTTAATGAGCAGTTGTCCCAGTTTGATGGCCATTTTAGTATCCTCCGTTGAATATAGATGTCTTGTCAGATGTGGATGTCGATTTCGTCATCAGCCGGTTGCTCCACTCCTTCGCCCAGCAGACCGGCGGCTTCGGTGTCGGGAAGATTCTGTACGTTACGTAGTTTTCGCTCTATGGCTCGGCTGCGGGTGGCGGCCGACTCAATGGAGTTGCTCGCCTCCTGCAGCTTCTTTTTGGTCTTGTCGAGGATTGCGCCGAAAGTGGAGAACTCGGTTTTCACCGCGCCCAGCAAGGTCCAGACCTCGCTGGAGCGTTTTTCGATGGACAGGGTCCTGAACCCCATCTGTAGGCTGTTCAAAAGGGCCGCCAGTGTGGTAGGCCCGGTTATGACCACCTTGAACTCACGCTGCAATTGCTCGAAAAGTCCGGTCCGGCGCAGCACCTCGGCGTAGAGGCCCTCGGTGGGGAGAAACATTATGCCGAAGTCGGTGGTGTGCGGGGGGGCCAGGTATTTGTCCCGGATATTCCTGGCCATCTCCTTTATGGCTCGTTCCAGTTGGCGGGACGCCTCTTCCACCTGGGGGAGAGCGCCCAGTTCCTGGGCTTCCACAAGCCGGAGATAGTCCTCCTGTGGGAACTTTGCGTCAATGGGGAGCCATACTACATGCTCGTTCGCCTCGTCCCGCCCCGGCAAACGGATGGCGAACTCCACCCGCAGGTTGCTTCCCGGCTTGGTTACCACGTTTGATGCGTACTGTTCGGGGGTGAGAATCTGCTCAAGGAGGCTTCCCAACTGTATCTCACCTAAAACGCCGCGGGTTTTCACATTTGTCAGCACTTTCTTGAGGTCGCCTACGCCTGTCGCCAGGCTCTGCATTTCGCCGAGCCCCTTGTGCACCAGCTCCAGCCGGTCGCTTACGATCTTGAACGACTCGCCAAGCCTCTTTTCCAGGGTGTCGTGGAGCTTTTCGTCAACCGTAGCCCTCATCTGCTCCAGCTTGAGGTTGTTGTCCTCCTGAATGCTTGCAAGCTTTTTCTCCACGGTCTCGTTTATCTTGTCGAGCTTCTGGATGTTGTGGTCGGTAAGTGTCTTCAGTTGACCGGAAAAGATGTCAAGCTGCCTCTTTTCCCCTTCGGCGCTCTCGGCCAAGCGTCGCAGAACCGCGTCGGTGAAGGAGCGAAACGAATTGGCTATCTCCTGCCGGGCCTCCTTGTCGGCGGTTGCGGATTCCTCCCTGTTCCTGGCTATCTCTTCACGCAAAGAGCGTTCAAACCGCTCTTGAGCGCGTTCCATGGCATCAAAGCGGCCTCCGGCGTCGGCGGCCCGGTCGGTTTTGTATGTTCGCGCCAACAAAAACAGCAGCAGGCTAATGTTTGAGAGCGCCAGAAATATGAGAATATAGAGCAATGCCTGATTCACGTTGAATACTCCGATAATGTGTTATGACAGTTTTTTAAGCCCTGCTTCAAGGGTGGGGTATAGGAGAGTGACGCCGAGCTTTTCGAACATCCTGCGGTTGTCCATGCGGCGCGATTCGCTGACATATGAGAGCATCAGCGGGCTCATGACATGCATGGCTTCAGACATGGTTATCTGGGGTGGGCGTGGTTGGCCGAGGAAGTCGGCCACCGCGTTAAAGTATTCGGTGATTGTTGTTGTCTGTCCGTCGCTGACGTTGAAAATATCACCTGCTTCCCCCTTGGCAGCGGCTGCAATGCAGACATGGGCAAGGTCGTCGGCGTGTATCCGGTTGGTGAACGGCGCCTCCCGATCATTCAAGACAGGCTGGCCGTCGGACAGGTGCTGGATGGGGAGGCGGCCTGGGCCGTAGATGCCTGTCACTCGCAGGACGATTACCGGAAAATTATGCCGCTCGCCACATTCCCGGAGCGCCGTCTCAGCGTCGAGTCGTCGCCTTGCCCTGGTTGTGCCGGGATTTACAGGGGTTTCCTCGGTGACTGGAAGATCGCCGCAATCACCGTAAACACCACTGGTGCTTACGTAGATTACATTCGCCGGCCGGTTACCGGAGTGAATTGCCGAACAGAAGGCGCGCATCCGCGGGTCGGTCAGGCCGCCGCCGGGGGGTGGCGCGAGGTAGAAGACAATCGCATCACTGGTCGGCAGATGCCGGATGGATGAGGGGTCGTCAAGGTTGGCCGGGACTTTCCTTATCCCCATCTGTCGCAGTGTCTCCGCCTTCTCGGGAGACCTCACGAGTGCGCTTACAATAGCGCCTTCCGCCATTGCCAGCTTTGCTACCCGCCTGCCGATGTCGCCGCAGCCTATTATGAGCGCCTGATTCAATAGTTCAGCCCCCGCTTTTCAACGGTTCCGATGCTTGGCTTCTTTAACACAATGTGTATATACCTTCACGCAAACCGGTGTCAACCTGTTAATACGTGTGTCCCACGGTGAATATGTTCTATCATCTTTTTTGAGCAATAACATTGAGTTTCATTATTTACTGGTCAAACACCTTCAATACGAGTAGTATATGCCCCATCCTATTTGTACGGGAGGCGTTCTTCTGT
>JBAQKZ010000210.1:0-17667 GCA_049301475.1 Geobacteraceae bacterium | reverse complement strand
GCGCCGGGGCCCGACCGCCGGTGGAAACGGTCAAGAGCAGTTCCCCCCTGTTGATCACAGCCGGCGAGGTAAAGCTTCCGAGTTCGGGCGCATCGGTGATATCGGCGGGGATGCCCATCCGCCGTGCATCCTCCGCCACCGCTCGATTGACGGCGGGGTCATCGGTGGCGGCAAAGACCAGAAAGGCGCCGGGCAGATCGCCACTGGCGTACTTCCTTGCCATCTGGCTGATATGGCCGCTTGTCGCAAGCTCCCGCAGGGACGGGTCCAGTCGCGGGGAAATGACAGTCACACATGCGCCTGCCTCGACCAGCCGCAGGCATTTGCGTGTGGCCACTCCGCCGCCCCCCACAACAGTAACGGGCTTGCCCTGGATATCGAGATTGATGGGGAAATAGCGCATAATCACTCATACCAAGTCGCAATCAAACGATTACTTTGTTGGCTTCGTCGGGTGCTCCTCAACGTACTATTCATGTACGCCTGCGTCGCCCCCTCCTCGCCGCCTAGTACTCATTTTGATTGCAACTCGGTATCAGAGGGAGGTGGTGCGTTCGATCATCTTTTGCCAGTGACACTGGAGCCACTATAGCACTTCCGGCCGGTAATTGGACAACTAATTATCACTGCCGATGCAACGTTTCAGCGGGTGATATTGATGGATTCTGGCTAATTGCATCAATTCATGGTATACGTTAATAGAAGAAAATAGAAGAATACAGGAAAAGGGGGTGCGGCTATGGGAAAAATCAAAGATTTCATGGGTAAAAAATGTGACAATTGTCCGTTATGCAACCATGCCAGGAATAATCCGGAGACAGCATTTGGAAAGGTTATGGAATGGCATGGGAAGTGGTGTCCCGCCTGGAAGGCCCAGAAAGATATTGAAAAAGCGAGGGATAAAGTTAAACCTTAATTACCCCTTGATTTTTCAGCCGGCTTGTCTATATTTGTACCTGATTTTCATACGTTCATCAGATGAATTCATTTAGGAGATATCGTCATGGCCAGCGAAAAAGTACTCATGTTAGGTGACAACAATTTTGACAAGGATGTTCTGCAGTCGGAAATTCCTGTACTGGTGGATTTCTGGGCCACATGGTGCGCCCCATGCAAGGCCATTGCCCCTGTCATTGACTCCATTGCCGACGAATACGACGGTAGGATCAAGGTCGGCAAGGTCAACGTTGACGACAATCCAGGCACTCCGGGTCGTTATGGCGTTCGTGGGATACCTACGGTTATCCTGTTCAAAGGGGGACAGGTGATGGACCAGGTGGTCGGCGCCGTTCCGAAGGCGCAACTGGAAGCGCTGATAAAGAAGGCCCTCTAAGTTTCTGTCCAGAAAGGTGACTATGAGCTTTATCAGACTATTTAAGGGATGCTTGGTGCTGGCGGCGCTATTGGCGCCGCCGTTGCAGGCCCAGGCCGTTTCCAAGAAGGGACAGCCCGCGCCGCCGATAAAGGTGGTCACAACATCCGGGCAGCGGGTCACCCTGACTAACTACAAGGGACATGTGCTTGTCATGGACTTCTTCGCCACCTGGTGCCCGCCATGCCGCGAGTCGGTTCCATTTCTGATCGGTCTCAACCGGCAGCACGGTAAGCAGGGGTTGCAAATCCTCGGTATGAGCGTTGACGAAGGGAGCGACAAGGTAGTGAAGGAGTTCATTGCCGATAAAGGGATCAACTATCCTGTCGCTATGGCTAATGATGACATACAGGCCGATTACGGTCTTAGCTCCGTACCAATGATTTTAGTCATCGATAAGAAGGGGATCGTGGCCGAAAGGTATCTAGGAATTTCAGAGGATATCGAAAAGTCGATGGAGACGCTTATCAGGAAGCTTCTGTCTGAATAATAAAAAGGCAATAGGGGTACTTTGCCTACGTATGGCTCTTCATTTTTTCTGTGGCAACTCAATCCCCAATAGCCGCATCACCTGCTGCATATCCTGCCAGACCTCCTTCTTCATTGCCGGATTACGCAACAAATAGGCGGGATGGAAGGTCGGCATGAGCGGTATGCCGTGATAGTCGTGGAATTGACCTCTGAGCTTCGATATTGGCTCCTTGGCCCCAAGTAGGATATGTGTGGCGAAAGTCCCGAGCGCAACAACCGCTGCCGGTCGGATGGCATTCAATTGCCGGAGCAGGAACGGGTGGCACTCTTCGATCTCATCAGGGTGCGGATTCCGGTTCCCAGGAGGACGACACTTGAGAACATTGCAGATATAAACCTCACTCCGTTGTAATCCCATTGCCAGTATGATCTGGGTAAGAAGTTGCCCCGCATCTCCTACAAAAGGTTCTCCCTGGAGGTCTTCGTCCCGACCTGGCGCCTCGCCGACAAACACCAGACGGGCCTGCGGGTTGCCGACGCCGAACACCATGCGTGTCCTGGTGGCGCCGAGTTGACACCGCAGGCACTCCCCAATCTCCTCACGCACCATCTCCAGCGTCTCATGCCCGCTGTCAGCTCCGGCAAGCTGGGGCGTCTCCAAAGGCAATTCGTCAACCCCGGTCTCCTGTAGATATTCGAGGTAGCTCCTGAGCGATGAGAGCGTATCTCTCAAATCCTGTTCATCTGTCATCGCAAATCCCTTTACTTTAATCTAACCATCTGATATTACTATAAGCTATGTTGCTTTTCTTTGTCTCTCTGCTGTTTGTAGTATGTATTCCCACCGACGCCCTGGCATGGGGAGCGGGGTTTCACCTGCAAATAGGGAGCGCCGTCCTAAGCAACCTGTATGCGCTGGAACCTGCCATTGCCGCCATTATTGGGGAATTTCCACACGACTTTCTCTACGGCTGTATCGCCGCCGACATCACTATCGGCAAGAAATACACCCACTATCTGCTTCACTGCCATCGTTGGCGGATCGGAATGAAGCTTCTTGAGGACGCCAACTCCGGCCCCAACAAGGCGTGCGCCTATGGATACCTCTCCCATCTGGCGGCCGACGCAGTGGCTCATAACTACTATGTCCCCTACAAAATCATGCGGAGCTTTTCCACCCTTACCCTGAAGCACACGTACTGGGAGATGCGCTTCGAGCACTTTGTAGAGAAGGACATATGGGAAACGGGCCGGAAGGTGGCGCAGGAAAACTACCAAGCCAATGATGCGATGTTGCGGCGGGCACTCTCCGACACACTGTTCTCTTTCGGCACCAACAAGCGGATATTCAACTCAATCATGCTGGTGAGCCGCCTGGAGAAGTGGCAACAGGTAATGAAGACCTTAAACGCCACCTCCCGGTATGCACTGGATGAAACCGACAGGGATGAATATATGGCCCTGGCCAAGGAAGCGGTGCTCGATTTTTTAAGCCGTGGAGAGGAATCACGCTTTTTCAGGGCCGATCCAACAGGTGAGCGGGCATTGGCCACTGCCGAAGCGGTCCGCAAGAACATGCGGCTACTCTACCGGAACGGCAAAATCACCAGGGAGCAGGCTTACAACCAGTTGGAAGAGATAAAGGGGAAGCTTTTGGCTGCCATTTGCGAGCCGAATCTGCTGACACGGATACTTTCTGAATAGGATACTATTCCCTCCTCAACTCAACCAGTCGGTCGAGGATAACATCCGCCACCTCTATTTTCTCCATGAGCGGCAGCTCCTCCACCCGGCCACCGCGGAAAAGCAGCTTGACAATGTTGGTCTCCACGTTGAAGCCGGCGCCGACAGCGCTGACATCATTGGCCACTATCATGTCCAGGTTTTTCTCCAATAGCTTCTTGCCTGCATTTGCCAGCAGGTCTCCGGTTTCAGCGGCGAAGCCAACCAGGAGGCGCGACCCCTTGGCCGCCGCGACCTCGGCCAGAATGTCCGGGTTCTTCACCAGTTTTAGGGCGAGGGAGGCGCCCCCCTTCTTGATCTTCTCGGGTGCCCGCGCCTCCGGACGGTAGTCCGCCACGGCAGCCGCCTTGATTACGATGCTGCTCCTGGGCGTACAGGCCATAACAGCGGCCCGCATCGCTTCGGCGCTCTCCACCCGGATGGTTTCGACCCCCCAAGGTTCTTCCAGGCATGTCGGTCCGCTAACCAGAATAACATGGGCGCCTCGGCGCCTGGCGGCGCGGGCAATGGCATATCCCATTTTCCCCGAGGAATGATTGCTTATGAAGCGGACAGGATCAAGCTCTTCCCGTGTCGGACCGGCAGTCACCAATATCTGCTCGCCGGTCAGGTCCTTGGGGGACAAGGCGCAAAGCACTTCTTCAAAAATGATTGCCGGTTCCTGAAGCTTTCCGTCCCCCTCCCAGCCACAGGCCAGAAGCCCCTTGACAGGCTCAACAAAGTGATAGCCATGCTCCTTCAGCCGGGACTCATTCACACGGTAAATAGGGTTCTTGTACATGTTGACGTTCATGGCCGGGGCGATTAGCACCGGCGCTTTGGTGGCCATTACCGTCGTGGTTAGCATGTCGTCGGCTATACCGTTCGCAAGTTTGCCAATGACGTTGGCCGTGGCCGGGGCTATGATGAAGAGGTCTGCCCGGTCGGCCAGGGAAATATGGCCGATCTCCTGCTCGGAAATCAGGTTGAAAAGCTCCGTGTGGACCGGATTCATGGAAAGGGTCTGGAAGGTGAGGGGGGTAACGAACTCCCGGGCCGAAGCGGTCATGATGACATGCACAGTGGCTCCGGCCTTAGTCAGCAGGCGTAACAACTCAACCGCCTTGTAGACAGCAATTCCGCCGGTGACGCCGAGAATGATCTCTTTTCCCTTCAGCATGCTACCTCCGGATATGTCGCCCGAATGTCGATTTGAAATCAAACAGGAATTACAAATCCGTCCGATACTATAGATTTTTCGGACAGGAAGTTAAGTTTGGTCTGCTCACTGATGGAGGTAGTTTATTATGGCAAACATGAGAACCAAGCGCAATTCAGAATTCGAGGCAAAAGCAGCTTTGACAACTATCAATAGCGTCAGTGTTAGCGGGCATTCCAAGCCTAAGAGCTTGTCCGTAAATAACGTTACGAGTGATCGCGCCCGGATTTATGCCAGATTTGGCCGGACTGATTGAGCAAAACCGCAGGCATAGCAGTGCTACGTCGAGGATTTTGCGATTGAGGGCCGGACAAAAACGGCGTGAAGACGGGATGCGAGCCTGGAAAGCTTATTTACGGACAAGCTCTAAATACTTTAAAACTAAATGTGGGCCATTTGCAACCATTTTATCCCTTCCCATTTGATTATAAGTTTTGTCTGTCATTGCCGAGGCTTGCCGTAATTCACCCCTTACTCCCGTCATGGAAGAAGCAGTCTTGTTATAAACTGAAATCGCGCGGGGAAAATAGTGTCGTCAAAATTTTGTCGTGTAAAAATCGTTGACACCACCTCTGCCACCTTGTATACTGAAAGTCACTTTCAATTCAGAGGCTCATTTGAAACGCGCCAAAAAGAAGATATTCAGCGACTTTATCGCCCATAAGGGACTCAAGTCCACTCGCCAGAGGGATATCATCCTCGACTTCTT
The DNA here is from genome assembly GCA_049301475.1 of Geobacteraceae bacterium. Classification (GTDB taxonomy): domain Bacteria; phylum Desulfobacterota; class Desulfuromonadia; order Geobacterales; family Geobacteraceae; genus JBAQKZ01. Next base: position 12,174 of record JBAQKZ010000210.1, on the reverse strand, counting down.
CCTTTCTTCCGAGCAGCACATGAGCATCGAAGAGCTGTACCTGAAGCTTCGGGCCAAGCATCCCGGCATCGGCTACGCCACGGTTTACCGCACCCTCAAGCTCTTTGCGGATGCGGGGATCGCCAATGAAATTCACTTTGGTGACGGCCAGACCCGCTATGAACACCGGAGCGAGGGAGAACACCACGACCATCTGGTCTGCTCCCGCTGCGGCGCCATTGAAGAGTTTGAAAACGAAACCATTGAGAAACTTCAGGACGAGGTTGCCCGCACCCACGGTTTCCTGATAGAGACCCATAAGCTTGAGCTTTACGGCCTCTGCCAAAAGTGCAGGAAATGAACCGAATGAGCGGTTAATTTTTTTTCGGGCAAAGCTGAAAGTGATATTCATAAGCAATATTTCGTGAAAGAGGTAAGCAGCTCCATGTCAATATTCAAGAAGAATTCCGCCTCTCGCGCAATAAACCCCAACATAACCGACCGGGTCAAAAAGGTCGCTTTGGTGGGGAACCCCAACGTGGGGAAAAGCGTGCTGTTCAATGCCTTGACCGGCGCTTATGTAACTGTATCCAATTATCCCGGCACCTCGGTAGAGATTGTTCGCGGCAACGCCGCCATCAATGGAGAGACCTTTGAGATCATAGACACGCCGGGGATGTATTCGCTTCTCCCAATCACCGAGGAGGAACGGGTGGCAAGGGAGATTCTTCTCTCCGAAGCGCCGGACGTGGTGATCCACGTGCTCGACGCCCGCAACCTGGAGCGGATGCTGGCCATGACCCTGCAGTTGATCGACGCGGCGCTGCCGGTGGTGCTGGTGGTCAACATCATTGACGAGGCGGAGCGGATGGGGCTTGTAATAGACATCCCGCTGCTTCAGGAAAAGCTGGGGATTCCTGTTATTGCCGCCGCCACTGCCAAGAAACGGGGGGTCAATGAAATCCGCCAAGCAATTGCAGGCTACGAGAGGGACAGACTTGGGGTTTTCAGCTACAGCAAAAGGCTGGAGTCGGATATCAAGAGCGTAGCATCCCTCATTCACGGCAACTACCCACTCTCACGGAAATCCCTGGCACTGCTCCTGCTACAACGCGACGAAGAGGTCACCAGCCTTCTGATCGAACAGGAAGGGGAGAATTATCCCGCCATCGAGGCGCAGGTGAAGGAGAAGACCTTCGAGCGCCGCGAATCGTTTCATATGGATTTATCCATGGAACGGAAGCATATCGTAAAGGCGCTCCTCAATGGGGTCTTCAGCATGCCGACAATTCGCGCCGTGACCTTCGGCGAGCGCCTTTCCGCTCTTGCCGCGCGCCCCCTTACCGGCGTGCCACTCCTTTTAATAGTGCTCTACTACGGGCTTTACAAATTCGTTGGTGAATTCGGGGCCGGCACTCTCGTGGACCTTCTGGAGGGAAAAGTTTTCGAGGAGCACTTCAATCCCTGGGTCACCGGGATGGTAAAGGGGATAGTCCCATGGGGAGTGATCCAGGAACTCTTTATCGGCGAGTACGGGGTGATTACCCTGGGGTTGCGCTATGCCGTAGGTATCATCCTGCCAATCGTGGCGACATTTTTTCTCTTCTTCTCGGTACTGGAAGACAGCGGCTATTTCCCCCGGCTGGCGCTTCTCGTCGACCGTCTTTTCAAGCGGATCGGACTCACCGGCCGGGCCGTCATCCCGATGGTGCTCGGTTTCGGCTGCGACACCATGGCTACCATGGTCACACGAACACTGGAGACCGTTCGCGAGCGGGTCATCGCAACGCTACTATTGGCCCTGGCAATCCCCTGCTCGGCCCAACTCGGCGTAATTATGGCGCTCCTGTCCAAGGCCCCCGGCGCCCTTGCGGTCTGGTCTGTCTGTCTGCTCCTCATATTCATCGTAATAGGCTTCCTGGCGGCAAAACTGATGCCGGGAGAAACCCCCATGTTCTACATGGAACTACCCCCCATGCGGCTGCCGCAACTCTCCAATATCCTGACCAAGACCTACAGCCGCATGCAGTGGTATTTCATGGAGATACTACCGCTCTTTATCCTCGCATCGGTGCTCCTCTGGATCGGCAAGATCACACATTTTTTTGAGACGATGGTGGAGTGGATGAGCCCGGTGATGGCCGCCGTCGGGCTCCCGCGGGAGGCGGCGGTGGCCTTCATCTTCGGTTTTTTCCGCCGGGATTATGGCGCCGCTGGCCTCTATGACCTACAGGAAAAAGGGCTGATGGACCCGCGCCAGTTGACCGTGGCCGCCGTCACCCTGACCCTCTTCATCCCCTGCGTGGCCCAGTTCCTCATCATGAAGAAGGAGCGGGGAATGAAGGTGGCGCTCGCCATCGGCCTGTTTGTGAGCGCTCTTGCATTCGGCAGTGGCTGGCTTTTGAACCGATTCCTTCTTGTGACGAATATCCTATGATACGCTGCGGCTTTTGCGGACATGAATTCATTGAAGAGGAAGGAATCAAGGGATGCGGAAGGTGCGGCAAGCCGTGCCGGGCAGTCCGCTGTCCTCGCTGCTTCTACGAGAACCCGCCCGAGCTGCCGGTTGTGAAGAAATTGAAGAAGCTGATGAAGAAAGGAGTAATGACATGAAACTGTCGGATAAAGCGGAAGAGATACTGGAGGCGCTCTGGATAGCCGCCGAGGAGAAGGGGCAAGGCTTTGCCGAGCTGGACGGGATGATGGTAGAGAGGGGCGATCCGGCCTACCTGGAACTTACCGCCCTGGCCTTAATCGAGGTAAGAGAGGGACGGGTCTATTTCCGTACCGAAGGGAAGGAGGAGGGGCGAAAGACCATCCGTCGCCACCGCCTGGCGGAGCGGCTTATGATGGATGTCCTCAATATCCGTGGAGAAACAGGGGAAGACAAGGCGTGTCAGTTCGAGCACCTGCTGAACGAGGGGGTGGACATCAAGGTCTGCACAATGCTGAACCATCCGGCCACCTGTCCCCACGGCAAGCCGATTCCCCCCGGCGAATGTTGTGAAGAGGCCCGCCGGATAGGAGATCTGGGGGTGGTTCCCTTAACCGAGCTTAAGTCCGGCGAGGAGGGGGATATCGCCTATATCCTGACCAAGGACGACAAGAAGATGCAGAAGCTGATGGCGATGGGGGTTCTTCCCGGTAACCGGATCGTTCTGTTGCAGACCTTTCCCTCCTACATCTTCCGGGTCGGCTTCTCGGAATTCGCCATAGATACCGACATGGCGCGGGAGATATTCGTCCGGCGCTGATGGCGCCTTGAATCGGTATTATACCGAGTTGCAATCATTTTACGCCATACCCGCTTAATATCTGCCCTACCTGAAAGCGTAGTTCGGGGGATATCCGCTCGGCCATCCTAAGCGCTCGGACTCCTTCGTCAATGCGGTCAAGGCGCATGAGCATATCCCCCGCCTCCATGTAGCTGTTGGCATAAATGAGAATCGCCTTGCCGGTGTCCAGGTCCCGGAAGAACATCCCCCCGCTAATCCCACGCAGGTTGTAGAGACGCCATACCTCCAGGTCAGGCGGGCGCTGTGGCGCGCTGCCGACCTTTTCCAACTGATAGCAGATGCCTTTTTGCTGGAGCAGATAGTTATCGAAGCTGATCGAATACCTCGTTGAAAAATCTATGAAGACCGGTCGCCGCTCAATCTGCTCGGAAATCGCCAGTTGAAGAACCCTTTCCGGGGACTCCTCTTCGAGAGGGATCGCCCGCAGAATGCTGTGTCTGAAAAGCTTCGGGAAACCATCCAGATACCACCTGAAAGACAGATGGGGGGTGTGGAGGAGGTCCAGGTCCTCACGCATCCGTTCCACACCCTGCAGATACCAGAGCGGAAATGCGCCACTGTCTCCCCAGGTATAAAGGACAGCCCCCTGGGGAAGAGAGCGGAGGGAATTTGTTCCGTAATCGTATGCCACATAGTTTTCGTGCTGGTCGTTTTCCACGTAGTGAAGGGCGCAGATACTTACCGGCAGGGCCAGGAGAAGGTACAGGACGGTCAACTGCACCGGCAGGGTACGCTGCTTCGCCGCCGACAGGCTGTTGACGGCCTTTTCCAGCAGATAAAAGAGGCCAAGCCCCATAAATACAGCCGACAGGAGATAGAGGGGGGTAAAAAACTCTTCAGTCAGGAAAATCATGTCCGCCGGGGTATTCAGATAACCAATAATGACCAGCAGAAAGAAAAAAACGCCGATCAGATAAGCCAGTATCTCCTGGCGCAGTTTCCTGAAAAACGCCAATATCCCTATCACCAGGAGCGCCAGGCCGACCCATGTATACTCATGGGGAATATTGAAGGCCTTCATCTGATCCCAGACCAGCGCAAGGTTCCTTGTCGGCTTTTCCACAGGGTACCCCTCACGCAGGAAATGCCAGAGGAACTGGTCCACTGTCTTGGGATCGCCCCAGTTCAATAACGGGTTCTGTGTGGCGCGGATCGGCATATGGAGTTGGACGGCAAACCCGAACGTGGCAAACGCCAAAGTCAGCAGCAGTTCCCTGACCCTCAACAGCAGGCGCAGGTCCATGGAGAGGATGAGGAAGGCGTAGGACGGCAAGAGGAGAACCATAGTCTGATGAGCGCCGAAAGCAAGCCCGCAGAGAAATGCGCTCAGATATATGTAGGCGGGGCGCTCCTCACCCTGACGGTAGTGGTCGCGCCAGCGGAGCAGGAGGTAGAAAATCAGCGCCGCCATGAGCGAGATGAGCGGGTACGGCTTGTCATGGTTGGACTGGAGCCAGAGTCTGGCGGAAAATGCAAAGGCGAGGGCCGCGCAAAGCGCGGTCAGTTTACAGTAGCTTGCTGAAAAGGAGGGCTCAGCGCCAGTTTCTTCTGTAGCGAGAAAATGTGAGACCAGCAGGTAGACACAATAGCAAGCGGCTGCCGCCGAGATGGCCGTGGCGATATTGACCCGGAAGGCTATATTGCCGAACGGCAGATAGGTGAATGGCTTGGCGTAGTTGATGAACAGGGGATAGCCGGGAGAATGGGCGGAGCCGAGTGAATAAATGGCGGTAATGAACTCTCCGCTGTCAAAGAAGGTAACTGACGGGGCCAGGGTGCAGAGATAGACAAAGAGCGGAATAATCACCGATAGAACGGCATGGATGTCTATACGCCGCATATATTCCCGATTAATCACCGGACGCCTCCTGCCCGGAAGATCGCCTACTCACGTCCGCCAGGGAGATATTCTCCCGCCAGAGGCAGTAAAAACCGGCCAGGATCACCGGAAAAAAGCTGACGCCGTGGATGACAAGAGCCACGCTCAGGGCCTTTTCCTTCTGGATGTTGAAGGCCATGAGACCGTAGACACAGGCCGCGTGGTAGGTCCCCACATAGCCGGGCGATGCCGGGACCATCACGGCGAATACCAAAAAGACCATGATGAACATGGATGCCGTTACAGGGAGCACGATGCCGAAAGAGCGGAGCAACAAATCCACCGGCCAGACGGCAAAGGCCCATATCAAGAGCGACGACAGCAACAGCGCCAGGAGTTCGCCAGGCCGCGAGGAGAGGCGCAGCCCCTGGATGAAGGAGCCCATGAGCGGAATGACCTTTTCGGCCACCCGGTCGGGAAAGGGGCGCAGCAGCCACCCGGTGAATGCCAGTGTGCGGCTGGTCTGCCTCTTGAGGAACAGCAGGAAGACTATGACGGCAACATAGAGCGTGAGGGTGACGTATCCCCCCACCACCAGGCCGTGCTGGACATTCTCCATGCCGGGGGGAAGCTTTACCGTAAAAAATGTGATAAGCAGAATTAACAGGACGGTAAATCCGTCAAACAGACGGTCCAGCACCAGTGTGGCAAACACGGCGCTCGTCCCGATACCCTCGCGGGTTCCCAGTACATAGGCCCTGACAAACTCTCCCAGACGTGCAGGGAGAAGGTTGTTCGCCATGTAGCCGATGATAGTGGCCGAAAAAAGGTTCCCCATAGACGTCTTTTTAATGGGGAGAAGAAGAAAACGCCAACGGACGGCCCTCAAGAAATAGCTTACAAAGGTAGCCCCCACCGCAGGCCAGAGATAGCGATACTCCATCTCTCGGAAAGCCGACGTAAAAGCAGCAATATCTATCTTGCGAAACAGCAGGAAGAGAAAAAAAAGGCTTATGCCGATGCCGATCCAGAGTTTTTTGTTCAACGTGTTCTTGAGCAAATGCAAACCTTTCATGCCAAGTTGCAATTATCCATCCTCTCATCCCCGTCACATATCGTTCAGGTACTCCCTGTACTCGATAATGGCGACATCCCGCAATATCTCACGGCACCGGGCAACGTCTGCGGCAATGGCCTGTTGCAAAAGAGCGGCATCGGGAAACTTCTCTTCCCCCCGGAGCCTCTCCATGAAATAGAGGCGTACTTCACGACCGTAAATTTCGCCGGTAAAATCGAAGATAAAGACCTCAATGACGCGTTTGTCGTCGCCGAACGTCGGGTTGTCGCCGATGTTGCACGCCCCGTCGTATATTTGTTCATCTATTCTCACCTTTACCGCATACACGCCGAAGCCGGGTATCAACTCCTTGTCGGTTTCCAGATTGGCGGTCGGGAAACCCAGCCCCTTGCCGCGATGATGGCCGTGAACCACGGTTCCGCCTATGGAGAAGTGCCGTCCGAGCAAGGCAACCACCTCCCGGACATTACCGGCCTCTATCATACGACGGATGGCGCTGCTGCTGTAAATGGCGCCGTCGATTCCAATCGGCTCCATCACCTCCACGACAAACCCCATCTCGGCGCCGATCCGGCGCAAGAGGTCCACATTCCCTTCCCTGTTTCTGCCGAAAGCATAGTCATAGCCGATGATGACCCTACGGGCGCCGATCCGGACGACCAGAATATCCCTAATGAATTGTTCGGCGGAGATGGCGGCAAAATCCTTATTGAAAGGAATGGCGACGAGGTAGTCGATGCCCGAGGCTTCTATGAGGAGTTCCTTTTCGGCATATGTGTTGATTAGCCGGAGTTTCTTTCCCGACGGCAGTACCTTCAGCGGATGCGGCTCAAACGTCACAACCACCGAGACCCCGCCTGTCTCTTGCGCCGTCCGCCTGACACGGCGAAATATCTCCCGGTGTCCCAGATGGACCCCGTCGAAGTTGCCGATGGTGACAACAGCGCCCGGCAATTTCCCGGTTATTTCATTCAAATCCCTGATAATTATCATGACGGGAGCTTCTCTCCATATAACCGAACCTGATCAAGAAGTTACATAAACTCAGCGTTGTCCCTATGGTTTTTGCAGTGAGCTCCCCCTCCCTTGACGGGAGGGGGTTGGGGGGTGGGTGAAGGCGCTAACGTGGTCAAATCTGCCGACTTCCCCCCCTCCCTGGCCCTCCCCCGCAAGGGGGGAGGGGACTTTTGGGGTAATGCAATTTTCTAACCGGACAGAGCTGATATAAACAAGTAAAATGCGAACCTGTCAGGTCTGTGGCGCCATATCCGTCGGCTTTTTCTTCCCAAACAGCAGCGCCACCCAGATACTGACTTCATACATAAGATAGAGAGGAACCATGATCACGAACATAGTGATCAGGTCGGCGTGAAATGCGGCGATAATGGAGCTGGCAAGGAGCGCGTATTTGCGGTTTCTGGCCAGAAGATTGTAGTTTACGACACCTAACCTGGACAAAAAGAGCGACAGGAGCGGAAGCTCGAAAATAAGGCCGAAGACCAGGATCAGGCGCAGACAGAAATTGACATAGGCGCTTATGTTGAACCAACTGCGCAGCCCTTCGGCCTCGTAGGAGAGGGAAAAATTGATAATCACCGGCCAGATGATGATGAGGAAGAACAGTGCGCCGATGCAGAAGCTTATGGAGCTTACCGTTACGAAGGGAACAACCAGCCGCTTCTCCTTTCGGGTAAGCCCTGGGGCGATGAACAGCCACAGTTGGTAGAAAACCACCGGCAGGGACAGCATGAAACCGGCGATCAATGATATCTTGCACTGGATGAAAAACGGTTCGAGCGGCGCGCTGTAGTTGAGTTTACGATCCTCGACCTTGGCAGTAAACTCCTTGTCGAGCTGATAGCGGGTGTAGACCGACGGAAATCGCTCCTTGACTTGGATATATACCTTCTTCTTCAGTTCGGTCAGGTAGGTCTGTCCGGTGAGCGGCTTTTGCACGAAGGAGAGGAGGTCTGGGGAATAATTCCAGGCTATCCCCATGCCGATGATAATGGCCACCACCGCTATGATAAGACGCTTGCGGAGCTCAACCAGGTGCTCGACAAACGGCAGAACCCTCTCCTCGGACATGCGGTATGCTTCCTCCCGGCCGGAATTCTTTATCCAGCCTTGTTTTATACCTGAATCCGTGACGATTGAATGGCGGAGCGAGCGTAATGCCGGGGCCAATCGTTGCCCACGCGGTATCACAACAGCTTTGCCGGGTGAACTTCGCAAATGTGGCCGCTATGTCCTGAAACGTCAGGGCAGAGGCATTTAAGCGAGAGAAGCCATGAAAGCGTCACGAATTCAGGTTATAGCATAGCCGCTAGAGCTTGGGCAACTGCTTTCACCGCTTGTGCCCGCGCCCCGGAGCGGGCCGCCCCTTTCCCTTCCCCCCCTTCTTCGACGGGCGTTCTTTCGCACCCCCTTCACGGCGGGGCGGCGGGCGTTTCCCCTTAACCGGCAGGCGCGGATACTCCACGGCGTCGGTCATCCCGGCAATCCTGGCGCCCTTTGCGGTTGCAGGCCCGGTTGCATCGGCCAGCACGAATTCGATCTGTTTTTGCTCCAGGCTCACCCCCGCCACCTTGACCCGGAGCCGGTCGCCTATACGGAACATCTCCTTGCTTCGTTCGCCAACGAGGGCATGCTGCTTTTCCATATACCGGTAGAAGTCCCGCTCCAGGGTCGTCACGTTAACCATCCCCTCCACAAAAAGCTCCACCAGTTCGACAAAGAATCCGTGGGGCGTGACGCCGGTGATGAAACCGTCGTACTCCTCTCCGAGCTTGTCCCGCATGAACTGGAGCTTCTTGAGCGTCACAATTTCCCGCTCCGCCTCCATCGCCACCCGCTCCCGCTTGCTGGCATGGCCCGCCACCTCCGGCAGGGTCGCGGCAAGACGCGCAATATCCCGCTCCTTCAGTTTCCCTGCAATGACCCCACGGAGAATGCGATGCACCACAAGATCGGGATAGCGCCGGATCGGGGAGGTAAAGTGGGTGTAGCATGGGGCCGCCAGCCCGAAGTGACCGAGATTTTCCGCCGAATAGCGCGCCTGTTTCATACAGCGGAGCAGCACCTCGTTTATCATCCGCTCCTCAGGCTTTCCGTCAGCCTGCGCCAGCAGGCGCTGGAACTCTCGCGGTTCGACCTGCTCGCCGATCATTTCCATTTCATAGCCAAAACCATGGACGAATTCACGGAAATCGTTCAGCTTCACCGGGTCCGGCGTCTCATGCACCCGGTAGAGGGAGGGTATACTGCGCCCCTCTATAAAGCTCGCCACCGCCTCATTTGCAGCCAGCATGAACTCCTCTATGATCCTGTGCGCCAGGTTTCGCTCGGAACGGACTATCGCATTGGTTTGTCCCTGGAGATCAAGCAATATCTCCGGCTCCGGCAGGTCGAAATCTATGCTTCCGCGCAGTCGGCGTTTCTCCGTCAGCCGCAGGGCCAGGGTTTCCATCAGTTGCAGATCGTCCAAAAGCCCCTTGTGCGCCTCCCGCGCCTCCGGCTCCCGGTCCGCAAGTATCCGCCGCACCGTGGTATAGGTGAGCCTGGCGGCGCTTTTTATCACGCTCGGATAGAAATCGGCCTGCAAGACCTCCCCCCGCCGGTCAAACAGTATCTCCGCAGTCATGGTCAGCCGCTCAACCTGTGGGTTCAGTGAACAGATGCCGTTGGAGAGCTCTTCGGGAAGCATCGGAATGCAGCGGTCGGGAAAATAGACCGACGTGCCGCGCAGGTACGCCTCGCCCTCCAGCGCTGATCCCGGCTTTACATAGTGGGAAACATCGGCGATGGAGACCCATAGCCGTATCCGGTCATCCGTCTCCCCGGCCACCGACACCGCGTCGTCAAAATCCCGCGCCGTTTCGCCGTCAATGGTCACTGTCAGGCGGTCACGCAGGTCTCTCCGTCCCTTCAGGTCCGATTGCCCGACCACTGCCGGAACTGCACGGGCCTCGGCCAGCGCCGCCTCGCTGAAAATATTTGGGAGATCGAATTTGCGTATGATGGTCTGCGCCTCTACCTCCGGCTCCTCCGGCCATCCCAGCACCTCCACGATCCGCCCCTCCGCCTTGTGAATGGAAGTGGGATAGGCAGTAATCTCCGCTACCGCCACCTGGCCGTGCCTAGCTCCTCCGGAGGCATGCGCGGGGATATGGATGTCATGGGTAATACGGATATCGTCAGGGATCAGACTGCCGGATTTCCCGGCGGATTCGAAACGCCCAACGATATTGCTCTGGCCCCTTTCGAGAATCCTGACTATCCGCCCTTCCCTCTTTCCGCCCGGCTTTGTGGAGGTAATGCGCGCCTCAACCCGGTCGCCATGCAGGTTCTCTCGCAGATAGCGGGCCGGAATAAACAGGTCATCGCCGCCGTCATCGGGCACGACAAACCCGAATCCATTGCGATGCACGGTCAGGTTGCCAGTTACCATCTCCGTATCACGCGAAACGGTATAGCGGTTCCCCTTGAGTCTGACCACCCCCCCCTCATCCGACAGGTCGTCAACCAACGCCTTGAGGCTCTTCCGGTGAGCCTTCGCAACCCCGAGGAGGCTCATGATCTCCCCAAACTGCAAGGGGGCACCTGCGTGAGCTCGAAGGAGTTTCAGTATCGACTCTCTTTTTATCTCCATTGCAACCCTTTCCATGTACAAAATTCCGTCGGATATTGACTATGCAACCCGAATCCGCAAATCTCTGCCGGGCACATTTCAGACAATTACCTACAATCTCCCTACCACTGTTTTCATCAGTATACAAGAGGAGATACTCCCTGAATCTTACAGACTCGCCTATACAGTGAGTATCAGCATTGGATGCCAGAGCCTTTCATGCCAAATGGTATCAGAAATCGAGCGGGCTTCTCGGCTCTTTCACCGTCCTGACCGGCACGCAGTGGGTGTAGATCATGGTCGTTTTCAAGCTGGCATGACCCAGTAGATTCTGAATCACTCGGATATCGTAATTGGCCTGCAAAAGATGGGTAGCGAAGGAGTGGCGAAAGGTATGGGCCGTGACCTTTTTGGGGATTTTCGCTTTCCGGACGGCATTATAGAGAGCGCCTTGAAGCTGGGATTCGTGAAGATGATAGCGCCGTCGTTCTCCGGTTTCCGCCACCAAAGTCAGCGACTGTTGCGGGAAAACCCACTGGTGGGTAAACTCCTTCGGCGCATTGGGATATTTTTTCTCGATGTCACCATCCAGAAATACCCCATCATATTCTGCCGCCAGATCCTGATCATGTAGCTCTCCCACCACCTTAATCTGGGCCTTCAGTTCCTGCATGATCGTCTCAGGAATCGGCACGGTCCTGTCCTTTTTCCCCTTGCCATGCACCAAAAGCTTGCCGGCGTCAAAGTTGAAATCTCCAACCCTCATTTGCAGACCTTCAAACAGCCGCAGACCGCAGCCGAACAGAACCTTGACAAAGAGATTGTACGGGTGCGAAAGCTGTTTCAAAATGGCATCAATCTCTGATCGGGAAAGCACCATCGGGATATAGAGCGATTTCTTCGCCCTCGGCACGCCGTGCAGTTCGCCGAATTCCCGTTTCAGTGCATGGCGATACAAAAACAGGAGCGCGTTGAAAGCCTGATTTTGGGTAGAGGCGGCAACTTTGCATTTTACTGCCAGATACGTCAGATACTCCTTCACATCCGCTGTTGATAAATCCTGCGGCGGCTTATTCTTCAGGAACCGTTGAAACTGCCGCGACCACAATGCATAGGTTTTCAGTGTGTTTCGGGAATAGTGGCGTACTATAATCTCGCCCGCCAATTTAGCCAGAACATCATCCCATTCCGGGGAATCGGACTTTTCCTGGTACCCAGTTTCGTAATATTGGGACCTTCTCGAAGGGAAAGCGACATATCGAGGAGTAGCCTCGGATACATAATTAACTTCACTCGACGCTTGTGGCCCTGGTTGTGTTGGCTTCGATACCTCTGCTTCGTTCATTGTGCGATCGGACAGTCCCGTCGAGAC
>JBAQKZ010000209.1:0-3435 GCA_049301475.1 Geobacteraceae bacterium | reverse complement strand
AATGTCACCGTAGAAACGCCCAAAATCGAATGACACAGAGATAAAACCGGGGACAACCACAAAAAACTGACGGTCACAGCCCTATAAAATGGCTTGTCAAAAACAAGTATTAATCATTTTGCAAAAGGCTAGAGCCATTTATATTTTCTTAAGAATAGGGGGAGAGTCCTTATTTATTCTCCGCACAACAGATCATCCAGTGCGCTTTTCTCAAACCATGATTCGGCAATCTGCAATACCTACGAAGACGCATTCTTTTTACGGTTTTGCCGGAGATACATGCCGGGATTATCGCAATAACAACCACACCATGCAGGGGGGTGGTCTCCACTATATTTGATTTTCAGAGAACAGGCTTTGATATCATTCAGCTTGCTGGAAATAGATTGTAAAATTTTACCGGTTATCAACTGCAAACTGCGGAAGATGGGCTAAGCAAAGCTGTTTTCCCTTGACAAAACCAGCCTCCGTATATAAGACTAACAGACTTTGATTGACGCTTCCCGGTAGAAGATTTGAAACTACGTATAAATGACATAAAGGACAAGGAACTGTCGCTTGTTGCCGAGGAGCCCGTCAGCGGTTATCCTATTCTCACGGCTATGGAGAGCGCGGGTGAATGCCGTTTTCTCGCTCCGTTACGCATGCATCTTACGGCAGTGAGAGAATATGGCCATTTCAGGGTGCATGGCACTGTTTCCACCGATGTGGGCCTGACTTGTTCACGGTGCCTTGCCGGATTTTCATCCGAGATCACCTCCGGATTCACCATTTTTTATCTGCCTGGAGCCGTCACGCCGCTGGATGAAGAGGTGGAACTGTCTGAAGAAGACCTGGTGTCGGTTCCTTTCGAGGGGGATGAAATTGATCTGGCCCCGGAAATTGCCGAGCAGATCGGGATGGAAATCCCGTATAAACCACTCTGCAGTGAGGAATGCAAGGGACTGTGCGCCTCCTGCGGAACCGACCTGAACAATGGGGAGTGCGCTTGCTCTCACGGAAAGACCAGTCTGAAATTCAGCGCCTTGAATAATTTCAAGCTGAAGAATATAAAGGAGAAATAAATATGGCCGTACCCAAAAAGAAGACATCCAAGTCCCGAAAGAACATGCGACGGGCGCACGATTTTCTGACCGCTCCCAACGTTTCTGCCTGTCCCAAATGCAAGGCGCCCAAGCTTCCACACCGCGCCTGCGCTGCCTGCGGCACCTATAAAGGGAAAGAAGTCCTCACGAGCAAGAATCTCTGATTGTTCAGGAGATTCCCGGATTCCACCGCCTGGGGGTTTTTATGAGAGTTGCTGTAGACGCGATGGGGGGTGACAATGCTCCTGCCGTGGAGGTGGAGGGTTCTGTAGCGGCTGCCAGGGAGTTCGGCATACCCGTCACATTAGTTGGCGATACGGCTCGCCTTGGGCTGGAGCTGCAAAAGTTCGACTGCGGCGGACTGGATATCCTCCTGTGTCATGCAGGCGAAGTCGTGGGAATGCATGAAGCGGCCTCCGATGCGGTCAGGAAGAAAAAAGACTCTTCCATCAGGGTTGCTTTCGAATTGATCAGGGCCGGAGAGGCGGATGCCGTGGTAAGCGCCGGCAATTCCGGGGCAACCATGGCTGTCGGGATGTTCCTTCTGAAGCGGCTGAAAGGAATCGATCGCCCTGCTATCGCACAGATGTTCCCAACCCTGCGGGGTGCGACCCTGGTTCTTGACGTTGGCGGCAATGTCGACTGCAAGCCGGTTCATCTGGTGCAGTTCGCAATCATGGGGGATGTGTACGCCCGTTATGTCATGGGATGCGACCATCCGAGGATCGGGCTCCTTTCCAATGGCGAGGAGGATGGCAAAGGGAACGAACTGACACGGGAAACCAGCGCCATGCTGAAGAATACCTCATTGAAATATGCGGGGTACGTTGAGGGGGGAGATATATTCACCGGCATTGTAGATGTGGTTGTTTGCGACGGTTTTGTCGGCAATGTGGCGCTTAAGCTTTCGGAAGGGCTTGCTGAGACGATAGGCAATATGTTGAAAGCGGAGATACAACGGAGTCCGATCGCCAAGCTGGGATACCTGTTGGCCCGCAAGTCATTCATGAGTTTCAGGAAGAAGATTGACTATGCGGAGTATGGCGGCGCCCCACTCCTGGGGATCGACGGTGTCGGCATGATCTGCCATGGCGGGTCCAGTCCCAAGGCGATCAAGAATGCCATCCGCTTTGCTTATGAATACGCGGAAAAGAATGTGAATAACCGCTTGGCGGAGAAGTTGCGGGAAAACCTTGCCGCCTGTATAGATCAGCCGGAATCCATTAAAGAACAGGCAGCAAGGTGAGACAGATGGTGCGGGCTTGTATTACCGGGACCGGTTCCGCGATAGTACGATGGTGATGCGAAAAAGGAAGGCGTTTTATGTCTAAAATGGCGTTCATATTCCCCGGACAGGGTTCACAGTATGCCGGGATGGGGAAGGAATTGGCGTATCATTTCAAGATTGCCAGGGATACTTTTGACGAGGCGGATGACGCGCTCGGGTTCAGGCTGTCCGAACTCTGTTTTGCGGGGCCGGAAGCGGAGTTGAAGCTGACTGCCAACACCCAACCTGCCATACTGACGGTCAGCGTTGCGATTCTCCGGGTAGTGCGGACCGAGACCTCACTTTCAGCCGATTATCTGGCCGGACATTCGTTGGGCGAGTATTCGGCCCTGGTTGCGGCGGACGCCATGCGCTTTGCCGATGCAGTGCGCACTGTCAGGGCTCGCGGTCTTTTCATGCAGGAAGCTGTTCCGATGGGGGTAGGGGCCATGGCCGCGATTCTCGATACCGAAGCGAAGGCGCTGGCCGGTATCTGCGACGAAGCGGCTCAGGGCGAGGTGGTTGCCCCGGCTAACTTCAACTCTCCCGGACAGATCGTCATCGCGGGCCACACAGGTGCGGTGAAGCGGGCCATTGATATAGCCAAGGATCGTGGGTTCATGAAGGCCATGATGATTCCGGTCAGCGCCCCTTTCCACTCTATACTCATGGCCCCGGCGGGCGAGCGCCTTGCCCGGACTCTTTCTGAAGTGGCCATAACCCCGCTAACACTTCCGGTTGTCACAAACGTGGAAGCGGAGCCCAATCAAGACCCGGAGCGGGTCAGGGACCTTCTGGTAAAGCAGGTATGCGCACCCGTCTTATGGGACAGAACGGTTCAGAAAATGGTTGAGCTCGGGGTCGGGAGTTTTCTGGAGATCGGCCCTGGCAAGGTTCTTTCCAGGCTCGTAGGTCGTATTGCGAAGGGGGTCGATAGCCGCAATGTGGAAGATTTCGCCACTCTGAAAGCACTGTAACTGTTGTGGAATACGCTTCGCGAAAGGAGTATTTAGATGCCCAAGGATAAAGTTGCTGTTGTGACGGGCGCCTCGCGGGGGATCGGACGGAGCGTCGCCCTGGCGC
>JBAQKZ010000208.1:0-29363 GCA_049301475.1 Geobacteraceae bacterium | reverse complement strand
GATCGTCCAGTCACCCCTGCACTGTACGGCCTGCTTCCGGACAACCTGTGACAATGACATCGCCTGCCGGGCAAGCATAACGGTCGAGAGCCTGTTCAAGGGTGTGGAACGCCTTGTGAGTTGATGCGGCTACTTTTTCTAACAGCCTGTCAAAGGAGAAACCATGAAACGCGCATTAATCACCGGAATCACCGGACAGGACGGCTCTTATCTTGCCGAGCTGCTCCTACGTAAGGGGTACGAAGTCCACGGTATGATCCGTCGCTCCTCTTCCTTCAACACAGGCAGGATCGACCATATCTATCAGGATCCCCATGAAACAGGGGTCCGTCTCTTCCTGCACTACGGCGACCTGAACGACGCCAGCTCCATCAACAAGCTGCTCCGGGACACCCGCCCCGACGAGATATATAACCTTGGTGCGCAGAGCCACGTGCGGGTCTCCTTCGACATCCCCGAATACACCGGCGAGGTGGACGCCCTGGGAACCGTCCGGATTTTAGAGGGAATCAGGGATGCGGAGTTGAATACCCGCTTCTACCAGGCCTCATCCTCTGAACTATACGGCAAGGTGGTGGAAATCCCCCAGAAGGAGACCACACCCTTCTACCCACGCTCTCCATATGCGTGCGCCAAGGCATATGCCTACTACATCACTGTCAACTACCGGGAAAGCTATAACCTGTTCGCCTGCAACGGCATACTCTTCAACCACGAGTCGCCACGGCGCGGCGAGACGTTCGTCACCCGCAAGATAACAAGGGGCGCGGCTCGAATAAAGCTGGGCATGCAGTCCCGTCTCTACCTGGGGAATATTGACGCCAAACGTGACTGGGGATTTGCCGGGGACTACGTGGAGGCGATGTGGCTCATGCTCCAGCAATCGGAGCCGGACGACTACGTCGTGGCGACAGGCAAGACCCACAGCGTGCGGGAATTTGCCGAAAAGGTGTTCGCTCGCCTGGAGATGCAGATTGCATGGGAGGGGAGCGGGGCTAAAGAAAAGGGAATCGACCGACTGACTGGCAAGGTTTTGATCGAGATTGATCCGAAATACTTCCGCCCTGCCGAGGTTGATTTACTCCTTGGCGATCCCGGCAAGGCCAGACGCAAGCTCAATTGGGAGCCCCGCACCGGCTTCGAGGAGCTTATCAACATGATGGTGGACGCCGATCTTCGGCTGGCCGAACGGGAGAAACGGGCGGATGGATAAAGACGCAAAAATCTACGTCGCCGGACACCGTGGGCTGGTGGGATCGGCCATTGTCCGGCGGCTGGAGAAGGCGGGATACGTCAACCTGGTTCTGCGCACCAGCTCTGACTTAGACCTCCGCGACCAGCCGACCGTCGCCTCCTTTTTCCAGGCAGAGCGACCTGAATATGTATTTCTCGCCGCAGCAAAGGTCGGGGGGATTGCGGCCAACAGCAATTACCCCGCCGAGTTCATCTACGACAACCTGATGATTCAAAGCAACGTAATCCACCACGCCTGGCTGTCAGGCGTCGGAAAACTCCTCTTCCTCGGCAGCACCTGCATCTATCCCAAGCTGGCGCCCCAGCCGATCAGGGAGGAGTACCTACTCACCGGCCCCCTGGAGCCGACCAACGAAGCGTACGCCATTGCCAAGATAGCCGGAGTCAAGATGTGCCACTCCTACAACCGCCAGTACGGCGCCCGGTTTCTCGCCGCCATGCCGACAAATCTTTACGGGCCCAACGACAACTTCGACCTGGAAAGCTCTCATGTGCTGCCTGCCTTAATCAGAAAGTTCCACGAGGCGAAGGTGAGGCAGGGATCGGGGATCGTGGAACGGTCACCGGTTGTCATCTGGGGGACGGGCACGCCGTTTCGCGAGTTTCTCCATGTGGACGACCTGGCGGATGCCTGTCTGTTCCTCATGAATCTGCCGGATGACGTTTTTGACGCATTACTGACCCCCGGTTCCCACTCCCTGCCCCCTGGATTGATCAACGTGGGGAGCGGTGAAGAGATCAGCATCAGGGAGTTGGCTCTGCTGGTCAAGCGGGTTGTCGGCTATGATGGAGATATCGTGTTCGACTCTCCCAGGCCGGACGGAACGCCGCGCAAACTTTCCGACGTATCACGGCTGCATGGTCTGGGCTGGCGGCACAAGACAGGACTGGAAGAAGGGTTGCGGATGACATATGAGTGGTATCTGAAAGGGCTGCGGCAAACCTGACGCATTATAAAAATCAACTCTTCCTGTAGTGGATAAAGTAAATTCTCTTTCCCTCCTCCATGAACCTCAGCATGTATTTGGACAGGTGGCGCCCCGCCGCTTCGTGCCGGTAGAGATCAGGCGCAAGGTAGTTCTCGTACCCCTCGATCCCAGTCAGAAGCGCGGCCACATCGATGCCGTAATCGTCGAAATCGGTGGCGAAATGGAGCTCTCCCCCCGGCGCAAGGTAGTCGCGGAGTGACTCAAGGAACTGCCGGTTCACCAGCCGCCGCTTCCGGTGCCTCTTCTTCGGCCACGGGTCGGGGCAGTTTATATAAACAGCCGCCAGCGAACCCTTGGGTATCCGTTCGGCGATGAACAGACGCGCCTCCACCCGCAACACCCGGACATTGGTCAGCCCCGCCCGGTCTATGCGGCGGCAGCTCTTGTAACACCCCTTGTTGTAGAAATCTATGGCTATGAAATTCCTATCCGGCGCTTCGAGAGCGGTCTTGGCAATGAAGTCTCCGATTCCGCATCCGATCTCAAGGGCAAGCGGCCGGTCGTTACCGAACACCTCCCGCCAGTCGGTCGGCATGGAAAGGGTCTCGGGCCTGATGTAGTTGGGGGAATCAATGTGAATGAACGATTGGGACATCTGGTATTCCATTGGGTTATCTGGTTATCTCGCAGGACAGCTACTCCGCAAATAAGTCTGAAATCTTCTTTCCCCGGTACTCCCCGCACAGCCTCTCCAGGTTTCCTCCGGGCGAGGCGTGGGCGATTACAATTTCATCAGCTATATCCATCATCAGGCGGTTGCGTTGGATTGCTGTCTCTTCGGTGACTCGCGTTACTGTTTCCGCAAATGGCGTGATTATCAAAAGACGGCCTGCTTCCAGAGCTGTCTTCAGTTCAGGTTCGAGGTATTTCTTTATACCTCGGGCCAGGGCCAGAATAATCGGCTGGGTTCCTTTCAGCAGGTAATGGAGCACATCTTTCTCGATGCCTGAATGAAACCCGGAAATGACGCAGACGCCCTTCTCGCGCTGTTCAACGGCCCAGTCAAATGATTTGAGAATCGCCGTGCCGGGGCATTTGCGCGAACAGAGAAAAGCGACCTTATACTGCTTCAAAATGGATGTATCGCCCAGTGTGTGATATTGGGATTGCGGTATCATTGGCTACTTTCCGTCACCATTTTCCTTGCGGTCTCTTCCCGTGCCAGTTCAATGGCGCGATGCAGCCGGGTTCTCAGCAACTCCATCGGCGGAAGCTCAGTAAGATATTCCGCAACCCGGATAGATTTTGCGTCAAGCTGCAACAGCTCTACCTGTTCGGAATCGGCACCGGCGCAGAGGATCAAACCGATGGGCATTTCCTCGCCGGGTGCCCGCTCATGCTTGTCCAGCCAACGGAGATACAACTCCATCTGACCGGTATGGGCCGGTTGAAAGGACTCCAGCTTCAGTTCAATGGCAACCAGTCGTTTGAGAAAGCGGTGATAGAAAAGCAGGTCAAGATAGAAATCATCTTTGCCGATGCTCATCCGTTTTTGGCGGGCCACAAAGGAGAAACCGCTTCCCATCTCCAGCAGGAAGCTTTCTATTTCGCGCAGTATGGCGTTTTCAAGATCCTTTTCACTGAAAGCGCCCTGTAACCCTAGAAAGTCCAGCAGGTAGGGGTCGCGAAAAACCATATCGGGTGTCATCCTGCCCTCCCGCAGGTTTTCCAGTTCCGCCTTGATGACCGTTTCGGTGTTCCTGGACAGGGCGGTGCGCTCATAAAGCATCCCGCCGACCTTCTGCCGCAGCGTGCGGACAGGCCAGCGTTCAACCCGACACATCTCGGCGTAGAACTCGCGGGCAAGGGGTTCTTTGATGGGGAGGATTTCAATAAAGTGGCTCCAGCTCAATTGTTGTACCAGTGATACAACAATCTCCTCATCAGGAAACAGTTCAGCGAATTGAACCATACGCCGTACATTTTTTTCTCCAAAACCGGTTCCGAATTCCGTTTCTAATTGTCGCGACACTGTCACGACAATCTGCCCGCCATATACAGCCCTGTCTCCACCCAGAACTTCGATGCGAATTCGCCTTCCCATTCGCCAGTAAAGCAGAGTCTGTTCGGCATTGGCAACGGTTGCCACGCGCTGACGGGCGGAGCGGATCAGTTCCCGAAGATCGGTGACAAGTACGGCGGCGTCAATGTGGAGAGGAGCTTTTGTGGGGGTAACGGTCGGCTTACTCATCTCCGTCCCCCTCACCAGCCCCTGAACCCAACCGGTACTTGATGTCGTAGTTGATGATGAAGTCGAGTTCTTCGTCGGTGAAGTTGTAATGTTTGGCTAACGCTTGATCAATTTCATTAATAATCGGTTTTGACCGCTGAATTTTGAAGGACTGGGTCTCTGTTCGTCCTGTTTGTCTCTGGTTTCGGGCAAGCATCGTGCTGTTACTCACGAGATCGGCAAGATACCTTTCCCCAAGCGTTCGGATTGCATCGTCCTCGAAGGCTGATAATGGACAAGGAAAGTTCTGAACATCATATGGGTTCAAATCTCTACAGTTTGATGTGACGGTATACCACCACCAGAAAATATCACTGCTCAAAGCAGCGATGGTGGGCTTAATTGCATTCGGTTGTGCCAGTGTGAACCATGTCTCACGAGTTGAGTGACCAGGAGTGCCATTTACACTAAATGCTGGAGCAAAGTCCGTAAACACCTTCCAATACAGACCACCAGTTGTTCGATAATATACTCTGGTATCGCTTCGCCCGTATACGCTCTGCATTCTATTGGTGATTTTTGCTACTTTTAACAGGACTGATTCTTCGATCTGACTGCCCAGCTTGGGTACCCAACAGGCAGTGCGTTGACGAGGCGCCGGGATGTAAGCAAGATTTGCCATGAGTAGATCACGGCTTTCAGAATTCCATTTCTGATAATTGGTTGTATAGGTTTTGCAGTTCACGTCAGGCTTTATTACAAAGATGGTAAGGGCACGATTGACGGTATCAAAGAGCTTTCCGGGCCGCCAGGAATAGTTAGCGTACCAAGCGCTGTGCCTTTGTTCCAAAATTTCCTGGACGACTTGCATCCGTTGAGTTGAAACCAGTGCCAACGGCACAATCATACTCATGCAGCCGGTATCTTTCAAGATCGCTTCACTTCGTTCCATGCACATTGCATGAACAGCCGCAGTATCAAGCGTTTTGAACCCTTTCAAGGTGTAATCAATTTCACGGAGTTCGAGATACGGCGGATTCCCGATAATCACATCGAATCCACCCTGCTTCATAATCCCGTAAAACTCAATGAACCAGTGGAACGGCTGGTGGCTCTTCAACCACTTGTCAAAGGCGGGCGAACGGCCGTTCGCCCCTGTCTTTACCCCATATTCCCTGGCCAGATACAGGTTAAGTTCATTTTCCAGATCACGTAGCCGTCTTTTCAATTCGGCTTTGGCGTCGGCCATCTCCTGTGGTGTCGCGCCATGCTGGGTCTGCTGCTGGCGAAAGCGTTTGAACGCCCGGTCGGCAATGTCAGCCATTTCTTCGATGTGGCGCAGGGTGTCGTCTTCTCCCATAAGCAGTTTCATCTGCCCCGCTTCAGCATGCGTGACCGCTTCTTTTACCTCCTCCCTGGCGGCAAAACCGACCAGGGTATTGCCTGTCCGGATATTAAAATCGATGTCCGGCAGCGGCTCGATGCCGAAATTGGGTTTGCTGTCATCCTTTTCCACTTGGGCAACCAGCTTGAGGAACAGCCGGAGTTTGCAAATCTCCACCGCCTCGTCCATTATGTCCACCCCATAGAGGTTGTTGACAATGATGGATTTCATGATGAAATATCGGTGGTTGGTGTGGTCGTCCACCCGTGCCAGTTCGCGGCGGAAGTCGGAGAATTTCTGGGATGTGTGACTGTGGTTAAATCCCCCTGAGTCCCCCTTTCCCAAAGGGGGACTCTCTGCCGACCCTGAATCCCCCTTTTGAAAAGGGGGACTTTCTACAGGCATATTGTTGTCACCCCCCTTTGACAAAGGGGGGCCGGGGGGGATTTGGTTCCGCTCATGCTCCGCCACGAATGATTCCATCCGGTCAAGGCAGGCCTCGTAGAGCGGCTCCAGAATATTGAGGGCGGCAAACAGAAAGGCCCCCGATCCGCAGGTGGGATCAAGTATGGTGATGCCGGATTCAAAATTTTCGTTGTGTTTATCCGGCATCCTGCCAACGATGGCATGCCAAAAGGCCCGCAGCAGCTCCGGTCCTTCGCAGCTTTCGATCACGTCCTGGGCGAACTGCCGGATGTCGAGATTGTGGGTTATCAGGTCGTTGATCGAGCGGCATTCCCCCCTTGCCAGCTTTTCGCGCAGGTCCAGGCAACGTTTGCGCCGCTCCGCGTATTCGCGCCACGTTTCAGTGGGGAGCGCCAGATTGTTGCCGGCTGCATCGGCAATGACCGCCGGGCCGAGATTGTAGCGCCGGTCGAACATGCGCGCCTTTGGGTCACGCATCCCCGCCTGTACGAAATCCGGCAGTGCATCTTCGGCAATGACGCTGCCATCAGGGTTTACCACACCGCGCTTCACCGCCTCATACAGGTACCTGTCGGGATCGGATTGGAGAAGCCGCCAAACGGATTGCTCACCCTCAAAGGCAATCCGGCATTTTTTCTGCGCCACGTCAAAGAGGAAGGGAATGATGGTGTTCTTGCCAATGTACCCGGTAATGTCTTCCTTCGTATAATAGGCGCCCATCTGCTTCTGATTGATGTATTTCTCGAAAATGTAGCCAAGCACGTCGGGGTTGATTTCGCGACCGTCGGCAATGGAACGTTCGTCGAGGCGCCAGTTCCAGCCGTCAAAGAACGCAAAGAGCTTCCGGAATGCTGAATCGGGGATAACTATTTCCCGCCCCTGTGTTTCCATTTCAGCTTCAATCTGGTGCCTGGTGAATAAACCACCGTTCAGATACGGAACCTTGCCCAGTTTTTTCACTATTTCCGGCGGACGTTCCTGCTTGGCGAATCCTTCAAAAAAGAGCGGACAGAGGAAATCACGGTAGTAACGGTCCGGCTCTGTCGCTACGCTCCGTTCCAGCCGATTTCCGAGGTAGCGGGGATCATTGTCGAGGAACCGGTTCTCCTGAATGAAATAGATGAACATCAGCCGACTGATCATGACCGAGGCGTACCAGCGCTGCATCTCGCCGTCGGGAATGCCGGAGATCATGTCGAGGAACGCCTTGTGCTCGGCCTTGAAGTAATCATAGAACCGCTTGGCGAGCCGTTCCCGGTCAAAGGCGTCCTTGAGCCGAATGGTGACGCCCATGATGGAAAGCGCTTCTTCGTCGCTGAGGGTAAAGGCGATTTTTTCAAGCTTCCGGAGGAGCGGCAGGTAATTGTTCTGCCGGACGTTATAGTCGTGTCCCCGGTAACAGGCCGGTTTACCCGGCTCCTTGGAAACCCATAACCAGAACTGGTTGGTCTTTGCGCCGTCAAAAAAGATGATGAGCCGTTCGTGGGCGGTCTTGCCGACTTCCTTGTCGATTCTGCGGCAAAGGGCGCGGTCGGGAATGCGCCCGTCCTTGCCGGGACCGCAGGCAAAAATCTGAACGCCTTTTTTCTCGGCAAAGGCCGTGGCGGTAAAGAGCTGGCCATCAATGGCAACCTCTAGCTGTCGTGAGTATCGGTCCCATCCCAGTTCATCTATGAAGAGTGCCTGGAAATCGAACCTTTTCAACAGTTCAAGTGATCTGGCAGTATTTATTGCCACTTATTCAGCCCCCTTGCCGACAACCAACCCCAGCGAACAGATAATGCGCGGTTCGAAGCTTTGCTCTTCTTCATGGATGAGACAAAGCCGGTCTTCTTCCCGAAGCGCCATGGCGAGCTCGGCCAGCGACTGATCGGAGATGCCGCTGCGCAGTTGCCGGTTAAGCGTATCGGTTGACGTCTGGCGCAAGGGGTAGCGATAGATTTCATCAATGGTCTTGTGAAGCGCCGGGGAGTCGAACAGCGTCCCTTTGACCTCTTCAGCATACCGTTTCAACCGCTCGTAAGTGCGGTAACGCGCGCCCGAAGGCCGTCCCAACTGGCCGCCGACGGTCTTCTCTTCCGCGACAATCTGCTCCACCCCTGCCAGCACCAGTTCGTGATGGTTTTCCTGCCGCGGAAGCGCAGGAGTATCGGAGGAGCATTCAGCGGCTTTCAGGATGGCAAACTGGGATTCTGTGACGCTCTTGCCCTGTGTGTCTATCCAGGCAAGGGAATCGTTGCCTTCGGCGGTGCGCAGATAGACGAGGACGCCTTCACTATCATTCCCCCCTTGACAAAGGGGGGCCGGGGGGGATTTTGTTTTAGAGGCAAATCCCCCTAAATCCCCCTTTATCAAGGGGGACTTCAATTCTTTTGTTGAATACACCACCGGAGGCAGCGCGGGAATGGTCTTTTGCAGGCGCGGATCGGCGGTTATGGCGTTCTTCCATATCTGCCAGGCGTATGATGCAAGGTCAACCTCGGTGTCTGTGTCACCATCAAGGATGCCCGCTTTTTCGTTATAAAGGTGATCGAGTGAGCTGCCATCAGCGCCGTCACCTTCAAAGAATGCTTCGTCGGCGCCGACTACCTCGGCGTTTTCCCGCAGGCGTCGGCGGACCCGTGCGCGGAGCTTTATTATACGCTCCACCCCATCGGTCGGGAGGAACGAATAGCAGACGATATTTTCCGCCTGCTGGCCGATACGGTCCACACGGCCGGCCCGCTGGATCAGGCGGATTATCGCCCAGGGGAGATCATAGTTGACGATGACGGCGCAATCCTGAAGGTTCTGCCCCTCACTGAGAACGTCCGTTGCAATCAGAACGCGCAATTCTTCGTCAGGTGGAATCCGGCCGCGCTTGTTATTACTCACCGGACTGAAGCGCCACGCAAGAAGCGTCGGATCTGCCGATGCGCCGGTCGCCCCCGCCTGCTGTTTAATCCCCCGCGCGTTCAACTGGGCTTCAAGATAGCGGACCGTGTCGGCAAACTGGGTAAAGACGAGCACCTTCTCCATTGGATGTTTCTGCGTCAGGAGTTCTATTAATGCGCACAGCTTGGCGTCTTTGGCCGCCTCCCATTGACCGCACTTGTGCAAGACCAGCAGAAGGGCGGTGGCGTCATTTACCAGGTCTTTCGCCAGTGTTCCGACAAACAGGGACGGTCGGAGCCATTTGAAGCGCTTTTTATAATGACCGGCGTACTCGGCATATATTTCTGCTGCGCGT
The DNA here is from genome assembly GCA_049301475.1 of Geobacteraceae bacterium. Classification (GTDB taxonomy): domain Bacteria; phylum Desulfobacterota; class Desulfuromonadia; order Geobacterales; family Geobacteraceae; genus JBAQKZ01. Next base: position 19,911 of record JBAQKZ010000208.1, on the reverse strand, counting down.
TTTCGGAACTCCGCTTCGGTACGCGGTCCTGATGTTCCCGTTATCGTGCATTTTACAGCGTCATCATCTTCAAAGAGATCGGCCGTTACAGATACATCGTCGGCATCTTCATCATAGACAGTGGCATCCAGAGAACCGGCATCAAGTGTGCCGATGGGGATTGGTTGCCCCTGTTCGATGGCATGAAGGAAAACATAGTTCCTTAAAATATGCCGCTCCAGAGATAGAATAAATGCCTGCCCACTGCTTTCGAGGCGTTTGAAGAGGTTGGTCCGGCAAAAACCCATGAGGCGTTTTCCCGCACGGGATAAGTCATGCAGCAGTTTTGCCTCGTGTGGCGTAGGCGGTTCATGGGGCGAAGCAGCAACATAGTTTCCCAAGCCATAGCGGGGGAGGCCGAGCACGTTGATGGTATCCACGATATCCGGAGCATAAAGGCGCGCATACTGGTCTTCTGCGTCTCTGTCGTTAATCGGGAACTTGACGGTCCTTGGTTGCCGCGTGGGGAAATAGGACCGGGCGCCGTCTTCGAAGGTGAGAAATCCGCGTCCCGTCTCCGGATCGGTATCTGCATAGTTGTCCTGAATAAAACCCCGCGTCCGGCGCACCATATAGAGGCGCATCAATTCACGCCAGTCATCGGTGAATTCGCTCTTTTCAAACGCCGCCAGCGACCGGACCGGGCATTGGTGGCGGCGGATGAATTCCGTCTCTCCCATTTCCTTCAAAAGCCGCTCCGGCCTGATGCTCAGGGCCTGACCTTCCGGGACAAAAAGGCGTAACTGGCTGGAAAGGTCACTATAGGCCTTATTGTAAGGGGTTGCGGAAAGGAGAATGCACTTGCTTTCGTTTTCCTGAATGTATTCCTGAATGGCGCGGTACCGTTTGCCTTCACGATTGCGCAGGTTGTGGCTCTCATCAATCAGCACCAGCCGATAGCGGCGCAGGCTAGGCAGTTCCCGTGTCGCTTGGCTGATCGACATGACTCTGGCCCGCATGCGGTACTGGTCTCGATAGTCTTCCCACATGGGCACGAGGTTCTTGGGGCAGATTATCAAGGTTTCCAGCCCGTGATCGTCCTCAAAGATTCGCACCAGTGCGGTCGCCATCAGGGTTTTTCCCAACCCGACCACATCTCCGATCAGCACCCCCCCGCGCTTGTTCAGGTGATGGGCGGCAATTTTGACCGCTGCCGTCTGGAACGCGAAAAGCTTCTTGCCGAAGTCACGGGGGATGCGAAATTCCAGCAAACCTTCACGGGCTTCCTGGGCAAGATGATAAGCCATCTTCAGATAGATATGGTATGGCGGGATGATTTCCTCACGCGCCCAGCTTCCCTCAATTATCTGAATCAGTTCACCGGAAATATCGAGGCACCAGCGGTCGTTCCAGCGCTCTTCAAACCAGTTCGCCAGCTTGTGCGTGGCGTCGTGGTCAAGCACATCCACGTTCAATTCGCCTTGCCCCGAGAGACCGGGAAACGTGAGATTGCTGCTGCCAAGATAGCCTATTACCGGATTGATGGGATCGGAGCGGAATAACAGATAGAGTTTTGCATGTAGAGGGTGCCGCAGAAACAGCTTTACGACAACCTTGCCCGCCTTGATTTGCGCCGCCAGTCGGCGCAGACCGGCTTCATCCTCGTTTGTCGGCGCCCCTTTGGTCAACTGTTCGCGAAAATCCTCAGCCAGCTTCTTTTTAAGCCGGATAGCAGTCTGATTATCCATGCTGCCGTCTTGCTTCACAAGCGCGAAGACATTGCGCAATTCCTCTTGTGGCGGGCGCTGCATGCCGACAAGCAGGCGACAGCAGTTGCCGTCACCACCAGACCACTCTTCGACATAAGAATCGAGTTGTTTCCAGCCCCGCAGATTGAAGTAACCAACGCAGAAATCGGCCCGTTCGGTAACATTCAGGGTTTCTCGCAGGGCAGGGAGGAGCTTCTGCTCTATATTGTCGAAGATGCGGGGCACCGATTCTTCCTTTCATTGACGCTGATTGTTCGGCAATGTATTTTCCGGAAAATTATAAATAGCGCACAACGCATTGCAAATAGTTGTAATGCTTTCTTTTAGCAGAATCCAGCTCCCTTTTCCATAGAAACATTGATAAAATCAAGGTTATCACTCAGGAGGTAGAAACCTGTCCGTGGGGTCTGCTGTAAATTTGTTGGTACGGTATCCAACCCCAACCCTCTCCTTGAGGGCAAGGGGGTATTACTGAACAGGGGCAATGTGGAGGAGGAGGCCATCAAGGCGATTGAAGCTTTGGGATATCTACCGGGATATGACAAAAGAGAGATCAGCTACTTTGAAAAAAATAAGGAGCGCATGGGGTATGCTGATTTGGTTTGTTTGTTCGGCTCAGGCGTAAAATTAGGCGGGAAGTGTAGAAGAAAAATTAGAGCATTGCCCGGCAGTATCTGGAAACTATCCTGATCACCAAAGGCAATTCATTTCTGATCCACTGCAACCTTGACAACAACTTTGTGGAGCTGCCCTGACGAGATCAGCGGCATGTGCGCATCTTCCGGGAAGAAGATCACAAAAGCGCCACGTTCAGTAGAGAGCCGGACATCCGGTTCGTCTGCAAAGAACTGAACGTCAGTTTCCTGATTGTATTCCCCGGATGGCTGTTTACACAATGACCTTGGTTTCCAACCCATATCATCGGTTCCTGCCAGTACCAATTGGATGTCAATGTATTTATCATGAGTTTCGAGTAGAGCGTCCTCTTTCTTGCGCCCAGGCCCCTTTGACACCATCGCATAAACGCGCTCCCCGTCTATCCCATACCTCTCCACAGGCAGTTCATTCAGGTCAGTGCGCATGAGAAATTCAATCGCCTCTGCAAATCCCTTGTTCAGGGCAAGATAACGGTGTGCATTCTCAAGTACATCCAAAATCATCTCTATTCCTTCATGATCCCCTATTGTGTGAACGGTTCAAGGCGTTGCGGGTTTCTCCGCTAGCGACCGGTCAGACTCTGGAGCAAAGCTTTGTTCTGAATCCGTGACGCTTTCATGGCTTCTCTCGCTTAAATGCCTCTGCCTTGGCGTTTCAGGACATTGCGACCGCATTTGCGAAGTTCACCCGGCAAAGCTGGTGTGATACCGCGTGGGCAACGATTGGCCCCGGCATTACGCTCGCTCCGCCATTCAATCGTCACGGATTCAGGTTTGTCGTTTCAGTCCAGGTATTTTCGCGGCCACGTGGGCACACCTTCCATCTGGAGATTCTTCAAAACCATCAGCGTGGATGTTCCATGAGCGAGCAATTGCCCCGACTCGTCTCTAACAGAAACCTCGCCAAGATACAGAGTCCTTCCCGCTCGCAAACATTTTCCTGTTGCGATTATGCGCCCGGCGGTTACCGGAGCAAGATAATTTAACTTGAGATCTACAGTAGTCATGCCAAGGCCTTCGGGCACTTCAGTGTAGGTAGCCCAGAAGGCGGTCGCGTCTATGAGCGAGGCAAAAGCGCCCCCATGTACGACACCGAATGGCTGTAGATGCTTTTGCTGAGCCATGAGTTCGAGAATCGCTTCACCCCATCCAAGTCCCTTGATTTCAATGGAGAGAAGCGAGAAGAAAGGACATGGATTCACATCCCGGCGTACCGCTTCCACGTATTCGGGATTCAGAGTTCTCATCGCTATCATCCTTTGTGGTTCAAAGTGTATTTTCCTTTTACTTCTGCACCCAGTTGCCGTTAGGCAGTTCCACCCACCACCCCGGTTTGGCCGCATCCCGCCTAGTCTCCGCATAGATGGCCGCAGCCTTGCCAAGCGCCTGATTGAGGCTCGCCTTGGTCTCGGGCTGTTTGTTGAATTTCAGCACCGCCCTGGCCATGCCGGTGATTACGGTCTTGCGGTTGTCATTCTCCGCCTTTATCAGCGCCTGGTTGCCGCCTAATTTGGCCTTGTCGCGCACCACCACCAACCCCTGCCGGTTCTCACCTGCCGCCCCGCTGTCGCGCAGGGAGTCCATCTGGGGTAGACGCGCCTTCATCTCGTCATAAGCCTTTAGAACGTCCGGCATGCTTGAGAGCTCCACCGCGAGGTCGAAGGCAACATTGTCGTCGGCTAACGCCACGCTCACAAACGAAAAGCTGAACCGCTTTTTCTGCAGCAGCAGGCTTTGTGGCTTTGTTTCCTCCTCTTTGCCCGCAGGCGGCGGCGTTGTTCCTTCCGGCGGCGCCGTCTTTTCTCCCCCCTGCTTGAGTAGCATCTCGTCAAGGGATTTGTATGCCTGCTTCACATCCTTTTCGGGGAAATAGACATTGATTGTTACAATGGCGCAACTGGCCAGCAAAGTGCAGAGTCCCGTAATAAACCATTTTGTCAATCGCGCCAGCATGAGTTTATTCCTCCTCGCCGTATTTTGGTTGATGGGGGTCAAATCTGATCCGTGCTGCATTTGCGCGCCTATTTAAGTTTCAGTACAACCGAGCGTAGCTTGCCGGTTTCATTTTCCCGGTATTGCAGCCGCAGTTCCTTTGCCGAAGGCGCCTCGCCAGGGAAGAAAATGAAGCCGTTCGCCAGATGTTCATCGGGGATCACTTTTCCTTCTAGCCCCTTGTCGCGTATGTCGTCTGCTATCCGGTATGGGCGTTCGCTGGAGGTCCCTTCCTTCGTGCCGCCGATGAGCGCTCCGCCAGCCGCTCCGATTGCCGCACCCTTGCCGATGGCTGTCCCTACATTGCGACCGGAAACGATGCCAATAGCTGCCCCCAAGATGGTGCCGGCCACTGCGCCGAGTATGGCTCCCTTACCCGCCCCCTTGCCCAGGAAAGCGCCCATCTCGGTATATTTGTCCACCCGCTCTACCGCATCCCGGTTGAGTATAACGTTCCAGTAGCGACCGTTGTCATCAACCAGAAAGGTCTGTGAGCTGACGAGCTCCAGGGAGTTGCCGCTCTTGTTGTCCATTACCAGTTGCACCGGCAGTAGCCCTGCATCTCGTATGTCAAAGCCAAATGCCTCCTTTGCCACTGCCTTGCCAACATAAGCCTCGCCTCCTATCGCGACTCTGTTAGCATCCACGTTTCCGGGATATGCTGCCGGAGGCCTAAAGCCAGTATGCTGGGTCTTGTAGCTAGCACAGCCTGAAATAATGAATACCGGCAGGATAAGTGCAGCAATGATTCTTCGCACTATCAGTCCCTCCTCGTGATTTTATACCAATTCCAAATCAAAGCGCCCTCTTCGTTGGCTCGTCTCCGGCTCCTCAACATACTGGTTGTATGCCTTCGTCGCCTCAATCCTCGTCGCCTTGACTGCATCTTTGATTTGAAATTGGTATTACATGTTATCTTAAATCATAACAGCTGCGGCAGGGTTCCGCAAGCTCCCAGGAACCAACAACGTCAGCGTTTAATTGCGACTTGGTATTATTCCCAGAGCAGCTCCTTATGGTCAAACACCGGCCCATCCTTGCAGGTGCAACGGTAATCTGGGGCTGCCTCAGTATGGTTGCGCCCTTTGATGACGCAGCCGAGGCAGGCGCCTACGCCGCAGGCCATGTAGGCCTCCAGCGAGACCTGACAGGGTGTACCGGTCCGCCCGGCGATATCCGCAACCTCCCTGAGCATCGGCATCGGGCCGCACGCAAACAGGCTCTTACCCCCTTCGGTGTTTGTCAGGTGCTGCTCCAGCGCCGCCGTCACGAAACCTCTCTCCCCCAGCGTTCCGTCATCGGTGGAAACGTAACACTCCGCGCCGAGCCGCTCGAACTCGGTTATGCAGAGCACATCCTCCCTGCTCTTCCCGCCGACAAACAGGTGGACCCGCGAGGTCTTGACCATCTCTTTAGCCAGATAGTAGAGTGGCGCAAGGCCGACCCCGCCGCCTACCAGTATCCGGTCGGCATCCGTGTCAGCCACTCTGAACCCCTTGCCGAGCGGACCGAGGAGTTCCAGACGGTCCCCATGGCGCAGGGTGGAAAGCATGCCGGTCCCCTTCCCCAGTACCTTGTAGAGGATTTCTAGAAATGGCTGCTCCACCCCCGGATATTCGGTTCCCATTCGTCCCAGGTCAAATATCCCGAAAGGACGGCGTAAAAGTGGGTCAATGGAATTCCGCACCCGCAGCATTACAAACTGTCCGGGGGTTGCGCTGTTGGCAAACCCCGGAGGTGTGGTCATCCGCATCCGGAAGTAGCCGGGTGATGCTTCGGTATTGGAGAGCACGGTCGTTTTAAAGTTCATACTGGCTTCCTCCCGGTCAAAACTCGTATTCCATAAGGATTGCGTCTTCCCCGCCATGATAATATAGCTTCCGTCGCCCGGTTTCAACAAAGCCGAACCGGCGGTAAAGCGCAATGGCGGGATGATTTGAGATGCGGACCTCCAGGCGAATAAATTCGGCCTCCTTTTCACGACACTCCCCTATAACCCGTTCCACCAGCATGCTTCCAACGCCACGCCCACGAAAATCATGATGTACAGCTACATTCATGATATGCCCTTCATCAAGCAGGAATGTGTGGCAAATATATCCCGCGAGCCTTCCCTCCGAACAGAAGGCAACGAGGGGATATGCGTAAGGGGAATTAAGTTCATCAAGAAAGTGGGTCCTGCTCCAGGGGTAGGGAAAAGAAGCAGTCTCTATGGCCAGAATATCATCCAGGTCCGCTTCGTTCATCGGGCAGATGGTGATGTCGATCGTATTATCCCTCATGTTTCAGGCATGATAAGCAAACACCATATGGTTGTAAACTCTTTATTTGATGCAGTGCAAAAAGTTTAAAAAATCAAAAATTTCTTGACAGCGAACAAGGAATTTCTTTACTATCAGAAGACAATTGCAAAAGGCTGTGAAGAGGAGTAGTAGTCCCGTTCCTTCTTTCAGAGAGCCGGTGGTTGGTGCGAACCGGTAGGAGGATGGATGAACTCGCCTTGGAGCCGCCCTGGTGAAAGGATATGCTAGTATCCGCAGCCGGGGACGCCTTCCCACGTGACGGGGACAAAGAGGTCCGCTTTGGCGGATAAAAAGGGTGGTACCGCGGAGCATAAGCCTTCGCCCCTTGTTGGGGTGGAGGCTTTTTTATTTTCAGCGTGATTTTCCTGGGAGATAGCTACGATACACCAATAATGGACAAAGGAGATTTGATCATGGCAAAACAAAAAACCGGGCTGAGAACCATCAAGATATTCGACACCACTCTGCGGGACGGAGAGCAGTCCCCCGGCGCAAGCATGAACATCGAAGAGAAGCTCCGGATAGCCCGGCAATTGCAGAAGCTGAACGTGGACGTGATTGAGGCGGGCTTTCCGATTGCTTCCGAAGGTGATTTCGAAGCGGTGAAAAAAATCGCTCAGACCATCAAGGGGCCGGAGATAGCGGGCCTTAGTCGGGCCGATTTTCAGGATATAGACCGGGCATGGGAAGCGCTCAAGTATGCGGGGGATAAGGCTCGAATTCACACAGTAATCGCCACTTCGGACATCCACATGAAATACAAATTGCAGATGACACCAAAGCAGGTGTTGGCGGCGGCGGTGAAGGCGGTTAAGCGGGCGAAGTCTTATACACCCAACGTTGAATTTTCCTGCGAGGATGCGTCCCGCAGCGATCGGAAGTTCCTTGCCGAGGTGGTGGCGGCGGCCATTGATGCGGGCGCCACCACGATAAATATCCCCGATACTGTCGGCTATACGATTCCGTTCGAATATTTCGATATAATCACGTATCTGAAGGAAAATGTTGCCGATATCGGCAAAGCGGTCCTCTCCATCCACTGCCACAATGACTTGGGGCTTGCGGTGGCGAATTCCATTGCCGCCGTGCAGGCCGGCGCCGGGCAGGTGGAATGCACGATCAACGGCATCGGTGAGCGGGCCGGCAACTGCTCTCTTGAAGAATTTGTCATGGCCTTGAGGACACGTCATGACATCCTTCCATTCAGGACCAATGTGGCCACCGAACAACTGACGCCGGCCAGTCGGCTCCTTAGCACCGTTACCGGCATTCTGGTCCAGCCAAACAAGGCGATTGTCGGCGCAAACGCCTTTGCGCACGAATCCGGGATACACCAGCATGGGGTATTGATGGAAAAGTCCACCTACGAAATCATGACCCCCGAATCCGTGGGGTTGAAGGCGAATCTCCTTGTGATGGGCAAGCATTCAGGACGGCATGCGTTCAGGAAAAGACTGGAAGACATGGGGTATGATCTGGATGATGAACAACTGAACAAGGCATTTGTCCGTTTAAAGGCGCTTGCCGACCTTAAAAAAGAGTTGTTCGATGAGGATCTGGACGCTATCGTGGCGGATGAAGTGCTGATGCGGCCGGACGAAAGATATAAGCTGTCCCATCTGACTGTAACCTGTGGCTCTTTTGGAATGGCCACAGCCACCGTGCAGATGGAGATCGGCGGCTCACAGGCGCGGACGGCCGAAGTGGGGGATGGCCCGGTGGACGCCACGCTGAAGGCGATCAGGAAACTGACAAAGACAAAGCCGAAGCTTGAACATTTCAACGTCGGCTCCATAACCGGCGGCACCGACGCGCAGGGGGAGGTGACGGTGCGCGTGACGGAAGGGGCGCGGACCGTGATCGGTCGCGGCTCATCCACAGACATTATCGAGGCCTCGGCAAAGGCGTACATCCACGCATTGAACAGGCTTCATTATAAACAGGAAAAGATTGTGGAGAGTCTGTAGGGGATGTGATTAACCTGAATCCGTGACGTGATTCAGGAGTTCCTTACATCATTTTCTGGTCCACAAAACTGTGATACCGTCCATCACCGATGATAATGTGATCGAGGACCTTGATCCCCAAAAGCTCTCCGGCCTCCTTCAGGCGGCGTGTAATCTCGATATCCTCCCGGCTTGGGGCCGGATCGCCGGAGGGGTGGTTGTGTACCAGGATGATGGCGGCTGCTGACTCACGCACTGCCGGATTGAAGACCTCACGTGGGTGGACGATGCTCTGGTTCAGAGAACCTTCTGATATCCGGACTTCACGTATCACCCGATTTTTGCCGTCCAAGAGCATTGTCAGGAAATATTCCTTACGCCGGTCACGATAGTTGAAATGGTAGTGCTCGTAGACTTGTTGCGGCGAGGTGTAGCGGTCATAGCTTGCCATCCGTCGAGCCTGGCAGCGGTTGGCCAGTTCAAGAGAGGCCTTGACAGAGGCGGCCTTGGCCGGACCGGTCCCTTTCAGTCGGCATATTTCCGTAATCGTGGCCCCCGCAAGGGTGCGGAGATCGCCGAATTCCCTTAGCAGTTCACGTCCCAGATCAATGGCGCTCTGTCCGCCTGTGGCGTTGCCGGTGCGGAGAACCAGCGCGAGCAATTCCGCATCGGTCAAAGCCTCCGGCCCATGCTTGCAGAGCTTTTCCCTGGGCCGCTCCGCTTCGGGCCACCTTTTAATTCCCCCCGCCATATATCTCCCTTTCGGAAAGCGGCGCTTTTGCGTCTGCGCTGCTTGTATGAACAGTGAATTACGAATAGTGCTTTAGTGAAATGCGAAAATATAGAGCAGTGTTCCTGCCCCGGCAACCAGCCGGTACCAGACGAATGGGTAGAGGGAATAGCGCTGCACCAGGCGGATCAAAAAAGCGACGCTCAGGTAGCCGAACAGCGCCGAGGTGGCGATGCCGATAAGAAGCGGAGCGACTTCACCGGGGGGAATGCCGTGCCGCGCCAGTTCGCCTAGCTTGAGTGCGGCGGCGCCGGCCACAATTGGAAGCGACAGGAGAAAGGAGAAGCGGGTGGATGTCTCACGGTTAAAACCGAGGAGAAGAGCCGCAGTGATGGTGACGCCTGAACGGGATACACCGGGAACGAGCGCCAGACACTGGGCGAGGCCGATGATTATGGCGAACTTGAGAGTGACGTTGTTCATCTGCAGGCGCTTGGCTCCGGTGGTGTCGGCAAAGGCCAGAAGCAGGCCGAACAGTATCAGAAAGGTGGCAATCAGCGCCGGACTATTGCGAAAAATATCCTCGATGGGGCCTTCCAGCGTCTTGCCGACAATGGCCGCCGGGATGGTGCCGACAATTATGTAGAACGGGAGTCGGTCCTCCTGGCCGTATTTACCCCGTATAGTCAGGCCATTCATGAATTTGCGGGTGAGTTCCATGATGTCGCGCCAAAAGTAGCAAGAAAGGGCTATCAGGGTCCCCAGGTGAAGCGCGACGTCGAAGGTGAGCCCTGATTCAGGCCAGTGGAGCAGCCATGGGAGCAGAATCAGGTGGGCCGAGCTGCTTATGGGCAGGATTTCGGTGAGGCCCTGTAGGGCGCCCAAGAGCGCGGCGTGGAGTGGGTGCATGTAAGCTCCTTAAGGGTCTGAATATAAATAGATAGGTGATGCGAGACGCAAAATCAAGTTAAAATAAACTAATTGTTTCATAGCGCACGTCAATAATTTAATCTGTCAAGAGCATGGGATTTGTGGTACTAATCAAAAGTTTTTGCAACGATCAAACGGACCGGGTTTCCCGGGCGGCATGGAGGTAGTGATGTTTGGACTGATACCAAAGGAAGAGAAATTTTTCGCCATGTTTAAGGAGATGACCCGCAATATCATAGCAGGGGCCGAGATACTGAAGGATATGATGGACAAGTTCGAGGATCCGGCCGACAGCCAGCGCCGGATCAAGGAAATAGAGCACAAGGGTGATACCCAGACCCATGACATCGTCAAGAAGCTCAATAAGAGCTTTATCACACCATTTGACCGGGAGGATATCTATGCACTCTCCGGGGCGCTGGACGACATCCTCGACCTGATCGACGCCTCTGCGCAGCGCGTTGTGATGTACAATGTGGAAAAGCCCACGCCGGAGGCCAAGGAGCTCGCTTTCATTATCCTCAAGTCCTGCCAGACCATCGACAAGGCGGTTGCCTTGCTGGGGGGGAAACTGGAGCCTATTGCCGAATATTGCGTTGAGGTAAATTCCCTGGAAAACGAGGCGGACCGGGTCTGTCGAGAGGCGATCAGCCGCCTGTTCGACGAGGAGAAATGTCCGATACAGCTCATCAAGTGGAAGGAAATATACGAGACCCTAGAGCGAGCCACCGACAAATGCGAAGACGCGGCTAATATTCTGGAAAGCGTGGTGATGAAAAATGCCTGAAACTTTCTTGATGCTGGTGTTGGTCATTGCGGCAGCGCTGCTGTTCGATTATATCAACGGTTTTCACGATACCGCCAATGCCATTGCCACCTGCATTTCCACCCGCGCCATGTCGATTAGGGCTGCTATCATCATGGCGGCTGTCCTGAATTTCGCCGGAGCGATGATTTCCACCAAGGTGGCTACAACCATCGGCAAGGGGATCGTAGATACGGACAACATTACACAAATGGTTGTGCTGGCCGGCATTACCGGCGCGATAATATGGGACCTGATTACCTGGTACTACGGTCTTCCCTCGTCGTCGTCCCACGCAATAATCGGCGGGCTCATGGGGGCGGTCATTGCCCATGCCGGAGTTGATGCACTCCATTGGACTGGTCTGAAGAAAATTATTCTGGCGCTACTGATTTCCCCCGTTATTGGCACAGTGATGGGCTTTGCATTTATGGCTGCGATGATGTGGGCTTTCCGTAACAGAGCCCCATATGCATTGAACAAAGGATTCAGACGGCTGCAAATCCTTTCAGCGGCTTTGATGGCCTTTTCCCACGGCACCGCCGATGCCCAGAAGTCTATGGGTGTTATAACCATGGCCCTGGTCAGTTACGGTTATCTAAATTCTTTCCAGGTGCCTGCCTGGGTAATGATAGCGTGCGCTACTGCGATGGCTTTAGGTACGGCGGCTGGCGGATGGCGCATAATCAAGACGGTGGGACATGATTTCGTAAAGTTGCAGCCGGTGCACGGTTTCTGTGTCGAAACCGCTTCCGCGGGCGTAATCATGGGGGCTGCCGCTTTTGGGATGCCTACCAGCACCACGCACGTAATAACCTCCACAATTCTGGGGGTAGGCCTGACTAAAAGGATATCGGCGGTAAACTGGGGGATTGCCTATCGCATACTGTGGGCATGGGTGCTGACCATCCCGGCCTCTGCGGCAATGGCCCTTATGGCATATATGGTTATGAGTCCCTTCCTGGGCAAATAAGGAACTTTCAGAACCGGATCAATATCCCTCCCCACGAGAGACCGCCACCGAAGCCCATGGTCAGGACCAATTCACCCGGTTTGATGACGCCGTTGCGAAGGTTTTCGTCGAGAGCGATGCCCACGGAGGCGGCGGCGGTATTGCCGTAGCGATCGAGGTTGAGGAGGAATTTATCCTTTGAGATGTCGGTTTTTTTCGAGATGAAGTCGATAATCCGGACATTGGCCTGGTGTGGAATGATGTGGTCAAGCTGGTCCGGCGTGATCCCTTCCCTTGCGGTTACCTCTTCTATGATCCGGGGGATTACATCGGTGGCGAATGCAAAGACGCTTCTGCCGACCATCTTGAAGGTGTTTTCCCGAAGTTCAATGGTTGCGGCGGTTATCGGTTTTCTGGAACCGGAGGAGGGAACCTGTATGAGATCCCAGCCGTTGCCGTCGCTCTTTATGAGGCTCTGCAATATCCCTTTCCGTTCCTTACTGGCGCAGAGCAGCACTGCGCCGGCCCCGTCGCCGAACAGGGGGGAAGTTGTTTTATCCTGAAAATCGAGAAACTTTGAGTAGGTGTCGGCGCCTATCACCAGTATTTTCTTGTACTTGCCCGACTTGATGAAGTTGTCGGCGGTTTCCAGGGCATAAATGAGGCTGCTGCATACGGCGTTCATGTCGAAGGCGAAGGCGTTCCCGGCGCCGATGTTCTTCTGCACCATGCAGGCGGTGGATGGAAGCATCATGTCCGGGGTCGAGGTGCCGATGATTATGCAGTCCAGCTCCGCCGGGTCGATGCCTCCCCGCTCCAGGGCGTTGTTAGCCGCAGTGGTAGCCAGATCGGAGGTTGCCTCATGGTCGGCGGCGAACCGCCGTTCACGGATGCCGGTCCTGGAAAATATCCATTCATCGGCGTTTTCCACCAGATAATCAAAAAAATTGTTGGCTACAATACGGGCGGGGATGCCGCTGCCGGTGGCAAGCACGTGTGAATAATACATTACATATACCCTCTGTTCTTGGCCTGAAACAAGTATGGCCCCGTGTTGGGGCCCGTTTTCAGGGAAAAGATAACCTATCTCTTATCGCATAGTTATCCGACATTTGTCAAACCAATTGTCAACTCTTTGTTTCCAAGGATGACAGCCACAGGGCATTCTTGATCGACTCTGGAGACCGTATAAATGTCGCTTGGATTTGCCGCAGAAGAGCAGCAGGTAAGTCAGAAAGTAGAGTTGGCGCGTACATGGGATGAAGATATTTGTGGGATGAAGATATTTGTGATATAGTGCGGAAAAAAGCAGCAAGGGAGGCTTCCATGTCCGTTGCGGAAAAAATTTGCGAGTATCTGCAAAATTTACCCGAATCAGTTCAAGCCGAAGTGCTGGATTTCGTCGGCTATCTTGAAACGAAATCGATGCGTCAGGGTGTCGCCCAAGAACGTTTCGCCCCGTCAGAAATATCGCTTGCTCTGGCCATGAGGGGTATGGAAGACGGGGAACTTCCCGAATATTCGAGAGATGACCTGAAGGAAGTGTTCTGATGCCGTCAGCGGGGCAGATAATACTTTTCTAGTTTCTCCAGGCGGATAATGTTGCCGGGAAACTTCGGTCCGCTTTACTTCTTGGCAGACTTCCCGGTCGTCATAGCGACTGGCTGATGTGCATGATCTCATCTCAATTTCACCAATTCGTGGAAGACTTTGACGAAATCGTGAGTGAAGGCTCCGGGGCGTAGAACAAGTGGTCTGGCTCGGCACCATGCTCTCCACTTGAATATGCACCGGAGTAGGAGTATGATGCTGTCCGGTACGCCTTTCTTGACCCTTTCCTGTCCTGGTCGTCCAGAATATCCACCTCTCCGGGCGATCACGTGATGGAGAAGGCCTGGCTGGTCGATGCGTGCGTGCTTGGCATGGAAGAAAGATAGCAGATGGCAACGAGTTAGTCAACAACTTAACAACGTCCCCTTAGCTTCCCCTTAGCTTCCCCGGAGGGGTACCGCAGGGAGGTGCTTCTCAGGAAAATGAAGACCGAGAAATTCCTCGCACTGGTCAAGGAGAAGAAGAACCTGGAAGGCCAGAGCGCCGAGACCATGGAAATCCTTCCCCAGGAACAGCCGACCTGGCTGAAGGCGGTCTACCGAAAGGAGAAGTTTCCCAAGCCACGCAACCTCATTGGCCTTGTTAAGGATATCCCCGACGACGAAATGCGGAAACTGATCCTGACCCATACCGTCGTGGGAAATGATGAGCTTCAGAGCCTGGCCCGCGACCGGGTCGTGGCGGTGCGTAATTTCCTAGTCGCCGAGAGGAAACTGCCGCCGGAAGGTATCTTCGAGAAGAAGGGGGATATGTTCAAGGCTCCGGCTAGGGAAGGAGAGAGCGCCAGCCGCGTAGAATTCGGTGTAGCAGTGGAGTGATGACATCATGGATACAAAATGCTGGAGCTGGATCCTCTGTCATCGCCATTTATGAGTGCAAAAATTATTGCGCGGAAGCCTTGACGTCCACCAGATGTTGGATATAGTTGGTTCTGTGTCGCAATCTAATGCACCAGGACCGGGCAGTATTTTTTAATACGTCCGAGACAGTCCCGAAACCGCGAGAGAATGTCTCAAATATACTCTGTCCAAGAGAGGAAAAAGGCATGTTGAAGGAATTCAAAGAATTCGCGATGAAGGGGAATGTCATCGACATGGCCGTCGGCATCATCATCGGCGCCGCCTTCGGGAAAATCATCACCTCTCTCGTTAATGACATTTTGATGCCCCCCATCGGCAGCCTGATCGGCAAGATGGATTTCAGCAACCTTTTCATCAACCTCTCCGGCACTGATTACGAAACACTGGCAGAGGCGAAAAAGGTCGGCGCGGCCACAATCAACTACGGACTTTTCCTTAATACGACTATCGATTTCTTGATCGTCGCCTTTGCCATCTTTCTCTTGGTCCGTCAAATCAATAGGCTGAAACGTGAACAGCCTGAAACTGCTCCTACGGCCAAGGAGTGTTCCTATTGTTTCTCAAGCATACCGGTCAAGGCGGTTCGATGTCCGCATTGTACGTCTGAGCTGCAGGCCGGGTAGTACATGTAACAATCTAATCCGAAAGGGAGGTAGTTATGAAGAAAAAATTATTAACATTGGTTGTTGTATCCATACTGGTGGCTTTCGCTTCATCCGCATGGGCCGCCGTGGAGTCAGAAACATTTACAATCTCTCCGTTCATCGGCGGGTACATGTTTGACGGCGTTCAAAGCCTGAAGAGCAGGCCGGTCTACGGGATAAGGGGCGGTTACAACTTTACTGAAAACATCGGACTGGAAGCGGTGTTTGACTTCGTTGCCACAAAACCGACCAAAGGGGGCGATCGTGAGGTGCATGCTTACAATTACCGCCTGGAAGGACTCTATCATTTTATGCCCGCTAAGAAGTTGGTGCCCTTCATTGCGATAGGGGCCGGCGGCATTTCGGTAACCAATAAAAACAATAACAGAAAATTGAAGCAGGGGGTTATCGATTACGGCGCCGGCGTTAAGTATGCTCTCACTGAGGAGCTTGCCCTCAGGGGGGATGTCCGCCACTTGATCACTACCAATCGGTCACCGCTTAATAATCTTGAGTACACCGTTGGGATCACCTATGCGTTTGGTGGCGCAAAACCGGCACCGACGCCGGTGGCGAAGGAAGTTATACCGGAGCCGATTGCTCAAGAAGAGCCAAAAGCCGCTACCCCGGCCCCCATGCCACCACCGGAGCCGACAAGCAGACTGGCAGTTACTCCTGGCGCAATCATGCAGGGGCGTTCAGCCACACTCAACTGGAGTTCGCAGAACGCCACGAACTGTGAGATACAGCCGGACATCGGCCCGGTCCGACCGCAAGGATCCATGACGATAACCCCGACGGCCGATACCACCTATACACTGACATGCACCGGCGAGGGGGGTACGACAACAAGTGCGGGCAATATCCAGGTTACCGCTCCGCCACCGCCGCCGAAGCGTGAAAAAGTCTGCATAGTCCTGAAGATCGAGTTCGATACCGGCAAGGCCGTTATCAAGCCGAAATACCACACGGAAATCGGCAAAGTAGCCGAGTTCATGAAACAATACCAGGAAGCCAAAGGGACCATCGAAGGGCACACCGACAATGTCGGCGGTCATGATTACAACATGAAGCTATCCGAACAGCGTGCCGCAAGCGTCAGGAATTACCTGAACAAAAATTACGGCATCGCCCCGGAACGGCTCTCGTTAAAGGGATACGGCCTCACCAAACCGATCGCCAACAACAAGACCAGAGAGGGACGGCAGAAAAACCGGCGCATTCAGGCAACATTCGACTGCATCATAATCAAGAAGTAGCGATTGACAAAAGGGCCGCCCCACACAGGGCGGCCCTTCTTTGTTGTGCGCCAATAAGCGCCCCTATACGCAAATCTCCCTCTCCCACGCCTCCCGTACCTGCCGTTCGGTCTCTGAGAGGGGCCCGCTGTTGTCAATAATCACCTTTCCGTAACGTCTTCTCTCCTCCATGGGCATCTGCGCCGCAAGCCTTTGCAGTGCCTCTTCCCTGTTTATCCCGTCCCGCTGCATGAGCCTCTTGATCTGGGTTTCCCTATCCACCCAGACCACCCATATTTCATCGACTCGCGAAGCCGCATTCGCTTCGACAATGAGCGCCGCCATGTAGACCACTACAGGGGCGCCTGCCCGACGAAGAGAGGCAAGTCTTTCATAAGCCATGCGGCGGATGGCGGGATGCGTGATCGCTTCCAGGCGGAGGCGGGCGATCGGGTCGGCGAACACCAGCTTCCCCAGGGCACTTCTGTCAAGGGTACCGTCGTGGTTAATAAATTTGGCGCCGAAGGTGTCGATGATGGACTCAAGGGCCGGTTCCCCCGGCGCAACCACTTCCCTGGCCAGTTGATCCGCGTCGATCACCGCCGCGCCGCGGCTCTCCAACATACGCGCCACCGTGTTCTTGCCTGAGGCTATGCCGCCTGTCAGTCCGATGACCTTCACCTGTCTACCCCACATATATGGACGCCGTCCCTGATCAGGACTTCCCTGCCGCCGTCGGCCATGAACGCCGTCAGTGTCGGGCGGTAGAAGACGTAATCCTCGTGGAACGGAGTGCTGACGGTCCCTCCGAAGCCGGAGTTGTCTCCCATTGCAATGTGGATAGTGCCCAGAATCTTTTCCGCCTCCAGTATGTTATCGGGGCGAGTGGCACGGTCATTCGTCCCGATCCCCAGTTCCGCTATGTTGCGATTATTTGGGTTCTCAGCGAACTTCTGCTCCAGCTTTATCCGGTGCGGTTCGTCACCATCCACTTCCGCAACGTTTCCTTCCCGGACCGTCAGTCGCAGGGGGGAGGCAAGTTTCCTGGTCGGGGCATACTCCAGCACCATCACCCCTTCGCTGCTCCCCTCGACGGGGGCCAGATAAACCTCACCGGCAGGCAGGTTGCCGAAACTTCCCGGCATGGTCAGGAGTCCGTCGTCACCGGCTGCGTCCCGCCCTTCCTTGCCGAAGCGCATGCGGGTGCCGTTCGGGGTCGTCACCTCGATCATTACCGCCCGGTTCACCGCTGAGGCCAGATTGGCGGTCCGTATCGCCAGGGCGCGCCAGTCAACCTGCATGGAGGTAAAAAACATTTCCGGGTCAAAATGGGGAAGACTGGCGAAGCGACCGGCGGCGGCGTTCACAAGCGCACGGAACCTGGTATGGCTGGTGGAGTTGTTGCTCATGGCGATGACAACATCGGCCACGTCCGTATGGTTGGCCTTGACCAGCGCCGTTGCGCGCTCAAGCTCCGCCGGATCCGCTTTTTTCGCCAATAGCCGCGTAAATATACCCTCAGCGGCCAGGGAATCGATGATTGTTTCCCCGAAAACGGCTCGCCAGAGGTTCTCGGGAGGCTCAACGCCGGACGCCGCCGTAGACGGGAACGTGATGAATCCGGCTCTGTCGTAGGTTTTAACGGCAAAACCGGCAGCCGCCTCCGCAGCCTGAAAGAGCCTGGCGCGGCGGTCAATATCCAACGGCGGCGGAGTTTCGTCGGGACGGACAGTGTCGCTGAAGACCACGATCCGCTCCCCTTCCCCGACCCCCATGTTTATTGAGAAGAGCGACGCAAATGCATCGTTGAGTGTGGCCATCTTACCCTCCCCGCAAGGTGTGTGAATAACTCAACCCTATATAGCAGAATCAACCCCGGCTGACAACTTCAAAGCGGGACCGACTGCGTATTTTTCCCTTGATTTCGCGTTGGTTGTTATGCTAATACTCGCATACTGTATACAATCTCATAGACATTATTTTTCAAATAAATGCGAAGAGTTATACCAATTTGCGGACGGTTGTTTACCTCTTTATGCGGGGGCTTAAGTGGCGCAGGTGGTTTTTTCAAGTTGGGGAAGGAATATAATCGACAACCGCCTGGGCGGCGATCCGAAGGATGCGTCGTTCCGGCTGCCGGTAACGTACGACGGTGAACGTCCTATTGCCGCCTTTATGGGATGGGACGGCATCATCCTCTATGACGCTAACGTGGACGTGCCGACCATGTCCGCCGAATATATGCGGCGGGTGCAGACCCTCTACTGCTGCGGCAAATGCACCCCCGGCAAAAAAGGAACCCGCGTCCTTACCGACCTGCTGGCCGCCATCATTGACGGGAGGGGGTCGGAGAAAGACCTTACGACCATCGATGACCTGCATGAACTCATGCAAAACTGCAAATGCACCCTCTGCCAGACCGCCACAGTGCCGGTTATGGATGCGGTTGCACATTTCCGCGATGATTTTCTTGCCTGTATAAACGGCGCCCGAAAGGGTTCCAGCGGCTTCCGCTACATTGAAAAGCACACCGCGCCATGTCAGGACAAATGCCCGGCGCACATAGACATACCGGCGTATATCGAGGCGATTAAGGAGTACCGGTTCGGCCATTCCCTTGCTGCCATTCGCGACAACATGCCGCTGCCGTCGGTCTGCGGCCGTGTCTGCCCTCATCCTTGCGAGACCGCCTGCCGTCGCAAGAATGTGGATGGGCCGGTCAGCATCATGACGCTAAAACGGACGGCGTCTGATTACGAATGGCAACACGGGATCGCCCCCCCCATGCGCCCCGAATCCCGCAAGGAGAAGAGCGTGGCGGTGGTAGGCGCCGGTCCCGCCGGTCTTGCGGCAGCCTACTATCTGGCGCTGGAAGGCTACCCCGTCACCATTTACGACGCCTTGCCCCCTGGTTTCGGCGGCGGCATGATCGCCGTAGGCATCCCTCCCTACCGCCAGCCGCGCCGCCTCTTGCAGCGCGACATCGACATCATCACCGCCCTGGGTGTGGAGATTGTCTACAATACCCGCATAGGAAAGGATATCCCGCTGGCGGAGCTTAAGGAGAAATTTGACGCCGTATTTCTTGCTCCCGGCGCGCACCGCTCCAAACCTATGGGTGTCGAAGGGGAAGACAGGGGATACAAGGGGTTTCTCTCCGGCGGCATAGATTTCCTCCGCGAGGTCTACCTGGGCAAGCCGACCGGCATGGGGAAGAAAGTCGTGGTGGTCGGCGGCGGCAATACCGCCATCGATTGCGTGCGCGTGGCGCTTCGCGAGGGGGCCGAGGAATCTATCCTGCTCTACCGCCGCTCGCGCAAGGAGATGCCGGCCGATGTCTGGGAAGTGGACGGCGCCGATGAAGAAGGGGTAAGGTTCGAGTTCCTGGTGCTCCCCACTAAAATCATTGTTAATGAAAATCAAGAGGTTGTCGGTGTGGAATGCGTCCGTATGGCGCTTGGCGAGCCGGACGCCTCGGGGCGCCGCCGTCCCGAGC
>JBAQKZ010000207.1:0-1913 GCA_049301475.1 Geobacteraceae bacterium | reverse complement strand
CACGGAAATGGCGTCGCGGATCGCCCGCCACCAAGCCCGTCGAGGCGTTGCCTGGCAAACTATCGAGGAACCGCTCGATCTGGTGGGGGCGCTTGCCGGTCATGATGGTTACTTTCAGGCCGTTTTGATCGATTGCGTAACCCTTTGGCTTACCAACCTGCTCCTGAAATATGACGACCCTTCCCGCGCCTTGTCCGAGGTGCGGGCTTTGACCTCTGCGTTCTCCACTCTCCGGACTCCGCTTATTCTGGTTTCCAACGAGGTCGGCATGGGAATCGTACCGGAAAACCGCCTGGCGCGGGTATTTTGCGATCTCTCCGGTGAGTCGAACGAGCTCATCGCCCAGGCAGCGGATGAGGTCTACGTGACCTTTTCCGGTATTCCATTGAAGCTGAAAGGGTGAAGTGTTGTTGAATTATTAATGGTTCAGGGAGTTTGTAATGGGTCTGATGCAAGAAACACTGACTAAAATCCAACCCGTCGATCATGAAATGTTGCGACAGGCCCAAATGAAGCTCGACGGCAAGACCAAGCCTCTAGGGTCGCTCGGACGGTTGGAGGAGTTCGCCTGTCGTTTTGCCGCCATTACCAGAACACTGTACCCGAACACGGACAAAAAAATCATCTTCACCTTCGCAGGCGATCATGGGGTAGTGGAAGAGGGGCTGTCTGCCTTCCCAAAGGAAGTGACCACCCAGATGATATTCAATTTCCTCAAAGGCGGAGCGGGGGTAAATGTCCTTGCGCGTCATGTGGGCGCGGATGTGCAAGTGATAGACATCGGGGTCGATCATGACTTCGGGCGTCTGCCCGGCCTCATTGATTGCAAGGTGGCGCGGGGCACACGGAACTTCACCAAAGGACCGGCCATGACGCCCAAGCAGACTGTAGCCGCCATTGAGGTGGGGATAAATCTGGCGAACCAGGCCAAGGCGGATGGTGTCTCCATGGTAGGCACAGGAGAGATGGGTATTGGAAACACTACCCCGTCGTCGGCGATCATTGCCGCCATTTCGGGGAAGTCCGTGCGGGATGTTACCCATCGCGGCACGGGAATCGATGACAGGATGCTCCAACACAAGATTCGCGTCATCGAGCAGGGGATCAGGGTCAACAAACCCGAGCCGGGAAACCCTCTGGATGTGCTGGCCAAGGTCGGGGGTCTGGAGATTGCGGGCATTGCCGGTCTCGTGATAGGAGCCGCCGCAAACCGGCTGCCTGTGGTGGTGGACGGATTCATATCCACGGCAGGCGCGCTTATTGCGTCCGAACTAAATCCCCATGTAAAGGAATATATTTTCGCCGCTCACCAGTCGGTGGAGATCGGCCACAGCTTCATGCTTGAGCGGATCGGCGTCGAACCGATTCTCGACCTGCGGCTCCGGCTCGGAGAGGGAACCGGCGCAGCCCTCGCCATGGGGCTGATCGAGGCGGGGGTGAAGGTGCTGAAAGAGATGGCGAGCTTCGATGAGGCGGGGGTTTCGGAAGGAGAGTACTGACTGTAGGGGCGCACTGCGTGCGTCCTCGTGCGCCATGTCCCTGCGTGCCCCCTCTACGTCCAAATAACCGTCATATGCGCAAAAAGGGCGCATGCAAAAAGGGCGCATGCAATGAGGGCGCATGCAATGCGCCCCTACGGAGAACCATGCGCTACTATTTCATTGCATTACAATTTCTCACCATAATTCCGCTCCCCTTTAAGGTCCGTTTCGAGAATAAGGACCTGGGGCGGGCCATGGCGCTGTTTCCACTGGCGGGGCTGACCCTCGGCTTTTTGCTGGTCGGGTGCAACGCCCTGTTGGAGCCTTGGCTCCCCAGGCCGGTGACCGACCTGATCCTGATCCTGGTGATAACTGTGGTCACCGGGGCGCTCCACCTGGACGGGCTGGCCGATGTCTGTGACGGGCTGGCGG
>JBAQKZ010000206.1:0-6174 GCA_049301475.1 Geobacteraceae bacterium | reverse complement strand
GCCCTCGGCATTTCCGGCGGCGCCGGTCACGGTCTCAGACGCCTGTTCATGACCCACCCGCCGCTGGAAGAGCGCATCGCGGCACTCAAAAGCGGTATGTGATCATGCCCCCGGGTTCAGAGTGAGGAGGCTGAACGTCAACCTGTTTTCAGAGGTTTATCCATGCCCAGATATACCACCATCAGCTATTTGCTTGCCGTAGCCGCCGCATTCCTTGTCCTGCGCTTTCACCTCTTACCGGCGGTGTTCGCCGGGCTTGCGGTGTATGTGCTGACATTGAAGCTTGCCCGTCATCTCCCCAAAAACATGAACCGCTTTGCGCACAAGGTCGCCTTGGGAGTTGTGGCGGTTTGTGTCATAACCTGCCTGACAAGCGTCTGTGCCGCTATCTGGTCATTCATTGGCAGCAGCCACGGCATCGCTGCCCTGTTATCTACGGTGGTTGATACGCTCGGAACCCTGCGCCGGGCACTGCCCGCCTCGGTTGCCGATGTGCTGCCAACGACAATTGAAGGGCTACGCCAGCAGCTTCTTGCAATGCTGGGTGATCATGTCCAGAAAATATCGGCGGTTGGAATGGAGGGTCTCAAGGTATTTGCTCATATTCTGATGGGAATGGTCGTTGGCGGAATGGCTGCTGTACATCACTTCAAGGAACACGACAAGCTGCCGCCATTTATCAGTGCGTTGCGTTCCAGACTGCGAACCCTTACCACGGCCTTTGATAAGGTGGTTTTTGCGCAGGTGAAAATATCCGCCCTCAATACCGTCTTGACCGCCGTCTACCTTCTGGTAGCGTTGCCGCTCTTCGATATTCACCTCCCGATGGCAACAATTCTGGTCCTATTTACGTTTGCCGTCGGAATGCTTCCCGTGGTGGGAAACCTGGTTTCCAATACACTGATTTTTGTAATCAGCCTTGGCGTATCCCCAGGGGTCGGCGTTGCATCACTGCTGTTTCTGGTGTTGATCCATAAGGCCGAATATTTCATGAACGCCAGGATTGTCGGGCATGAAGTACAGGCAACAGCATGGGAACTGTTAAGCGCCATGCTGCTCTTGGAGGCCGCCTTTGGTGTTGTCGGACTGGTGGCGGCGCCGGTGGTGTATGCCTGGCTCAAGTCAGAGATCAAGGAACAGAGGATGATCTAATCCTGATCGCTTATCAAGGTAATACTACTCCGACAGTTGCGCTTTTCATCGGTTATTCTCTCCCGTCCCCTCAGCACTCCCCTATCAAGGCGCCTTGAGAAAGAGCTTCGCAAATGAATGCGCACCCCAACCCGACGTTCGAGCGGAATGCCGCAAAAGCGCGCCGCCCCCCAACTCTACGTTATGCCCCTGAGACTTTTTCCAATATTGCAGGGAACACAAAAAAGATGTATAATCAAAGTCAGAGACTATTTACGAGAGGATACGATGCAAAATTTATTACCATTAAATAAAATGACCATTACTGAAAAGCTCGTCGCCATCAATCAAATTTGGGATGATCTTCTGCGGAATCCTGATGAAGTTCCATCTCCTGAGTGGCACAAAGAGGTCTTATCTGCCCGTGCTGAACGTGTGAAAACGGGTCAAGCTCATTTTAAAGATTTGCAAACAGTAAAATCTGAACTTCATTCAGAGTTTAAATGAAAATCCAAATTCTTGATGAAGCACAATCTGATTTACGTGAAGGTGCGCAGTTCTATGAGAGGCAAAATTCTGGTTTGGGGACTTATTTCCTCGACACATTATTTTCCGATATCGAATCTTTAATCCTCTATGCAGGCGTTCATATCAAAATTGACGGTTATTTTCGATTGCTGTCAAAAACTTTTCCTTATGCCATATATTATCTCCTGGATAATGACATAATCAGAATTTACGCAATTATGGACTGTAGAAAAAATCCTAATCAAACTATAGAAGAATTGAAACAAAGACGGGCATAATCGGGTAAGGGGGGCTTCTCTCCCCCTCCCCACACCTTCCCGGCATGCGGGTCCGCACCGGGCGATTCAGCAGAGTTACCGGGGGCCATGAGGGGACGGGGCCATTTTATTTCATATGTAGCCAATGCCCTATAAATACCAAGGAGTCATGTTATGCCCTATAAAACCAATAAAGATTTACCAGAAAATGTAACCCATGTACTTCCTGCCCATGCACAGGATATTTACCGGGAAGTATTTAATCACGCCTGGCAGGAATATGCGAGCCCTGAAGAACGCCGGGGCGATGCTTCCCAGGAAGAAACGGCGCATAAGGTGGCATGGTCAGCGGTGAAGAAAAAATATGAAAAGACCGGTGATACGTGGACAGCAAAAGAATAATTAAGTGTGTAGAGTTTATCTGGGAAGCTAATGTAAAAATTGCTTCCCAGATACTATGGACGGCCATGAGGGGACGTAGTTGATGTGTTGACTAACTCAACGCTTACCAGGGAAGCGTAAGCATCTATGAGAAGGCGACCAGTCTGCAACGCCAGGGCAACTGGGCCGGTTATGGCGAGGAGTTGCGAAAGCTGGAACAGGTTCTGAAGCGGATGGCGCAGTAGCGGCGCTTGGTGGAGGCGCTGCAAGCGACCGGCAATATCGTCGCCATAGCCGGCGACGGGGTGAATGACTCGCCGACGTTGCGTCAGGCTCATCAGCGCCTCCCTGGTCGTCTATATCGTTATCGAGTTTGAAAAATGTATCCGCCGCCGCAATTACTCATGAAACCCGTCACGGAATGCGCGGCATATAAATCACATTTTCCCCTCAATTAGTGATATAAAAGAAACAGAATGTGAACCATGGGGATCATCCCTGTGGTTTTTTATTTTTCAAAAAAAGGAGTCAGTAAAAGCATGATAAGCGCATCAAACGTTGCCCTATCCTACGGCAAGAGGGTTATTTTCAAGGATGTAAACATAAAGTTCATCCCAGGGAACTGCTACGGCCTCATCGGCGCCAACGGCGCGGGGAAATCCACCTTCCTGAAGATACTCGCGGGCGATATGGAACCGGACAAGGGAGATGTCACCGTTGGCTCAAGGGAGAGGATCGCTGTCCTGCGACAGGATCAGTTTGCATTTGACGAGGAGACGGTGTTCAACACTGTGCTAATGGGGCACAAGAGGCTGTACGAGATCATTGCAGCACGGGAGGATATCTACGCAAAAGCTGATTTTTCCGAGGCGGACGGGCTTCGCTCCGCGGAACTGGAGGCGGAATTCGCGGAGATCAACGGCTACGAGGCGGAGTCCGAGGCCGCGGTGCTCCTGAACGGCCTCGGCATATCGGAGATACTGCGTCAGAAGCGAATGAAGGAGCTGGAAGCGGGGGACAAGGTGCGGGTGCTGCTTGCCCAGGCGCTGTTCGGCAACCCGGACGTGCTTCTGCTGGACGAGCCGACCAACCATCTGGACCTAAAGTCCATTGCCTGGCTGGAGGATTTCCTCTGCCGGTTCCAGAACACAGTCATAGTAGTCTCCCACGACCGCCACTTCCTTAACCAGGTCTGCACCCATGTGGCGGATATAGACTTCGGGAAGATCCAATTGTACGTCGGCAACTATGACTTCTGGTACCAGGCCAGCCAGTTGACCCTGAAGCAGAAGCAGGACGATAACCGGAAGGTCACGGACAAGGCCAATGAATTGAAGGAGTTCATCCAGCGATTCAGTTCCAATGCATCCAAGGCCAAGCAGGCCACATCCAGGAAACGGCTTCTTGAGAAACTCACCATCGAGGATATGCCGGTATCTTCAAGGAAGTACCCATATGTGGTGTTCAAGCCAGAGCGCCCCTGCGGCGATATCATCCTGGAAATATCCGGCCTCTCTAAGGCGATTGACGGGGTTCCGGTACTCAATAACCTGACCCTCATCGTCCGCAAAGGTGACAAGATAGCCTTTGTCGGCGGCAACAGCCTGGCCAAGACCACCCTCTTCCAAATACTGGTCGGCGAACTGGAACCGGACAGCGGCGCCTTCCGCTGGGGAGTAACCATCACCCCCGCCTATTTTCCGAAAGACAACAGCGCATACTTTGAAACCGACCTTACCCTGATCGATTGGCTCGGCCAGTATTCCCCGCCTGCGGAAGGGGAGTCCTTTGCCCGTGGATTCCTGGGGAGGATGCTCTTCTCCGGCGAGGAGGCGATGAAGAAAACCAGCGTCCTCTCCGGTGGTGAACGGGTCCGCTGCATGCTCTCGCGTATGATGCTCGCAGGCGCCAACGTCATTATTCTGGACGAGCCGACAAATCACCTGGACCTGGAATCCATTACTGCCCTGAACAACGGCCTCATCTCCTTCAGCGAGGTGGTGCTGTTCGCCTCACATGACCACCAGTTCGTCGCCACCGTGGCAAACCGTATAGTGGAGATCACTCCGAGTGGGATCATTGACAGGGCGATGGGCTTTGACGAATATCTGGAAGATGCAGAAGTAGGACGGGTTAGGGACGAATTGTGCCACGGGCACCGTGATCTTGACCTGTAGGAAGCCGTGAACAAAATTGTCAGATTTGAAAGGATGTTCGACTATGCCGCATTACATCGAACCACTGTTTCGCCCCCCCAGTGAAGCAAGAAGTCTGATATTTCAGATCACGGTCGGCTGCTCCCAGAATCAATGCCGCTTTTGCGGGATGTACAAGGAAAAGATTTTACAACTACGCATTATTTATCTGTCAATAAAAGCTTGCTATCCGGCAAGATAGCTTCTATACTGCCTCTCAGGTTTCTCAAAGCGGATCAATCGGCGCGGCCATTCCAATGGTCGCCCTTCAGAGGAAGTTCACGTCCCCTCTCGTTTCATCCCCGATCCTGCCTTGTTTCATCGTTCACTAACCTCCCAGTTTTCAGTATCCATATCTGAACAGGAAGCGGCACGCTTGGTTGGCGACGATGTATTGATGCCACCAGCGCGCTTTTGCCGTCACTGTTCCGGGCCATACGTTTGGCTCGGCGGCGTGTGCGTTTAACCGCATACACGAAGAAAAAGGATACTATTATGTCGTTTGTTGAACTCAATCTGGCTCCCCACATTCTCAAGGCAATCGCCGCATGCGGCTACACCGAACCAACCCCGATCCAGCGACAGGCCATTCCGGAAGCCCTCGCAGGTCATGATCTGATCGCTACAGCCCAGACCGGCACAGGCAAGACCGCCGCCTTTGTCCTCCCCTCGCTGCATAGGCTGAGCGAACCTGCCAAGATTCGCGGCAAAGGGCCGCGGGTGCTGGTGCTGACGCCGACCCGCGAATTGGCCAACCAGATCACTGCCGCCGTCCAGGGCTATGGTAAATTCATGCGCCTGCGGCACGGCGCCATACTTGGGGGAATGCCCTACCGGGAGCAACTGCGTCTGCTTTCCCAGCCTGTGGACCTGATCGTCGCCACGCCGGGAAGGTTAATAGACCACCTCGACAGGAGAGCTATCGATCTGTCCCGTCTGGAGGTTCTTGTCCTCGATGAGGCTGATCGCATGCTCGATATGGGTTTCAGTGATGATGTTGACCGGATTGCCGCCGCTGCCCCTGCCGACCGGCAGACCATGATGTTTACGGCCACCATGGACAACACCATGGCCAAATTGGCGCAGCGCCTCCTGAAAGAGCCGGTGCGGATCGAAATCACCGGCAAGAAAACAACCCTGGAGCAGATAGAGCAGCGCCTTCATGTAGCGGATGACCTGGGCCACAAGCGCCGTCTGCTTCAGCATTTCATTTCCGACATCAACCTGACCAAGGCTATTGTCTTCGCCGCAACCAAGAGGGATGCCGATGCCATGGCCCAGGAGCTTCACAGCCAGGGGCATGCGGCGGCCGCCCTCCACGGCGACATGACCCAAGGGGCGCGTAACCGCACCATTACCGATATGCGACGTGGCAAGGTACGACTTCTGGTAGCCACGGATGTGGCGGCTCGCGGCCTTGATGTCAACGGCATCAGCCATGTCATCAACTTTGACCTCCCCAGGTTCGCCGAGGATTACGTGCACCGCATAGGCCGGACAGGCAGGGCCGGCGCCTCCGGCATCGCCATCTCACTTGCTTCACACAATGAAACCAGCTACCTGGACCGGATCGAGCGTTTTATCGGACAAACATTGCCACAGCACGTGGTTCCCGGCCTCGAGCCAACCAGACCGCTTCGCCGCCAAGGCGCTCCCGGCGGAAAGCGCGGCACGGCCGGATC
>JBAQKZ010000205.1:0-8655 GCA_049301475.1 Geobacteraceae bacterium | reverse complement strand
CCTGCGTTGGCGCTGCCGTCAGGGGTCAGGGAGAGGGAATAGGGAATGAGGTCGGCGCCGGTGGTATCCTTCATCTGTCTTTTGGTGCCCGACCAGTTGCTGCCATTGGCAGCAGTAATGGCGTCTGTGGTGACACCCTTTGTGCACCAGAACTGGGTCGTAGTGGATCCATTTACGTCCGTTCCGACTGAAGGATCGAGGGCGCCGAAATTGAGGGTTGAGGTGGGGGTTACGAACTTGCATGTTCCCGTTACGCTTGCCTGCACCGTGAGTGTGTTGGAGTCAGCTGCCATTGCCGCTCCCGCCATTGCTACGATTGCTGCTGCTGTGATTGTTATAAGCTTTTTCATTTGTTCCTCCTTGGGTTATTGCTGCTTGTTTGTTGATCTTGTGAAAACGCTGTAAAAACTAAAAAACGTCCATCCCGGTAGCGGAGACAGACGTTCTTCCCAGGACATAATTAAATGTCCGAAGGTGCCTGACTCCGCAAGCTCTTCGGTAACCCGGCTATCCGTGGTCGTATTCCCTGGGGGAAACGTCATGGACCCGCGGCTTTGCGTCACTGGATTACTCCAGTTTTGCCTTTATCGGAGTTAGGTTTTAATGAAGGTAGGGAAAGCACGTTATATGCCAACAGCTTAAAAATCTAACACAAACACCCTAGTCAGGCAAAATACCACATTATTACGAATAGTTACTACCACAACTCACCTGAAAACAGTGCGCTCGATTGGTAAATAATGTAATTCTTGTTACGCCAAATGACAATTTTTGTCAGAGAAGAGTTGGGAGGGGGGGAATTCATGATCTGCGCGGAGGGATTCCAATTCAAAATCAAGGCACTATCTTCGTTTGCTCGTATTAGCCGCCTTGATTTCATCCTTGATTCGAAGTTGAAGTTACGGGGTATAGCGGAACTTTTATTGAAGGTGAATTTACGCCTATGCCTGTATCTTGGCTCTGTGTGCCCTTTTGTGTCTAATAGTTTTATCGCTGGGCCACTGACAAAAAATGGCTATTTCGCGGTTATATTAAATTGCCGGGGTCATGGATATGCTGAGGGTGTAAACCCCTTCCCGTGCATCTGGGGGAAGAATGATACGCGAATCATAATTTTTGCTGATCATTGTACCTGTTTTGTTTCCGGAGGTATTCAGGATGAATGAACTGTCGGTGAAATTCCCCGTGCCGCTCTCTTTGACCAGAACCTTTCCTTCCCCCCAGTTTTCAATCATGACCGGAACTACCCCGTTCAGGTTGGTTCTTATGTTGACGGTCATGGAGTGCGACAGATCAATGTAACCTCTCAGGATGTCTTCGCTACGCACGTTGTAGGAGGTTACATGCTGGGCGGCATTGAAACTCAAAAAGGGGAGAACGGTTGCACCTACTTGCAGTCGCGCTGATCCGGTGGCGGCGTTACAGGGGGTGGGAAGCATGGGGATGGTTGCGCTCATGGTCAGTATGAGAATGAGAGTTCCGAGTTTCATTGGTGTCACCTCTGCATGTGGGTAGTGCCAGAGGTGTGCCGGATTTATTCCAGCTCAACAGGCTGAAATTACAAGCTTATTTTAGAAGTGACAATTGGCTGTGCTGTGCAGTTTTAAAACAATTAAATGGTGACAGGCATGAAATCTCTTTATTTTTAATGGGGTATGAGTTTGTTGGAATGTGCAATAATTGAACAGAAGAGAAAAAACGCCTGCCTAAAGCGTTGTGAGCAATCAGAAGTGCTCTGGGATCCCCAGCTGCTTACGGCGGGAGGTTTATTCAGTTTGACATTTACCATCCTATGGTTTAATTCTTACGGTTAATCTGATGGAGGAACTGATTTGAGCGAGAAGAAAAGTACATACAAGGATTCGGGTGTGGATATCGATGCCGGCAACATCTTTGTTAACATGATAAAGCCGCTGGTCAAGGCCACATATCGACCGGAGGTTATGGCGGATATCGGCGGCTTCGGCGGGCTGTTCTCGCTGAACTCCGGCAAGTACAGGAACCCGGTGTTGGTTTCCGGCACCGACGGCGTGGGCACCAAGCTGAAGCTCGCGTTTATCGCGGACAGACACGATACGGTCGGCATAGACCTCGTGGCCATGTGTGTTAACGACATCATTGTCCAAGGGGCGGAACCCCTCTTCTTTCTTGATTACCTGGCAACTGGCTCGCTTAACCCTGAAAAGGCCGCAGCCATTGTCAAGGGAATTGCAGATGGCTGTGTGCAGGCCGGCTGTGCCCTAATCGGCGGGGAAACCGCCGAGATGCCCGGCTTTTACGCCGACGGGGAATATGACCTGGCAGGCTTCGCCGTCGGTGTCGTGGAGCGGGACAACATAATCGAAGGCTCTACAATCACAGTAGGCGACCGTTTGATCGGCCTCGCATCAAGCGGACTCCACAGCAACGGCTATTCACTGGCCCGCAAGGTGATCTTTGAGCTGATGGGTCTTGGAATTCACGATACCCTGCCAGATTTTAACAAGACCGTGGCCGACGAACTCCTTACGCCGACCCGCATCTACGTAAAGAGCATACTCAACCTGACCCGGGACTTCCGGATCAACGGCATTGCCCACATCACCGGCGGCGGACTCCTGGAAAACATACCTCGAATACTCCCCAACGGCTGCAAGGCTTTTGTCGAGCGACAGAGCTGGCAGCTCCCGGCCATTTTTCGCTTACTACAGGAAGGAGGCAACATCGACGATGCCGAGATGTGCCGTACCTTTAACTGCGGCATCGGCATGGTGCTGGTAGTGCCGGAAAAAGAGACGGATGACGTGCTGATAAGGCTCTCAGGGCTTAACGAGCAGGCATTCATCATTGGTGAGATCGCCAAGTGCGAACCGGGCAAGGAATGCGTCGAAATGATCTAATTGGAAGGTCTAAATGACGAATAAATTAAAAATCGGAGTGCTTGCGTCGGGGAACGGCTCAAATCTCCAATCCATAATTGACCGGATAGAGAGCGGACACCTGTCGGCAGAGGTGGCCTGCGTTATCAGCAATAACGCCGCCGCCTTCGCTCTGGAACGGGCAAAAAGGCACGGCGCCCCAGCTCTTCACATCGACCACCGCATCTTTGCCGACCGGAAAGCCTATGACGTCGCCCTGGTAGAGGCCCTGCAAGAGTACGGCACCGAGCTGGTCGTGCTCGCCGGTTTCATGCGCATCATCACAACGGCGCTCCTCAATGCCTTCCCAATGTCGATCATGAACATCCACCCTGCCCTGCTTCCGGCCTTTCCCGGCCTCCATGCCCAGCGGCAGGCCATGGATTACGGGGTCAAGGTTTCCGGCTGCACCGTGCATTTTGTGGACACCGGCACAGACACCGGCCCTGTCATAATTCAGGCAGCTGTGCCGGTATTGGAAGGGGACAGCGAGAATACTCTCAGCCAGCGTATCCAGGCCGAGGAACACCGCATCTATCCCGAGGCCATACGGCTCTTCGCAGAGGGGCGGCTCCGCGTGGAAGGACGCCGGGTTATCGTCACTCCGTCAGCATAATTCCAATTTCAAATCAAGGATGAAATCAAGGCGGCGAGGATTGAGGCGACGAAGGCGTACAACTGGTACGTTGAGGACCCGAAGACGAGCCAACGGTAGAATAGCGCCTTGATTTGAAATTGGTATAATGACCCGGAAACATCACCCCCCCCTTCTTCTCCACCAATCCCACCAGTTGAACCCTATAAAATCCACCAGAAGCGCGCTCGGGATCAAGGTGTCGAGTTCGCTCACCCGCATGCCCATCATTTGTTCGGTAAAGCTGCGAAACAGCAGCAACTCCCCCCGGAACAGCCTCAGAAATTCCCAGCGCAAACCATCCATAGCAAACGGGTCCACGCCAGCGAAATTAAGAGAGCAGCACGCCTCATCCATGATCTCACCGGACAGGTCAATGAGCGGCACGCCGTGAAGTCTACAGGTCATGGGACGGTGGTCGTAGACCAGACAGGCGCCGTCATCGCCAAGCAGCACACAGGGGGTCTCGTCGTCTTCCGGCATAAGTTCACCCCACTCCTCGTCGGGGCGATGGTTGAGAATGTACGGGGCTCCATACTCCGGCCAAGCCGCCTTGAGGGAGGCCAGGCGCTCATTCGCCTTCGCCAGAATTGCTATCTTAATGGCAGCATCGAGCCGATCAAAGCCACTCTTCAGGTAGCAGGCGTCCAAAAGCGTTATATCGAAGAGACCGCGACAGCACCCGGAACAACACACGCCACAGGTTATGGCATCGGGATTTGCTTCGATGCAGTGGTTGAACCAGGCATCAACCTCAGTAAGAAGAGCGCCGTATTGCTCCAATATCCTTTCAATCACCTTCATTTACAGGTCTTTGGAAAAGATGTAGTATTTACGAAATTCAAATTTGCTAGCCTCCCTGCCAGGGCTTGTATAGAAACATCCGTCATCAGTTTGTCGGCGGTTTCTCCACAGCAACATCCTTGGCATATATCCCAGCAAGCAGTTCAATCTTGCGCCTCTTGCCGTTGTTGCCGTTGGAGCCTGCCGAATCGGCAGCGCACGTCTCCAGGAGGAGCGGAAAGAGGGGGTGCTCTGCGAATCTCACCTGCCGCTTCGAAAGGCAGCCATCCTCCCGCATCTGCCATGAAAAGTGGAAAAGATGCTGCCGGACAAGCCAAGCCACGTCTGCTCCCAACTCGGGGTAGCCTATGCGGGCCATGATGGCGGGAACCAGTGCGGCGCCTGTTGCGTCATGTCCATGGGCGCGCCAGCGACCATCAATGAACGCCGTCGTTGCAACCTTGCCGATGTCATGCAGGAGTACCCCCCAAAAGACTAATGGGTCGGCACCATCATCCACCGCTGCAAGTGCCAGCATGGTGTGGGTGAAGGCATCGCCCTCGGCGTGATATTCCTCCGGTTGAGGCACGCCATGCAGCGCGACCACTTCGGGGAGGAGGAGGTCAAAACTCCCTACCCGTCGCCAAAGTTCCATCAGTTCGCGGCAGTCTCTCGCCCGCACTCGGCCACCATCCTCCGCAGCCGCCAGCTGGGCGATTGCTTGCATTCAACTGAACCTGCTTCACTCTCATGGCCGATATTGACAGTAAAACCGTCGATTATGGCGATAACGTGGTCGTTGACCAAGATGATCTTGGGATGGGTCGGCCTTGACAAATAACAGAAGAACAGTTGCAAACGTCGGTTAAATCAGGCTTTGAAATGCCTATCGAGCTTAAGAACCTCATGGTAGCCATTCGGGTATGAAAGCGTTAGCGATTGCTGGTCGAAAATGGGATTGGTCTTGTGGATTGCAGTATGATGATTTGGGCATATAACCATAAGGTTGTCGTAATCGTTGTTCATCGAGAGCACAAACTGGATAATATGGTGGACTTCGACAATTTTTTGATCATAAGGCTTCCCAAAGTTTTCTCCGCAGATTTGGCACCGAAAGTCATAGAGCGTTTTCAGATCTTCACCAATCGAACGATCAAGCTTGCGGATTTTTGCCATTTGTGGCCGCGTCACTATTGAAGCAGATTCATCGCGACGAGTAAAATCACCGAACCTTTCAAATTCCTCTTCAGACAGGTCCGCCAGCATGGTGTTGGCATCGTA
This sequence comes from Geobacteraceae bacterium, assembly GCA_049301475.1. Classification (GTDB taxonomy): domain Bacteria; phylum Desulfobacterota; class Desulfuromonadia; order Geobacterales; family Geobacteraceae; genus JBAQKZ01. The sequence continues at coordinate 3,060 of JBAQKZ010000205.1, read as the reverse complement.
GATTTCAGTCCGAGTAATCGCCTCAACGACAAAGACCTCTGGGCGTGTAGTTGTATAAAGAACAAAATATTCCTTGCTATCCTCAGGCAGGCATACCTTTCTTCCCCTCACCTGCTCCCGCTCCTTCTTCAGGTAAGTATAGCTGGCTGGAAATAGTTGCCGGAGTTTCTGAGGCAGCTCACTCTTTGAAGTAAACCGAATCTGTACCACGTCAGCATGACGGGCATACTTCTCTCGGTCGAAGTTCTGGTTGATGAGCATCGCTTCGTATGGCTGATTATCTACCAGAAGAGTAACTCTTCTGCCAACACCACGCTCATAGCCATTGAGCAGATTCCTGAATGAAACCTGGAGACGGACCGGAATCGTCAAACCCTCATGGAGCAGCGACCAATCGACTTCCTTCCGATAGATGTAGGATTCATCTAAGCTCATGAAGAATACCAATCTTTTACATAACAGATTTCAGAACTCGTTTTGTCTTACTAACACTCTCTCGCGGCGCTTTCTGCCCATGTTGGCCCGGAACGTTAACATACCGAAAGTGCTGTTCTCGTCGCTCTGTACCGTGTGAAAACTCAGATAGTCCCTGGGCTTGTTGATAACATTTTGGTCAGGAATGCCCGAGAGTGCCTTTCTTGGCCGCAGTGACGGTCTTCTCGTCCACACTCTTGGAACGTGCGACATTGATCTTCTTTGCCTCCTCACCAGAAACGAGCCCATCTGTGAAACCTGCCATTTGCCCCCCCTATATGCACATCCGGTGGATTCAGGGGACATAATGCAGATAAAAATAATCAGCATTATGTCCACCGGAATCCCTCACAACCATCTCTCGCTCCCGCTCAATCTCGGCCCGCATTCTTAACGCACCTCAGCCCTTCTTCCCCACTCCATAACCAGCCTGCCGTTCTTTCACGGAAAACCCGATCTTCCGTTTTTTCGGTTCCGGCTGTGACATCAATTCCCTGATAGCATTGAACACAACCTTGAACTGCGCGTCGTACTTCTTCTCCATCTCCACAAGCTTTTTCGCCAAGTCTTTGCGCGACGCGATCATCTCCCGAAATTTCCCAAAGGTGCGCATAATCTGGATATTGACCTGGATCGCCCTGGGGCTGTTCAGGACGCTGGAGAGCATGGCGATGCCGTATTCCGTGAACGCCATCACATTCTTTGAAAACTTGAGGCTGCCATGCCCACCCCCGGAAGAGGATGTCACAAATTGTGATATCCTCCCGATCTCCTCCCTGGTGAGAGAAAACATGAAATCGTCCGGGAATCTCTCAAGGTTTCTCTTCACCGCCTGGTTGAGAACACGGGTCTCGACCCCGTAAAGCTCCGCAAGGTCCCGATCCAGCATCACCTTGCACCCTCGCAGCAATAGTATCTTCCCCTCGATGACCTCAACCGGGACAAGAGATTCCATTCAGGCCTCCAATTCGCAGACAAGCAATTGTGCGACCAACTCAATTCGTGACGCAGCGTTATCAGCCATTACAGCTTGGCCCATCTTACTTCAAATTATCCATGCTTAGTACACCCGGCTAGTCATACATGTCAAGGAATTGGCCGATATTGCCAAGATATGAAAAAAGCGACGAAAAAATCGCCGCCTTTGGTCCTGAAGCTATCGGCAAGGAACTCAGTCCCCAACCAGTTCGCTCCGGGTAAAAATGGGCCTGAGCCAGTACCCTTCCTTCTCGATGTTTTCCCTGCCTCCCTCTTCACGGTCCACGAGGGCCACAATACCGAGCACCCTCAAACCTTCCTCCTCGGCCCGGCGGACCGCTTTTATGGAGGAGCCGCCGGTGGTGATCACATCCTCGACGATGACAACCTTCGATCCCGGCGGGAGGTTCTTTCTCCCTTCCAGCCACTGGCCGGTGCCGTGACCTTTCGGCTCCTTGCGGATAATGAAGGCATGCATCGGCCTGCCGTCCAGATATGCGGCAATGGAAGTGGCCGTGGCGATCGGGTCGGCGCCTAGCGTGATCCCTCCTACTCCATCCACTCCCGGTAAATCTTTGATCGCCTCGTAGAAGAGCTTGCCGACCAGAAATCCTCCCTCGGCATGCAGGGTGGTCTGCTTTCCGTCGAAATAAAAATCGCTCTGTCGCCCGGAAGCCAGTGTAACGAGCCGCTTCTCATAGGACAAGACCTTTATGATCTCTTTTAATTTTTCCCTCTCGGTCATATCATTTCACTCCTTTTCAAAGAGACCTAGCTGCGGCTCAGGCTTGAGTATCGGGAAATCAATAGGATAGCCCCCTGTAAAGCAGGCCCGGCAATAACTGCCCTGGTCTGTCCCGACTGCCTGGAGCAGACCTTCACGAGAAAGGTACCCCAGGGAGTCGGCCGTTATGTAGCGGGTAATCTCATCGTTAGTGTGGGACGAGGAAATCAGCTCCTTGCGGTTCGGGGTGTCGATGCCGTAGTAGCAGGGATAGCTCGTGGGAGGTGACGATATCAGGACATGCACCTCACTGGCGCCGGCATTTTTTACCATCTTTACGATCTTGCGCGAGGTGGTGCCGCGGACTATGGAATCATCGATTATTACGACCCGTTTCCCTTCAAGCACCTCCCGCACGGGGTTTAACTTGATCTTGACCCCAAAGTGGCGGATCGACTGCTGTGGCTCTATGAAGGTCCGTCCCACGTAATGATTCCGGATTAACCCCATTTCCAGCCTGATTCCCGACTCCTCGGCATACCCCATTGCCGCCGGCACCCCTGAATCCGGCACCGGAATAACCACATCCGCCTCAATCCGGTGCTCCCTGGCCAATTGACGCCCCAACTCCTTCCGTACCTGATAGACGTTTTTGCCGAATATATAGGAATCGGGTCTGGCAAAATAGACGAACTCGAAGATGCAGGGGGTCGGATTGACCTTTTTGAAAGGGAAATGGGAACTCATGCCGTTCTTATCGATCACCACGATCTCCCCCGGCTCTATCTCGCGAATGAACTCCGCTTCGATCAAGTCGAGGGCGCAGCTTTCGGACGCCACCACCCAGGCGTCACCTTGCCTGCCGAGGCAGAGCGGCCGGAAGC
>JBAQKZ010000204.1:0-1738 GCA_049301475.1 Geobacteraceae bacterium | reverse complement strand
CGTCTTAGCCGCCTTGATTTCATCCTTGATTCGAAGTTGAAGTTACGGGGTATAGCGGAACTTTTTTTGAAGGTGAATTTACGCCTATGCCTGTAGCTTGGCTCTGTGTGCCCTTTTGTGTCTAATAGTTTTATCGCTGGGCCACTGACAAAAAATGGCTATTTCGCGGTTATATTAAATTGCCGGGGTCATGGATATGCTGAGGGTGTCATACCAATTTCAAATCAAAGAGGCAGTCAAGGCGGCGAGGATTGAGTCGACGAGGGCATACAGCCAGTATCTTGAAGAGCCGAAGACGAGCCAACGAAGATAGCGCCTTATTTGGAATCGGAATTACCCCATCAGCAGTTCCATGATCCTGAACCCCTCATTAATGAACAGGCCGGTCGCCCGTGCCGAATCTTCATCATAGCCCTCCACCGAACTGTTTATGGCCTCTTCGCCGCTGTAGATTATAAACGGCACGGGCTCGGCGGTATGGGTCATCAGCTTGACCGGCGTTGGGTGGTCGGGTGTGCAGAGAACCCGGTAGGAACCGAATTTTTTGATTCCTTCAAGGACCGTTCCTACAATCAGTTCATCAAATCTTTCAATGGCAACTATTTTGTCCTGCAGGTTGCCGGAGTGCGCTGCTTCGTCCGGGGCCTCCAGATGAAGGTAGACGTAGTCCACCCTTTCAAGCGCAGCAAGAGCCGCCTCCGCCTTCCCCATGTAGTTCGTGTCTATATAGCCGGTTGCGCCTGGCACCTTTATGATCTCCAGTCCGGCATAGACACCGATCCCCCGTATCAGATCCACTGCGGAGATCACCGCGCCTGTAAGCCCAAACCGCTCATGGTAGGTTTCCATCCGTGGCGATTTGCCGTGTCCCCAGAGCCAGATGGAGTTTGCCGGGAGATTGTCGTCTGCAATCCTTTTACGGTATTGTGGATGGTTGTACAACACCATCTGGGATGCATTAATCAGATATATCAGGCGGTCCGCCCCCTCACCTTTCGGCAGATAGTCGGCAACTTCCTGGCCGGTTATGTCATGGGGCGGAGTGACGGTCATCCGGTCCTCGCCATTACGCCAGACAACCAAATGCCGATATCCCACGCCGGGATAGAACTGGAATTCGCTGTCGCCCAATTCCTCCTGGAGGGCCTGAAGCAGCTCGCGTCCCTCGGCGTCCGTGATGTGCCCGGCGGAATAGTCCTTCATGTACAGCTTTCCCCCCTGGGGCTGGAGATAGACGAGGTTCAGGCGAAACGCCACATCAAGAGGCCCCAGTTCAACGCCGATGCTTGCGGCTTCCAGGGGAGACCGTCCGGTATAGCAGACGCGCGGGTCATAGCCGAATACCGAGAGGTTCGCCACGTCGCTTCCCGGCGGCATCCCCGGCGGGACAGTCCTTGCCAGCCCCATCCGGCCACGCTTCGCCATGAAATCCATGTTTGGTGTCCTGGCCGCCTGGAGCGGCGTCTTCCCCCCCAGTTCATCCAGTTTCTTGTCGGACATGCCGTCGCCGAGCAGTACAATATACTTCATTCCGCCATCCTTTCTTATTTGGTCTCTTACGACTTGAATCTTTACAAAAATGCCTTTGATCTTTCCTGTTGCTTTGTCGGCTTAGGAGGCAAGCAATAATAAGTTGGACAAATTGCGCTCATATTTTGGTCAGATTTGGATGCAGTGATTGAGCAAAACCGCAGACGTAGCAGGGCTACGTCGAGGATTTTGTGATTGAGCTGCAGCC
>JBAQKZ010000203.1:0-2803 GCA_049301475.1 Geobacteraceae bacterium | reverse complement strand
CCCCGGCGCTGGCCCGCCAGATTCGGGAGGCGCTGGAAACGCAGTTCGGCCCGGAGTATGCCGCGGTTCTTGATCTGCACGGCAGGGTGCGTGAAAAGCTGTTGACGACAAAGGGAGACCGTGTTTACAATGGACAAATTTTGAGCACCCTTGCCGGACACGACCTGCCGACCCTCTTCAGAAACCGCGCCTTCAAGGAAATAGACCATCTGCTCTTAAGCCTTTGCGGGCAGGGCTTCACCCTGGCCGATCTTGGAGTGAGCGAAAAGGACAGCGCATGAATGCCTTACTCTTCTACGCCACGCTCGGGCTGTATTTTTCCGCCACCCTTGCCTACACGCTCTACCTCGTGAAACCAAGGCCCCTGGTCGGTAGGGTTGCCCAATGGCTGATCTCCGGTGGGTTCCTTGTACATTGCCTCTTCACGCTTGGACGCTACATGGCTGCGGGACACACCCCGATCACCAACCTTCATGAGTCCCTCTCCTTCTTCAGCCTGGCCGTTGTCGGCATATTCATTCTCTTTGAACGCAAGTACAGGATATTAATACTGGGTTCGTTCGTTACGCCGGTGGCGTTACTCCTGATGTTGCTCTCCACCCTCTTCCCCACGGGCATTACACCGCTCAACCCGGTTTTGAAGAGCAGGTGGCTGCTCCTGCATACCAGTATGGCCTTCCTGGGGTATGCCATCTTTGTCGTGGCATTCGGCGCCGCTGTCATGTACCTGATCCAGGAGCATTTCCTGAAGAGTAAGAAGCTGGGAGCGATGTACCAGAAACTTCCCTCCCTCGACCTCCTTGACGAGATAAACTACCGCTGCCTGACATTCGGCTTTCCTCTCCTCACCTTTGCCATCATTAGCGGCGCCATCTGGGCCGAGACCGCCTGGGGGACCTACTGGAGCTGGGATCCCAAGGAAACCTGGTCGCTGATTACCTGGTTCGTCTATGCCGCACTGCTTCATGGCAGGCTCACCACCGGCTGGAGGGGGAGAAAGGCCGCCATATTCGCCATCATCGGATTTTTTACGCTGCTTTTCACCTTCCTCGGCGTCAATCTGCTGCTGCCGGGCCTGCATAGCTATAAATAAGTCAGGGGCGCTACAAAAATGAACATAGTTGTAGTGGGGCTTTCCCACAAGACAGCATCCGTGGAGATACGGGAAAAAGTGGCGTTCGCGCCCAATCAGATGGAGAAACCACTGCGAGAGGTGGTTGCGCTCCCCGATATCACGGAAGGCTTGATTGTCTCCACCTGCAACCGGGTGGAAATTTACGCTACAACCCATGACATTGCGGCGGCGATGGCCCGCCTCAAGCGCTTTTTGGCCGACTACCACCAGATATCCCTCGCAACGCTGGAACAGCACCTCTACACCTTCCACGGCGAGTCGGCCGTCCGCCACTTATTCCGGGTCGCATCCAGCCTTGACTCCATGGTGGTGGGAGAGCCGCAGATATTGGGCCAGATAAAAGCCGCCTACGGCTTTGCGGCGGAATACAAGTCATCCGGCGTAATCCTCAACCGCTTCCTGCACAAGGCCTTCTCCGTTGCAAAGAGGGTCCGCACCGAAACCAGGATTGCATCCTCCGCCGTGTCGGTCTCCTTTGCCGCCGTGGAGCTTGCAAAAAAAATCTTCGGCGATCTCTCCGACAAGACCGTCCTTCTCATCGGCGCCGGAGAAATGTGCGAATTGGCCGCCAAGCATTTTCTGAACAACGGAGTGCGAGGGGTCATGGTCACCAACCGCACCTTTGAACGCGCCGAAAGGCTTGCCGAGGAGTTCGGCGGCCGTGCGATCCGGTTCGAGGACCTCTTTGACCAGCTCCACAGGGCGGACATCATCCTCTCCTCCACCGGCGCACCCCACCACATCATCGGTCAGAAGGACGTGGAGGAGGTGATCCGGCGGCGGCGGCAGAAGCCGATGTTCTTCATCGACATAGCGGTGCCGCGGGACATTGATCCCAAGGTCAACGAAGTTGAAAACGTCTACCTGTATGACATGGACGACCTCCAGGGGGTTGTGGCGTCCAACCTTGAACAGCGTGGCAAGGAGGCGGAAAAGGCCGAAGAGATCGTCAGCCAGGAAATCGGCCAGTTTTCCAGGTGGCTTTCCTCCCTTGAGGTCACACCGACTATCGTAGCGCTTCGCACCCAATTCGACGAGATACGCAGGGCCGAGTTGAGCAGAACGTTGGGCAACTGGAAAGACATATCCCCCGACGCGGAAAAGCGGGTCGAAGCCTTGACCTCCGCCATCGTCAACAAAATACTCCACACCCCCACGAGCCACCTCAAGCAGACCGGCCAAGGGGGGCGCACCGACCTATATATCGACGCGCTGCGCAATCTGTTCGAGTTGGAGACTGCGGGACCGCCGGAGGAAGAAGAAGAGTTTGGGGAGCTTGAGGAATAAAAGCAACAGGAGGCCATTAATGGCATTGAAGCAACTTGTAATCGGCACCCGCGCCAGTCAACTGGCGCTATGGCAGGCCAACTGGGTAAAGTCGGAACTGGAGAAGCGCTACCCCGGCATGGAGGTATCGCTGCTCAAGATCAAAACCATGGGGGACAAGATTCTCGACGTACCTCTCGCCCAGGTGGGAGGAAAGGGTCTTTTTGTCAAGGAGATAGAGGAGGCGATGTTGAGGGGCGAGATCGACATCGCGGTGCACAGCATGAAGGACGTGCCTACCGAGTTTCCTGAAGGACTCGGGCTTTACTGTATTACCGAGCGGGAAGACCCGCGCGACGCCGTCATCTCCCACGGCGTCCGGTTCGCCGACCTCCCGAAAGG
>JBAQKZ010000202.1:0-26318 GCA_049301475.1 Geobacteraceae bacterium | reverse complement strand
CCCTGGCGCTGGCTGCCGCGGGATCGCGCATTGTGGCTGTAGACATTGACCTGGTGGAAACCGGCGCGTTGGTTGCGGAGATTGAAGCGGGAGGAGGCGCAGCTGTGGCCGTCCAGGGAAACGTAACGGTTGTTGCCGATGTTGAGCGGATGATCGGGGTGGCTGTTGAGAAGTTTGGGCGTGTAGATATCCTTGTCAACAACGCCGGAATTACGCGTGACGCCCTTCTTTTGCGCATGAAGGACGAAGACTGGGATGCGGTGCTTGGGGTCAACCTCAAAGGAGCTTTTCTATGCAGCCGCGCTGCGGCAAAGTTCATGACGAAACAGCGATACGGTCGCATCATCAACATTGCGTCGGTGGTGGGCCAGATGGGGAATGCCGGCCAGGCCAACTACTGCGCCAGCAAGGCCGGCCTGATCGGGCTTACCAAGTCTAACGCCCGTGAGCTTGCACGCCGCAACATCACGGTGAACGCCATCGCTCCGGGATTTATCGCCACGGCCATGACCGATCTTCTTCCGGAAAAGGTCCGGACGGAGATCATAGCACAGATTCCACTGGAGCGGTTGGGGAGTGCGGACGACATTGCCAATGCGGTACTCTTTCTCGCCGCCGAAGGTTCCGGTTATATTACCGGGCATGTGTTGTCGGTCAACGGCGGCATGTACATGTAATGCCAATTCCAAATCAAGGCGCTATTCTACTATCGTTGGCTAGTCTTCGGCTCCTCAACCAACCAGTTGTACGCCTTCGTCGCCTCAATCCTCGCCGCCCTGAGTTAATCCTTGATTTGGAATTGGTATATATCTTCCAGCCGGTCTGTTTACGCCCGGCGCGGACGGAAAAATATCCTTTTGAATTTAGTATTTTTCGTGCTATGAAGCTAACTGAACAAGTTCAAAAACCTGAAGAGGTTTCACTAAACCAATGGAGGTAACAATAATGTCGGCAATAGAGAAACGCGTAAAAGAGATAGTGGCTGAACAACTGGGAGTGGATGAGGCTCAGGTCACCAATGAGGCTTCCTTTATGGATGATCTCGGGGCCGACTCCCTGGACACCGTTGAATTGGTTATGGCTCTTGAGGAAGAATTCGAGATCGAAATATCCGACGAGCATGCTGAAAAGATACAGTCCGTTCAGGACGCCATCGACTACATAACAGAGCATACCTAGGAAATTGGGACAGTGAGGAGAGCCAATATATGAGAAGAGTCGTGGTCACGGGTATCGGCGTGGTATCTCCCTTGGGGACGGGCAACCGTAAGAACTGGGATGCTATCGTTGCCGGAAAGTCCGGTATTGACCGGATCACCCGTTTCGACGTCAGTGACTTTCCCGTGCAGATCGCCGGTGAGGTCAAGGACTTCAACCCCGAAGAGTTCATCGACAAGAAGGAAATCAAGAAGATGGACCTATTTATCCAGTATGCCATGGGAGCGGCCCACTTTGCGGTGGAGGATGCGGGGATTGTTATTGACGACTCCAATGCCGAGCGGGTGGGTGTGCTGGTTGGCGCCGGCCTGGGAGGGCTGCCGACGATCGAGAGGTACCACACAGCCCTTCTCGAAGGGGGGGTAAAAAAAATATCCCCGTTCTTTATTCCGATGCTGATCATTAACCTGGCGCCGGGACACATCTCCATCAAATACGGCGCCAAGGGACCCAACGTTTCGTCTGTTTCCGCATGCGCCACCGCTACCCACTCCATAGGTGACGCTTATCAGATTATCCGACGCAGCGACGCGGATGCAATGATTGCGGGCGGCACAGAATCCACCGTCACCCCGCTTGCCATAGGCGGTTTTGCGGTGATGAAGGCTCTTTCGGACCGTAACAGCGATCCACAGGCCGCCTCGCGTCCGTTTGAAAAAAACCGTGACGGTTTCGTCCTTGGAGAGGGGGCCGGCATCGTCATTCTTGAGGAGTATGAAATTGCCCGGAAACGTGGGGCGAAGATATATGCCGAGATAGTCGGCTATGGACTGACCGGCGACGCTTATCACCTGACCGCCCCCGCCCCTGGCGGTGAAGGGGCGGCCCGCTGCATGCGTATGGCCCTTAACAATGCCGGGGTCAACGCATCGGAGGTGACTTATATCAATGCCCACGGCACCTCAACACCGCTGAACGACCTCTACGAAACCATGGCGATCAAGACCGTTTTCGGCGACCATGCCAAAAAACTGATGGTCTCATCCACCAAGTCCATGACCGGTCACGCCCTGGGCGCAGCCGGCGGTCTTGAGGCGGTCTTCACTCTTATGGCAATGGACAGGGGAGTTGTCCCACCGACTATCAATTACCATGAGCCGGATCCGGAATGCGATCTGGACTACGTTCCCAATACGGCCCGTGAATCCGCGATTTCCTACGCGCTCAGCAATAACTTCGGCTTTGGCGGCACCAACGCCACGCTTCTGTTCAAGAAGCTGTAAAGGTTACGTATGATAGCGCTTGGAAGCGATCACGGCGGCCTCGGCCTGAAGGAGGCCGTCAAAAAATTGCTCCTGGATCGAGGAGTGGAGATAGAGGATTGCGGCACCTACAATTGTGATTCGGTTGACTATCCGGATTTCGGCGAAAAGGTTGCCCGCAAGGTATCGGCAGGCAAGGCTGACTATGGGATACTGTTATGCGGCACCGGCATCGGCATGTCCATAGTGGCCAACAAGTTTCCCCGCGTACGGGCCGCACTGGTGACTGATCCCTTCATGGCCCGGATGGCCAGGGAGCATAATGATGCCAATATCCTGGTGCTTGGTGGCCGCGTGCTCGAAGGAAACAGGGTTCAGGAGATAGTGACTGCCTGGCTGGACGCTGTTTTTGAAGGGGGAAGGCATAAGGGAAGGCTGGACAAGATAGCGCTCCTTGAGCGGGAGCTATATAAAAGCGTGAGCGAGGGGTAGAAGCGGTGTATTTATAATGTAAAGAATATTTACGGGACTTACAAGTCCCGTTTCCATTTATATTTACACACAAAAAGGAGACTTAGATGTCAGTGCTGGAAATATTTGACCCCGAAGTGGCTCATGCCATCAGGCTAGAAACCGAGCGGCAGGAGTACAACCTGGAACTGATCGCCTCGGAAAACTTCGTCTCGGATGCCGTACTGGAGGCTCAAGGGTCCGTGCTGACGAACAAATACGCGGAAGGGTATCCTGGTAAACGTTACTACGGCGGCTGCAACCATGTAGACATCGTGGAAAACCTGGCTATCGAGAGGGCCAAAGAGCTGTTCGGCGCGGATCACGTCAATGTTCAGCCCCATTCAGGTTCCCAGGCCAACATGGCGGTCTATTTTTCGGTGCTCAATCCGGGGGACACCATACTCGGGATGAACCTCTCCCACGGCGGTCATCTTACCCACGGCAGCCCGGTCAACTTTTCGGGTAGATTCTTCAACGTGGTGCCATACGGGGTGTCACGGGATACGCAAACCATCGACTTCGAGGAGGTGGAGCGGCTGGCCGTTGAAAACAGGCCGAAGATGATAGTGGTCGGTGCCAGCGCCTACCCGCGGGCTATCGACTTCGCCGCCTTTCGACAGATTGCCGACAAGGTCGGGGCCGTTGTCATGGTTGATATGGCGCACATCGCCGGACTGGTGGCTACAGGACTCCATTCCAGCCCTATCCCCTATGCCGAGTTCGTCACAACCACAACTCACAAGACCCTGCGAGGTCCACGCGGGGGAATGATCCTCTGCCGCGAGGAATTTGCCAAGAAGCTGAACTCCAACATCTTTCCTGGGATTCAGGGTGGGCCGCTCATGCACGTGATAGCGGCCAAGGCGGTGGCCTTCAAGGAGGCGCTTTCCCCGGAATTCAAAACATACCAGGCGCAGATAGTGAAGAATGCCAAGGCGCTGGCCGCGGCCCTCATGCAGCGCGGCTTCAAGCTCACCTCGGGTGGCACCGACAACCACTTGATGCTGCTCGACTTCTCCGGCGCTGAGCTTACCGGCAAGGTAGCCGAGGAGACGCTTGACAAGGCTGGGATAACGGTGAACAAGAATACCGTACCATTTGAAACCCGATCACCATTTGTCACTTCAGGCATCCGCATCGGCACGCCGGCGGCTACCACCCACGGCCTCAAAGAAGAGGAGATGGCGGAGGTGGCGGATTTAATCGCCGAAGCGTTGGCCAACGTGGATAACATGGCGCGATTGAATGATATCAAATCGCGCGTAAATTCTCTTATGAAGCGTTTTCCGTTTTATGCGAATCGTCTGGGGTGAGCCATTTTATTCAAATTTCAAATCAAGAATGAAGTCGAGCCAACGAGAAGATAGTGTCTTGATTTGGAATTGGCATTACACCGGAGCAAGGAGGTGCGCATGGCATCATGGAGCCAGGATAGAAGGCTGGTATTGACTTTCTTGGCCGTTTGGCTACTCCTGCAGGTTTACACACTATCCCCGCAGGCTGAAGAAATTGTACCGGATGGCGTCGAGAAACCACCGGTGATTGTGAAGGCTACAACCGTAGCCAATGGCTCAGAGGGGCTTGCTACTTACTACGGCAAACGTTACAACGGCAAAAGAACCACATCGGGCCAGCGATATGATCCAGGAAAAATGACGGCCGCACATCAGAGCTTGCCCTTCGGAACCAGGGTCAAAGTAATCAACCTCGCCAACGCCAGAGAGGTGGTTGTCACCATAAACGACCGCTGTCGCAAACGGCGACAACCGTACATCGATATTTCCCGGTCGGCGGCTAAAAAACTGGGGTTTCTAGGGAAGGGAAGGGCCAGAGTGAGGATCGTACCCCTGGATGTGGAAAGCTCCTGACAATTCATCGGTCAAAAAAAGGCGAGGCCGGAAATTTCCCGGCCTCGCCTTTTTTGTGGCTGGTTTTACGAAGACGCATCTGCTATCGTTTGTTGGTCTTGACGGCGCTTTTTGTCTTGCCGCCACCGCTGCCTGACTTGGCCTTTTCTCCCTTCTTGACGGTTTTCCCTTTCTTCCCTTTCTTCCCTTTCTTCCCTTTCTTCCCTTTTTCCCCTTTCTTGCTTTTTTTCCCTTTCGCGGCCTTTTTCTTGTATTTCTTTGGCTCCGGAGAAAATTCATCCTTGATGTTGTTCAGTAGCACGGCGGTCTCTTCCATGTCCGGGTCCGCTTTTTTGGCTGTTTCAAGAGACCGTCTGGCTTCTGTCAGTTTGCCGGTCTTCATGTATACCCGACCCAATGCGTTAAGAGCCTTGGCGTGGTCGGCCTTCAGTTCAACGGCGTTATTGTAACAGAGGATAGCGTTCTCATAATCCTTGTTGAATTCATAGACAAGCCCCAGCTTGTAGTGGCTGTTGGCAGCCTTGGGATCCAACTCTACCCCTTCCTTGAGCAGGGTTATCAGATCGTCGTATTTCCTCATCTTGACATATATTGCGGTAAGGGCGTTGCGTGCCTCGGCGTCATCCTTCTTCAGACGAAGCACCTGATGGTATTCCTTTTCGGCCTCATCATTCCGGTTTTTCCGCTTGTATAAAGAGGCCAGTTCCCGATGAGCCACAAGGTTATCGGCATCAAGCTTGATGGACTCCTGATATTCGGTAATTGCTTCGCTGTACTGCCTGTTGTTTACCAGAACCCTTGCCAGCTTGAAGTGGATGATAGGGTTATCCTCGCGCAGCTTGAGGGATTCTCGGTACTGTTCGATGGCCTGCGGGAAACTGCCACGCAGGGTGTAGATGTCAGCGAGACGGCGACGGGCGTCACTGTTTTCCGGCTTATATTTCAATGCCTGCCGATATTCGACAACCGCCTCGTCCAGTAGTGTCTTACGCTCGTATAGCATTCCCAGTTTATAGTGGAGATAACCGCTTTCGGGTTTCAGGTTGATGGCTTTCTTGTAGCTGGAGATGGCTTCGTCCTCGCGTCCGGAGTCCATGTAGGCGTTACCCAGACGTTGCAGGGCCTCGGGCCATTCCGGCCTCTCCTTCAATGCGGTCAGGTACTTTGTAACGGCCTTGTCGTATTCCTTGGCCTGCATGTATTCGTCCCCACGGCTCAGGTACACCAGTAGATCCGCTCCGCTGTCGCGGGTAGGCGTCCCTGACAGCAGGTACTGATCCTCTGCAGCCTTAAGGTCACCCTTCGTTTCATATGCCTTCCCCATGAGCAGGTGAATCTCTTTGTTGCCGGGGTTGGCGAGCTGCGCTTTTTTAAACTCCTCCAGGGCCTTATCGAACTGCCCTTTGTCGGTCAGTGTTGTGGCCAGGCCAAGCCTGGCGGTTTCATTGGCCGGATCAATGGCGAGCGTTTTGCTATATTCCTTTTCGGCGCTGTCTAGTAGGCGCATTTTGGTATATATCTCCGCCAGTCCCAGGTGGAGCGATGAGTCGGATGGTAAAGCCTTTATTGCTTCACTATAGTGGTAGAGTGCAAGGGTATGGAAATCGCGTTCCTGGAATATCCAGGCCAGCCCTTTGTGGTAGCGAGGGTCATCAGAACCTTTCATTGCTTTCGTAAGTTCCACGGAGGCTTGATCTAAGAGCCCTTTCTGTAGATCTAGTAGCCCCAGGTTGCCGTTAGCCTGGTGGAAATCCGGGTCGTCTTTTATGGCTTGCCGGTACTCGCCTGAGGCCCCGTCTGGATTGCCGCTCCGTTCCATTTGCAGCCCCTTGACGAAATGCCCCGGCGCCCCCTCTGCGCAGAGCTTCAGGATGCGATTTTCAGCCGCCATTCGATCGGTCTTGCTGCTAATGGAGGTCAGTCCGGTCGACATCTTTTTCGCAGCTCCACATTTGTCCTTCAGACCGAAATCCCAGTCGAATCCGCAGGTCAGTGAAGCAAACAGGAGCATGGATATAAGCAAGATGTATTTTTTCATAATAGCATCCTTTTTAATCTTGGGATTGGCATGGGGCCGGATTATACACACACGGGGAGGAAAATTCAATGTCTATGGCAAAAGATGGCTGGCTGTGCGCTCTGGGCAGGGATCATCGCAATGTTGCTTGGCTTATTGAATGCAATAGGAAAAGTCCAAAAATGGGTACGGTCCTTGTGTTTTTATTCTTAGGGGGTTTTGAGCACAGGCCCTTGCGGATGGCGGGTTTATAGTGTACACGTTTAAATAAATATACTTGCTGTTTTCTGTCAGGGCGTTTCTCATCTTGAGCAAAAAAAGAAGGAGCCGAATGTCCTTGGAACTCTGTGAAATGTCGCTGCAACAAACACAGGAACTGTTGCGTCTGACTGACGTAACCCCGCAGGATTGTTTGATAGGAATGGGTTCCTCTCTCAGATAGAATGATCGGTAGCGCTTCAATAACTACCTGATGGAACTCATGCTTTTCAATTGATAAAGAGCAAATTTACTTACTGATTACTGAGACGAACCTCGGATTTTTCATGGCGAGGAGAAGAAACCGGCTGGATGTTCGTTCGATTACATGATCAGCACTAACAGCTTATCTTTTTCAGCAGCCAAGACATGTTCTCGCCCAGCGTCTTCATGGTCTGAATCCCTTCCGCATCCTGCTCCACCTCGCCGATCTCCCGGCCGATTCCGATGTTCCAGTAGCTGGAGCCGGGGATGATTATCTGGCTTAGCAGGAAGAAATGGTTGATGGTGTCAAAGGCGTGGATGGCGCCGCCACGGCGTACTGCTATGATTCCGGCCCCAACCTTGCGCCGGAAAAGGTCTGAGTTGGCTCGTGCCACCATTCCGGAGCGGTCGATGAGTGCCTTCATTTCAGTGGTGATGTCGGAGAAGTAGGTAGGGGATGAGAGGATGATCCCATCGGCACCGGTCATCTTCTCGATGCAGGCGTTAATGCAGTCATCCTGAAGTGCGCAGGCACCGTTCTTAGTCTTCCAGCACTGGTAGCAGGCTATGCAACCACGCACCCTTTCGCCGGCAAGCTGCACCAACTCGGTTTCGATCCCCACTTTTTGCAGCTCTGCGAAAACATATTTAACGAGGATGGCGGTGTTGCCGTTTTTGCGTGCGCTGCCGTTGAATGCGACGACTTTCATGGTTCGTACCTCCTGATATAGTATTTTTCAGAGTGGCGGTATTGATGACAAGACGGTAGTACACATCGCTTCTGCCCACCCGCTTGAAAGCCTACCTGATTTACCACCTCCACATCTTGCTACACCTTGTTCTGTAAAGAAATCAAGCAGTTCCGTTGCATAATCTTCATCTGTTTTCAACCAAAAACGGCAGTTGGTTGGATTCATCCTGTTGTTACAGCGATGGATGCAGCGCAAGGACACCGGCGCCCTTGATTTTTCCCGCTCGCAGTTCGGCCAGAGCCTCGTTCGCACATTCCAGGGAGAATACTCGAACTTCGGTGCGTACCGGCACACGGGTGGCGAGGGCAAGGAACTCTTCGCCATCCCGGCGGGTAAGGTTGGCCACTGAGCGTAGAACGCGTTCTCCCCAGAGGAGATCATAGGGGAACGACGGGATATCGCTCATGTGAATTCCACCGCAAACAACTGTCCCCCCTTTCCCCACGGCCCGCAACGCCTTCGGGACCAGTTCTCCTGCCGGTGCAAAGATAATCGCCGCGTCCAATTCCTCCGGAGGGCGCTCGTCGGCCTCGCCGACCCAGACTGCTCCCATTTCACGGGCGAATGACTGACTCTCTCTGTCACCAGGACGGGTAAAGGCGTAGACCGTTCTTCCCTGCCATCGGGCCACCTGCGTCACGATATGGGCTGCGGCGCCGAAGCCGTAGAGTCCCAGATGCCGACCATCGCCGGCCATGACCAGAGAGCGGTAGCCGATAAGCCCGGCGCAGAGGAGCGGAGCGACCTGCAAGTCGGGATACCCTTCGGGGAGCTGGAAGCAGAAGCGGTAGTCTGCCACTGTGTAGTCGGCAAAGCCGCCACCCAGGTGATAGCCGGTGAAGTGGGCATGGTCGCAGAGGTTTTCCCTGCCGACAACACAATAATGGCAGGAGCCACAGGTAGCACCGAGCCAGGGGACGCCCACCCGATCTCCCTCCCGGAACCCCGTAATGTCCGGGCCAAGCGCGGCCACCTGACCGACGATCTGGTGGCCGAGGATGAGCGGGAGCTTCGGGTCGCTCAATTCACCGTCGAGGATGTGCAGATCGGTGCGGCATATGCCGCAGGCATGGACACGCACCAGCAGTTGGCCGGGACCGGGCAACGGAACCGGTTGAGCTTCGAGCCGGAGAGGGGCTCCGGGATGTGTGAGTACCATGGCGCGCATCTGCATCTGTAGTCTCTCCTGATAGGGTTTGACCGCGAGGAAGGTGGCAAATGCAATCCCGTCCGCGCGCCAGAGGGTGGCCACCCTCTGGCGTTTTGCCACCTTGAAAAAATTGCAAGAGATATTCAGCTATTATAGCGTCTTCTGCTGCGTATGGAGAAACCAGCGGTCCAGCACGATATGGCGGGTAAACCAGCTGCTGGAGAGCATTCTGGCCGCGAGAAAGCGCAGGAACCCGGAGGAAAGGGGCGAAGACGGGATTTCCATGCTCCATCTGCCAAAACATGTGGCCAGTCTTGCCGCATAGGGCTCCAGATTGTCGCGCCGATAATCGCCATTGGTTGCCAGGATAACATCTGCGGCCAGCAGAGCGGACTCGATCGCGGGAAGGATCCCTTCACCACTTTGAGGATGGGAAAGTCCGGCCGCGTCACCCAGCAGCAGAGCGCCATCCCTCACTAGCTTGCGCCCTCCCTGTCGTTCATATAAAAGATAGGCATGCCCCTGGAACCTGCCGACAAAGCCCGTCGGCAGATCTCCCCGCTGCTCTAGAAACGTGCAAAAGTCCCGCGTATGGCGACCGAGATGTCTTCGGTCCATCCGTCCCAGGCCGATATTGAGAAACTGTCCTTTCCGAAAAAGCCATCCATAGCCTTTCATATCCCGGCAGAAGAAGAGTGATGGCGTATCGGCAGGGGTGCGGCACAGACGCTCCTGCTCAGGAGTCATGACAAATTCGGCGACTTGGGCAATAATGACCTCCTCGTTGCCGATTTTTGCGCCCAAGAAGCGTGCCACCGGGCAGAAATGGCCGCCTGCACCAACCAAAAGCCGGGTACTGATACGTCCGTTTACAACCCACAAGCCGTCGTGCCATGCCAGAGTTGACACCTGAGTGCCCAGCGCCAGTCGTGCCGCACTCCGCTGCAGGAGGTAATGATCGAATTCGTAGCGCCGGATGCCATAGCTGACGGTTTTCCCATAGCGGGTAACAACCTCGGGCCCGTAGATGAGACCGCTGTGGAAGCTGGTGATTTCCTGAAGCAACCGTCCCTGACGATATTCCTCGGTATCGATTGCCAGCGCTGCCAGCACCCCGGGTGTTATCCAGCCGGCACACGGCTTCTGGCGCGGGAACGTAGCCTTGTCCAGCACCAGGACATCAAGCCCGCCTTGTCGCAGCTTGTCGGCACAGGTCGATCCTGCCGGTCCGCCGCCGACGATAAGTACATCACAGGTCTCCATCAGGGCTCCCCATTGGGAGAAGAAGTGAGATAGGCGCGGGTCAGGGGCACCAGGTTATTTGTGGGGCGCGAGAAGAGGACCTGAAACAGTTGCAGGGCGCCGACGTTGAAATTTGCGATGCAGCCGGACAGGTAGAGTCGCCAGGCCCGGACAAAGCGCTCATCGAACATCGCTTCCACCCGTTCCCGGTTCTGTTCAAAACGCTCGAGCCAGTGCTCGCACGTTTTTGCATAGTGCAGCCGCAGGTTTTCAACATCCAGGACGGTAAATTCCCACGGTTCGAAGAGAGCCATCATTTCCCGGAGGGTGGGGGGATAGCTGCCGGGGAAAATACGATTCAGAAACCAGGGGCTCATCGGTCTAGCCATATTTTGGCCGATTGTGTGGATCAGACCAAGCCCCTGCTCCTTCAGGGAACGATCAATAACCGTGCCGAGCTCCCGGTAATGGTCGGGCCCCACGTGTTCCAGCATCCCCACGGAAGCGAATGCGTCATAGGTTCCGGTAATGTTGCGATAATCGTCCTCGACATACTCGACCTGTCCCTCCAGCCCCTCAACTCTGGCGCGTTCCCGTGCATAGGTGATCTGCTCGGACGAGATATTGTACGCCCTGACTTTAACCTTGTAGCGCCTGGCCATGTGCCGTGCCAGTGCTCCCCAGCCGCAGCCTGCCTCTACCACGGTCTGCCCTGCTTGCAGGCGCAGCTTGCGGCAGACCAGGTCCATCTTGGCGACCTGGGCCTCTTCCAGTGACGCGGTCGGATCCGTAAAGTAGGCGCAGGTATAGAGCATTTCCTCGTCAAGCCACAGCTGGTAAAACGCGTTGCCGATATCGTAGTGGTGATGGATATTCCGACGTGATCCCGAGAGGGAGTTAAGTTTCGGTTGATTGCGGCGATATGCGGCAGGATCGGAAATATGTCGTAATTTCTGCGTGTTGGACATGGCCTGGTAGACTGTTTCCATGAATACCACAAGCTTCCCTTCTATCTCGACCCTGTCGACGCTGTAGTCGTCACCAAAGTGGAGGAGGGGATTGATCAAAAGCCGCAATAGAGTGGCCCGATTGCGGATCACCATACTGATAGCAGGGCTGGAGTTGGGGGGCACGATTTCTTTTCCATCCCACAAAATAACCCGAAGTGTCGGCTCACCAATGGCTTGCAGGAGTTTGCGCGCTAACCATACGTCTACATCGTAAACATTACCGCCTGTGTTTGCCTTACCGTTCTTGCAGGGGAACGACTTGGTGAATGTGCTTGCATTGTGACCTTTCATAGCATTTGCCCTCGATACGATAGGAATTGGATATGTATTTAATTGTGTAGGGACAAAGCAATAAGTCAAGCGGGAAAATTCTAAGGATGGTGAAAGTACTTCAGAAGTAAGGTCAATATCTCTGCCGTTACTCTTTTCATAAAAGCGAAAAATATTTTACGTTATCGGGGGTTTTTCAACGACCTGCTAAATCTCCCCTTATCAGGGTAGATTTAGCAGGCTTCCCTGATAAGGGGAGATTTAGGGGGTTACTTTTGAATACTACGGCTAGAATTGCTTCTTGATATAAGTATCTTTTTGCCAGTGTACGTCGTCACAATCAGGATGATCGATGTTGTAGTGGAGCCCCCGGGACTCCTTGCGGCTCTGGGCGCATATAACGATCAATTCGGCCACCGTTGCTATGTTGCGTAGCTCGATGAGATCGGATGTGACGATGAAGTTCCAGTAATAGTCTTCAATCTCCTCCTGGATCAATCTTATACGGTGCAGCGCCCGCTCCAGCCTTTTATCGGAACGTACAACCCCTACATAGTTCCACATGAAGCGACGGATCTCGTCCCAGTTTTGAGATACGACCACCATTTCATCGCTGTTGGTGGCAGTGCCGGGGTCCCACTCAGGTATGGGCGGCAGCTCAAATTTGTCACTTCTGTGCCGTTCTACAGCGTGTTGGTAGGCGCGTCCCGCATAGACCGCCGCTTCCAGAAGTGAATTGCTTGCAAGCCGGTTGGCGCCGTGCAGTCCGGTGAAAGCGACTTCACCAATAGCATAGAGGTGGCGGATATCTGTTTCGGCGTTGGCGTCAACCGCCACACCGCCGCACAGATAGTGTGCAGCCGGCACCACCGGCAGCGGCTCCCTTGTCATGTCAAGACCGTACTCCAAACAGGTCTTGTAGATGTTGGGAAACCGGTTCCTGATGTATTTGGGCCCCTTGTGAGTGATGTCCAGGTAGACGCAATCGTCGCCGGATATCTTCATCTCGTTGTCGATGGCGCGGGCCACGATGTCGCGAGGCGCAAGATCCTTCAACTGATGGTACTTTTCCATGAATGCAACGCCATCACGGCGGCGCAGGACAGCCCCTTCACCCCGGACCGCCTCGGATATGAGGAAAGACTTGGCGAGAGGGTGAAAGAGGGTTGTGGGATGAAACTGCATGAACTCCATGTTGGCGATAGTCGCCCCGGCCCGGTAGGCCATTGCCACGCCGTCACCTGTGGCCACATCCGGGTTGCATGTGTAGAGATAGACCTTGCCGCCGCCGCCGGTGGCAAGCAGGGTGTTCCGCGAGGAAAATGTCTTGACTATACCTGTGTTTATGTCAAGGACATAGGCTCCGAAGCAGCGGTTCGGTTTGAGCCGTTTCTGAGCCAGCTTGGCCTCGGTAATCAGGTCGATGGCAATATGATGCTCATATATGCTGATATTGCGGTTTTCCCGCGCAACCGCCACAAGCGCGCGTTCTATTTCCCGACCGGTCACGTCTTCGGCATGGAGTATCCGCCTTTGACTGTGCCCCCCTTCGCGTGTCAGGTCATAGCTGTCACCGTTGGTGGTAAACTTGACTCCCCAGTCGATCAGGCCGTTAATCACCCGAGGCCCTTCCTCGACTACCATCCTTACCACATCCTCGTGGCAGATGCCCGCGCCTGCCACAAGGGTATCCTTAACATGGGCGCCAAAGGTGTCTTCCGGTGAAAAGACAGAGGCAATGCCTCCCTGTGCATAGTTTGTTGCTGATTCCGTTATCTCGCGCTTAGTGACCAGGGTAACAGTGCCGTGACCGGCTGCTCGTAACGCAAATGAAAGACCGGCAATGCCGCTGCCGATAACTAGAAAATCACTTTCTATCTTCATCCAATCTCCCGTCAGGACAACTGTTCTTCGAAAAACCGTACGAATTATTTACCCCCGTCGAGATTTTGTCAAGGCATTTTAATATGTTATAAAGGGCAAACTTTACGATATTGCTTGAAATACGACTATATTTGGTCTATAAATTGAAGGTGTCTTTGTGTGCAGGACAGTACATTTGCGGGGGAACTTAAGTCCGATGCCCAGACGACTAATTTTATATCTGCTGATACTGGCAGGCTTGGGAATGACTTCGCAGGCAGCGGCCGATATCTACAAGTACGAGGACGACGAGGGTGTGTTGCATTTTACGGATGCACCCACGGACCGTCGTTTCAAAATATTCATGCGTGACATCAAGAAGGACAGGCTGTTGCGCACCTCCTTCAGGCTTACCGGCTGCGCAAGGGACCCCAAGGAGTTCGAGCCTATTATCAATGCCTGTGCCCTTGAATACGGCGTTGAAAAATCTCTCGTCAAAGCGGTGATTCATGCCGAGTCCGGATATAATCCCAATGCCGTTTCCTCTAAAGGGGCCTCCGGACTCATGCAGCTTATGCCGAAGACCGCCGAGGGACTCAAGGTGTCAAATTCCTTTGACCCGGCGGAAAACATCAGGGGTGGTGTCCGCTATCTGAAGTTCCTCCTCAAGACCTTCAAGGGTGATGTAAACCTTGCGCTGGCCGCTTACAATGCCGGTTTGTCGCGGGTGGCCCAGTATGGAGGCATTCCTCCTTATGCGGAAACCCGCAATTACGTGGCCAAGGTCCTGAGTTACCAGAAATCTTATCAGAACAATTAGGGCGCCACATGTCCCCTGACGACAGAAGCCACATCTGGAATCTGCCCAACATCCTGACCCTGATGCGGATCGCTGCCATTCCGCTCTTGGCCGTACTACTCATCTCTCCGTCTAAATGCGCGGGCTTCTGGGCCGCAGCACTGTTTGCCATGGCGTCCATCACCGACTGGCTGGATGGCTATCTGGCCAGACGGATGGGGATCGTCACCGTTTTCGGCAAGTTTCTCGACCCCATTGCAGACAAGTTGATCGTCATGGCCGCACTCATCATGTTACTCCCCTTTAACCGGGTTCCCGCCTGGATGGCGCTGGTAATCATAGGGAGGGAGATTGTCATCACCGGTCTGCGGGGTATCGCCTCCACCGAGGGGATCATCATTGCCGCAAGCGATCTCGGAAAGTTCAAGACCATCTTCCAGATAGTGGCAATACTTGGCCTCCTCCTGCACTACGACTACTACTGGTTTTTCTCCATCAACCATCCATACCTTTATGTCAATATGCACAACGTGGGAATATTCTACCTCTGGATAGCCACCGTCATCACCATATGGTCGGGGGTGGATTATCTGGTCAGGTTCATGCGGGTGATTGCCCGCTGAATAGCGGCGTCCAGCTTACTCCACCGGGGGGTCCCTTGTGTTTTCAGGCAGAAACTAACCATTGACACGGTACGGGTAAAAAGGGTATAAGATCGTTTCGGTTCTAAAGTCGGCGGCGTAGCCAAGTGGTAAGGCAGAGCTCTGCAAAAGCTCGATTCATCGGTTCAAATCCGATCGCCGCCTCCAATATAAAAAAAGCCGACCTCCAGCAGGTCGGCTTTTTTTTATATTGATGCATTCGTAAATTCGTTTTGTCATGCCCGAGTTCCTCTATCGGGTATCCATGATTTCAATGAGTTAAAACCTGGATTCCCGCTCAGAATCGCTGCGGGAATGACATTTTGCTAGTGCAATCAAAGCTGCTTCTGCTCCGCAGGCTTATGAGCCTCGTGTCTCTTGTGGACAGCCTTTTCCAATCGTCGCCTGCGTGGCCAGGTCATTATGAAGCCGGTTGGGCCGGAGAAAATGTAGCAGAGGAAGATAACGAACAGCATCACCACAGGTTCGGCTGCAATGATTATAAGGAGGAGCACCGCCAGAACCAGGAAACCGAACGGCTGGCGTCTGATGATCCCGGGGTCCTTGAATGAGTAGTACTTGAAGTTGGAAACCATGAGGAAGGCGAGGCAGTAGATGAGGATGAGAATGGCCAGTTTTTTGTAGGAGCTGGGCCAGCCGAAATGAAAGAAGAGAAGTACCGTCGCCGAAACCATGCTGGCGGCGGCGGGAATGGGAAGACCGACAAACCGCTTGCTTTCAACGGTAGCCACCTGCACGTTGAACCGCGCCAGACGGAGTGCTCCGCAGGCAACGAAAAGAAACGCCGCAAGCCACCCCAGCCGACCGAACGGCTTAAGTGCCCAAGCGTACATAAGCAACCCAGGGGCTACCCCGAACGCCACCAGATCGGCAAGGGAATCGTACTCCACGCCGAATTTGCTGGCTGTGCCGGTAAGCCTGGCCACCTTGCCGTCCAGTCCGTCGAAGATGGAGGAGACCAGCACCCAGATGGCCGCTGTCCGGTAATCGGCGTTCATGGTGGCGACCATGCTGTAGAAGCCGGCAAAAAGACTCCCGGTGGTAAATAGATTCGGGAGGATGTATATCCCCTTCCGCATGCTCTCCGACATGTCTATTTTCTCGTCGCTCACGCGAGGATACCCAGGATGGTCTCGCCGGCCACGGTCTTATCCCCTATAGCCACCTTGGGTTCGGTGTTTTTGGGCAGATAAATGTCCAGGCGGGAACCGAAGCGGATCAACCCGAAGCGCTCCCCACGCTTCAGACTATCTCCCTTGACCGGATAGCATACGATACGCCTGGCAATCAATCCCGCCACCTGCACCACCACGAGCTTGACCCCCCTGACGGTTTCAATGATAATGCCGCTCTGCTCGTTTTCGAAGGTGGCGCGGGCATCGCGCACATCCAGAAACTTCCCTTTGTTGTAGAAAATATCCACCACCCTGCCAGAGACGGGCGCCCGGTTTATATGGACGTTGAAGACCGACATGAAGATGCTGATCTTTGTCATCTCATCACCCAAGTGTTCTTCCCGGGCATTCCCCAGGTAGATGACCACCCCGTCGGCGGGTGCCAGTACCGCATTTTCATCCGGCGGAATGACACGCGCAGGATTGCGAAAGAAAAAAACGATGAACAGCATAACGGCCAGGCCAACTATAGCGAGGAGCGTACATGCAAAAAGAAAGAGAGTGATGGTAATACACCCCCCCAAGGCGATGAATGGGAGCCCTTCCACGGCAATGGGGGTTTTTTCGTTGCGCATTAATATACCTCGGCGCGAATTTCGTTGCCCTTTGTACTATAAAGTCCCCCTTAAAAAAGGGGGATTTAGGGGGATTTGCCGTTGACTTTACAAACCAAATCCCCCCTGACCCCCCTTTGCAAAGGGGGGAATAACAGATGAACAGCACAACTGCCGTAGTCTTAATTCTTTGACTTGTCCACGATCTTGGAATCGGCTATCCATGCCATCATTGAGCGGAGCCGGGCGCCCACTTCCTCGATCTTATGGTCGGCGCCTTTACGGCGCAAAGCTTTGAAGACCGGCGCGTTGGCCTTGTTTTCAAGTATCCACTCCCTGGCAAATACACCGGTTTGTATCTCGTCAAGAATCTTCTTCATCTCCTGCTTGGTCGAGTCGGTGATGATGCGCGGACCGCGGGTCAGATCGCCGTATTCGGCTGTGTTGGAGACGGAGTAGCGCATGTTTGCGATACCCCCCTCATAAATCAGGTCTACGATCAACTTGGTCTCATGCAGACACTCGAAATAGGCCATCTCCGGCGCATAGCCAGCCTCCACAAGGGTTTCAAAGCCGGCCTGTATGAGCGCCGAAATCCCGCCGCAGAGCACAGCCTGCTCACCGAAGAGGTCGGTCTCGGTCTCTTCCTTGAAGGTGGTCTGGATAACACCGGCCCTTCCGGCGCCTATGGCTGTGGCGTAAGCAAGCGCCGTATCCTTGGTCTTGCCGGAAGGGTCGTGATGGATCGCAATGAGGGCCGGCACCCCTCCCCCATTTACATACTCGTGCCGGACCAGATGGCCGGGCCCTTTCGGCGCAACCATGAAGACATTGACGTCGCCACGGGGGACGATCTGGTCATAATGGATGTTGAATCCGTGGGCGAACATGAGGAAGGCGCCATTCTTCAGGTTCGGACCGATGGCGCTCTTGTAAATGTCCCCCTGCAACTCGTCCGGCAGCAGAATGACGACTACGTCAGCCTTTCCGGTGGCCGTGGCGGCGTCATACACCTCGAAACCGGCAGACTGCGCTTTTTTGTAGTTATCGCTATCCGGCAGCTCACCGACGATTACTTCCACGCCACTATCACGAAGATTATTGGCATGGGCGTGCCCCTGGCTTCCGTAGCCGAGGATTGCGATTTTTTTCCCATCTAGAAATGATGGGTTACTGTCCTTTTCGTAGTAAATTTGCATTGTGTATCCTCCAGTTATGGTGTCATGGGCTTGAGGCCTTCGACAGGACGCCGGTTTCCCCGGTCCGGTGTAACGTCCTCAATATCCCAATCAGTATTACCCTTTCCAACCTTTAGAGCCGCGTCCGATTGCGACTGGGCCGGTGCGGACAAGTTCCTTGAGGCCCAGTGGCCTGAGCAACTCCAGTATCGCGTCAATCTTGGACGGAGCGCCGGTTACCTCGATAGTGTATGACTTGGGGGTCACGTCGATAATTTTGGCGCGGAAGATATCAACGATCCTTAGCACCTCGGCGCGGCTGTCATCCTCGGCTGTCACCTTTACGAGCGCCATTTCCCGCTCAATTGCGCTGCCGTCAGTGAAGTCGATTACCTTGACCACGTCGATGAGTTTGTTGAGTTGTTTGGTGATCTGTTCCAGTATCTGCTCCTCGCCACGGGTGACGATGGTCATCCGGGAGAGGCTCTCCTCGTTGGTGGGCGCCACCGACAGGGAATCGATATTGAATCCGCGACCGGAAAAGAGACCGGCAACCCGTGAGAGCACCCCGAATTCGTTTTCTAGCAGCAGGGTAATGGTATGTTTCATTAAACGCCTCCGGAATAACTGTAGGGGCGCATGGCATGCGCCCGCTCTGGCGCCGCGTTATGCGTTCAAAACCATCTCATTCAGCGAAGCCCCTGCCGGCACCATAGGCAACACCTTCTCCTCGCGGGCGACTTTGAACTCCATAATAACCGGTCCGGGGGTGGCGAACGCTTTCCTGATTGTTTCCTCCACCTCTTCCGGCCTGGTGGCATGGAACCCCTTGGCGCCATATGCCTCCGCCAGCTTGACATAGTCTATGGGCAACTCCATACAGGTCTGGGAATAGCGTTTATCGAAGAAAAGTTCCTGCCATTGCCTCACCATCCCCAGAAAGTTGTTGTTGAGGATGACAATCTTGACCGGCAGGCGGTTCTGCACAAGGGTCGCCATCTCCTGAATGTTCATCTGTACGCCGCCGTCGCCGCATATACTTATGACCTGGCGTTGCGGGAAGGCCGCCTGAGCTCCCATGGCCGCAGGCAGTCCGAAGCCCATCGTCCCCAGACCGCCTGAAGAGAGAAGGGTCCGAGGCCTAGTGAATGTGAAGAACTGGGCGGTCCACATCTGGTGCTGCCCTACGTCCGTCGCCACTATTGCGTCGGCATCGGAGAGCTCCCTTAGCTTCTGGATGACATATTGGGGCTTGATTACGGAAGAGGTCTGTTTGTAGGTCAGCGGGTGCTTTGCTTTCCATCCTTCGATCTCCGCCAGCCACGGTTTGATCGTCTCCCTGAAGGCCGCAACCTTGTCCGTGCTGTTAGCCGCCACCTTGATCATCTTGCCTAGCACTTCCTTCACGTCGCCTACAATGGGAAGGTCAACCCGCACATTCTTCTTGATAGAGGTCGGATCAACGTCTATGTGGATTATCCTGGCATGAGGGGCAAAGGTGGAGAGTTTGCCGGTCACCCGGTCGTCGAAGCGGGCGCCCACCGCCACCAGAACATCCGTGTTGGTCATGGCCATGTTGGCGTAGTAAGTGCCGTGCATGCCAAGCAGCCCCAGCGAGTTGGGATCGTCCTCCGGATAGGAGCCGAGCCCCATGAGGGTGGTGGTCACCGGAACATTCAGCGTTCTGGCAAGATGCGTTAACTCCTCCGAGGCATTGGCCAGGATAACCCCTCCACCCACATAGAGCACAGGCTTCTTCGCCGTAAGCAGCATGGCCACCGCCCGTTCGACCTGCCTGGGATGCCCCCCCAATGTCGGTTTATAGCTACGCATGTCGATGGTTTCAGGGTATTTGAACTCCGTCTGGGCGATCTGCACATCCTTGGGGATATCTACAAGCACCGGGCCGGGCCGGCCGCTCCGTGCAATGTAAAAGGCCTTCTTCAGTATGACGGCAAGGTCCGCAACCTCCTTGACCAGGAAGTTATGCTTGGTGCAGGGGCGGGTGATTCCTATGATGTCCACCTCCTGAAAGGCGTCGTTGCCGATCAGGGGGGTCGGCACCTGCCCTGTAATGACCACAACGGGAACGGAATCCATATAGGCGGTGGCAATGCCGGTGACGGTGTTGGTAGCGCCGGGCCCGGACGTAGCCAATGCCACCCCGACCTTCCCGGTGGCCCTGGCGTAGCCGTCCGCCGCATGCACGCCGGCCTGCTCGTGCCGGGGGAGGATATGCCGGATCCCCTTGAAGCTGAACAACTCGTCATAGATATTGATGACAGTGCCGCCCGGATAGCCGAATACCGTATCGATCCCTTCCAGCTTGAGACACTCCAGCAATATGCGCGCGCCGTTCATTTTCATAATGAGAAGTCCTCCAGATCGGGAAATAAAAATTTCATTCCGCCGTCGTCACCGCTCCAGTGTAAGCGGAAGTTACAACCTTGGCATATCGGGCCAGCCAGCCACCCTTGATCTTCGGCTCCGGCGCCTGCCAACTGCCGCGACGTTTCACCAGCGTCGCCTCATCCACCAGCAACTCCAGCCGCCGGGCAGGTATGTCGAGGAGTATCCTGTCACCATCGGCCACCAAGGCAATCGGGCCGCCTTCAGCCGCCTCGGGGGAGATATGGCCAATGCAGGGACCGCGGGTGCCGCCGGAAAAACGTCCATCCGTTATAAGCGCCACCGCATCGCCAAGACCAAGCCCCATGATGGCGGCGGTAGGGGCCAGCATTTCGCGCATGCCGGGGCCACCTTTCGGCCCCTCATAGCGAATCACCACCACATCTCCGGTCGTGATCCTTCCTCCCATGAGCGCGGCCATTGCCAGTTCTTCAGAGTCGAAGCAGCGAGCCGTCCCCTCGAATTTCATCATATTGTCGGAAACGCCGGAGCGCTTGACCACCGCTCCCTTGGGAGCAAGATTGCCGTAGAGGATGGCAATCCCCCCCACCGGCTTGTACGGATTACTGAGCGGTCGAATGACCTCTTCGTCAACATTCTCGACGCTGGCGGCCAGTTGCAGGGTGGTAAGCCCCATAACAGTCGGGTTATCCTTTATCCTTGAACCCAATTGCTTCAAAACCCCAAGCACCCCGCCGGCGGCGTCCAGGTCTTCCATGAAATGCTCGCCCGCCGGGTTCATGGAGGCCAGTTGGGGCGTATCGTCGGCCAGTATGTCGAACTCCTCAAGCGGCAGATCGACCCCCGCCTCGCGGGCAATGGCCAAGAGATGCAGCACCGTGTTCGAGGAACCGCCGAGCGCCATATCCACCCTGATGGCGTTCTCAAATGCCTCGCGGGTCATTATGGAGCGAGGAGTGATGTTGTTTTTCACAAGCTCAACAATCTTTTCGCCGGAGGCGAAGGCTATGCGGCGTTTCAGTGCCGACACCGCCAGCGCCGTCCCACAACGGGGAAGGCTCATTCCGAGTGTCTCGGTGAGGATCGCCATTGTGTTGGCGGTAAACAGCCCCTGGCAGGATCCCATGCCCGGACAGGCGTTGTCCTCGCAGACCTTCAACTCCTTTTCGTCTATTACGCCGGCCTTGTACCGCGCCATTGCCTCGAAGGTGTCGGTGACGAATGAATATCTGCGTCCGGCTTCTCCCCGGCCGGAGAGCATCGGCCCGGCAGTAACAACGATACAGGGGATATCGAGCCTTGCGGCCGCCATCAGCATGCCTGGGGTGATCTTGTCGCAGTTGGTGAGAAGCACCAGGCCATCAAGCCTGTGGGCCTCCGCCACCGACTCCACCATGTCGGCGATCAGCTCGCGGGTTGGAAGGGAGTAATGCATCCCCTTGTGCCCCATTGCAATGCCGTCACATACGCCGGGAATGCCGAAGAAAAAGGCGTATCCACCCCCTGTGTGTACCCCCTTCTCGATAAATCGCTCCAGATCGCGCATCCCTATGTGTCCTGGTATAAGATCTGTAAAACTCGTCGCCACACCGATGAAGGGCTTTTCCATCTCGCTTTCGGGCACGCCGGTCCCCTTTATAAGCGCCCGATGGGGTGTCCGCTCCAATCCCTTTTTTATTGTGTCGCTACGCATGTCATACCCCTTGCTGCTATGAGTCTACAAAAGCCAAAAACCAGGACTGGTTACGAAAAAGCAAAGCTCCAAAATAATACAGATTGCCGTGACTGTCAACCAATAGAATGCCGTGGCAAAGATGGAGTAATTTGCGGAGATACGCACTAAAGGTGGGGTTTCGGAGCTCCTGCGGGATGATTTTTTTGTCAATGTTAAAGATTTGCTTATTTTGGGTTTTGAAAGGGAGTTAAACAGGAGTTTAAGAGTAACGCTGCAAAAAAAAAGGTTTAAATACGCACAATAACAGTAGGTTAGCGTCCAGCCTTTTGTAAGACCCCACCCATTGTCACAGCGTGACCGAATGCCTTGAGAATTTGGGATTGAATCTCTGTCGGCTCCTCGATCATTCTGGTCGGTTTTTGATCCATTTCTTATTAGCGTCTGGATATTCTGGATAGCACAGGTGAGATACTCGCGGCAGCATCAGCTTCAGGGTTACAGGTGGTGGTACTGATTCGTTACCGTTGTGACCGTAGAAGCTTTTGACCTCATTGCAGACAAAGTGAAAGTCGATAAGCTCATTTACCTTCTCATTTACCTTCTTGACTCGATAAGGATGAGCGTGAGAAAATGAAGATTCTGGCTCAAGGAATACCCCCCTAAAAATTCCAGTTCACTCAGGTGACTGGGGTGGGCAAAGTTAAACGTCGCAGAAAGGAACTCCATGAAACTGCTTAGATGCATTGTGACGTTCATGTCCCTGTTTTTTACCATAATCCAGCCGCTCCAGGCGGTAGAGGTAAAGGATGCGGGAAAGGTGATTTCCGGCAACGGCGGTTCCATTGATCCCATCACCGGCATGGGGTTTATCCCTGTCCCTTCCGGCTGTTTCCGGATGGGGGACTCCTTCGGCGACGGCGCCTTTAACGAAAAACCACTACACGAAGTCTGCCTGGAAGGATTCAGCATAGGCAAGTATGAAGTGACGCAGGGGCAATGGAAAAAGATCATGGGGAGCAACCCTTCCAGCTTCACCAAGTGCGGTGACGACTGCCCTGTCGAGAATGTTGGATGGGACGACATGCTGGAATTTATCCGGCGCTTCAACAGCCGGAGCGGACTAAACAGCCGTCTTCCGACCGAGGCGGAATGGGAGTATGCAGCGCGGAGCGGTGGGCGGACGGAGAGATACAGCGGTGGACAAAACATTAGCGACGTGGGGTGGTACAGCGCCAATGCCGACAAAGCGACACATCCTGTGGGGCAGAAGCGTCCAAACGGCCTGGGGATATATGACATGAGCGGCAACGTCTGTGAATGGGTTAGCGACTGGTACGGCAGCGGCTATTATGGCGAAAGCCCGCAGAACAACCCGCAGGGGCCATCCTCCGGGGGAGAGCGCGTCATTCGGGGTGGCAGTTGGTACGATGGCCAGAGGGGTGTCCGGGCCTTTGACCGGGGCAACTTCGCCCCCGGCTCCAGCGGCGGCTATCTGGGCTTACGGCTGCTTTTACCCGTAACATCGACGTCTATTTTACCAAAATCAGGAGAATAAAAATATGAAGCCTGAAATCTGCTCCTTGACTCCCGATGTTGGCGCGGAGATCGACAAGCCCCCCTGCTGAGGACCGAAGACCCCTGCGGTCAGCGGGGCAATCGACGAAAAAGTGCCGGGTTTCCTTTGCTGGCTTGACACCCCCTCCGGTCGTGTGCCGCAGATATCAACGGAATTGACCTCTGCGGACCGCCTCGGCGCGTGGAAGGCCCGCTGGGGGATAGGGCGTATGAGCTACCTTGTCCCCCCCGGCCTCTACGCCATCGGCGAGCCCGGCCCGGAGGCGCCGGTGGTGGTGACCGCCAGCTACAAAATGAGCTACGACATGCTTCGCAGCTCGCTTACCGGTCGCAGCGCCTGGCTGATGATCCTGGAGACCTACGGCATAAACGTTTGGTGCGCGTCCGGGAAAGGAACCTTCAGCGCCGCTGAACTGGTGCAGCGCATTGCAGCGACCATGCTGGCAGAGGTTGTCAGCCATCGCACCCTCCTCCTTCCATTGCTCAGCGCGTCGGGAGTGAGAGGGGCCGAAGTCAGGGCGCAAAGCGGCTTTACCGTTAATTTCGCAACCATCAGGGCCACGGACCTTCCAGCCTATATTGACAATGGCATGCAGGCATCCCCTGCCATGAGGGAGCTGACCTTCACCTTTCGCGAGCGGCTTGTACTCACCCCTGTTGAACTGGTCATGGCCGCAAAGGGCTCCATTGCCGTGATTATACTGCTTATAATCGCCGGCGGCTTCAACAGTGGCGGTTTTTCCGTAACCGCAGCCACAGCTCCGCTTATTCCGTATATCGGCGCGGTGCTTTGCGGCACAGTGGTCACGCCGCTCCTGCTTCCCTGGCTTCCGTCCCGGAGTTTCGCCGTAAAGGGGGCAATAGTAGGCGTCGTCTGGGCAGCGGCCTGGAGGCTGCTTCATGGGGCTGGCGGCTGGCGTCTTCCAGAGCTATTGGCGCTCTTCCTCATGGTTCCGGCGGTCAGCGCGTTCCTTGCCCTCAACTTTACCGGCAGCACACCTTTCACCTCCCGTTCCGGGGTAAAGAAGGAGATGCGCATTTCCCTGCCGGTTATGGCTGCTGCGCTCTTTATTGGCGCCTGTGCATGGTTGGCGGGGCGATTCTTGTAGTGAGTGCGCACAGCGCACCATGTAAAGGACTGGAGAATGAGCTATGAAGGGATTCAGCTATCTTGAAAACGTGGCGACACTTAGGTTGGACCGTGCCACATGCATCGGCTGCGGCGCCTGCGCCTCGGTCTGCCCCCACCAGGTGTTTATCGTCACCGGGCGCAAGGCCGCCA
This sequence comes from Geobacteraceae bacterium, assembly GCA_049301475.1. Lineage (GTDB taxonomy): Bacteria > Desulfobacterota > Desulfuromonadia > Geobacterales > Geobacteraceae > JBAQKZ01. The sequence continues at coordinate 1,481 of JBAQKZ010000202.1, read as the reverse complement.
TTGTCGCCCTTAACAGTTGTATGGAGTGCGGAGCATGCGCGCTCAACTGTCCGGTCGGCGCAATTAGTGTCGATGCCGGGGTCGGCTGCGCATCTGGGATGATAAACGAATGGCTGGCGAGCCTCAATATAGGGCGCGGTGGGGCGGGAGGATGCGGTTAAACCGTGGACAGAAGGAATTGGCATATCAAATAACACCAGGAGAAGGAAGAGCAACATGAATCAACTCTTACATATACGCTCAAATCAATCCACTCCCGTCAAGGGTGGGGGAGTTTGCGAACTTAGAAGTGTACAGAGTAGGATATTGAAAAGCAGCGCCGCATCCATGGAGTTGTCGGCAAGTCCGGTTCTCTCAGCAACGAAATCACAAACCGTTGCCTGAATATTGGCAATGTCGGCTTCGCGGCATTTTTGGCAGTTGCCAAAACATTGAAGATTGCCTTTTTCTATGCTAGCGTTCAAGGAAATCAGGAATTGCAGGAGGCATTGGTTCCTGTTCCCGGATACACGCTTTCAAGAGGGGGTTCATATGTCCAGCAAGGTCTATTTCGCCGACATGCGGGCAGGGCACAAGGAAAATCTGTTTGACAAGATCGGACGGCTGATGCAGTTATGCGCCGTCTCGGAGCGGATCGCCAAGGGCGATCTGGTGGCGGTCAAGGTCCACTTTGGCGAGCGGGGCAATCACGCCTTCGTCCGCCCCATCTTTGTCCGGCGGGTTGTGGACGAGATCAAGGGGTGCGGCGGCCGACCTTTCCTCACCGACTCCTCCACCCTCTATCCTGGCGAGCGGAAGGAGGCGGTCTCGGCGCTCACCTGCGGCATAGAGAACGGCTTTGCCTATGCAGTGGTCGGAGCGCCGCTCATCATGAGCGATGGACTCAGAGGCCATACCGCCATCCAGGTCGAAATCAACGGGGAGATACTGAAGGAGGTCAGCATCGGCGCGGAAATCGTAGAGGCCGACGCACTTGTGGTAATTTCTCACTTCAAGTGTCACGAACTCACGGGGTTCGGCGGTACGTTGAAAAACCTCGGCATGGGGTGCTCATCCAGAGAAGGAAAGCTGATTCAACATTCAACTCTCTCGCCGCTGGTGTCGGAAAAATCCTGCACAGCCTGCGCACTGTGCATCACCGCCTGCGCACACGACGCCATCGCCATTATCGCGGGGAAGGCGGTAATAGACCCCGACAAATGCGTCGGCTGCGGCCGCTGCATCACCGCCTGCCAGCAAAAGGCTATCTACATTCAGTGGAACGAACAAGCCCCTATGGTCATGAAGAAGATGAGCGAATTCGCCCAGGGAGCCATTGCCGGGAAAGAAGGGAAGACGCTGTTCCTGAACTTCATAACCCAGGTCTCGCCGGCCTGCGACTGCTATGGTCACGCCGATGCTCCGATAGTGAACGACATCGGCATCTGCGCCTCCACCGACCCGGTGGCGCTCGATCAGGCGTGCGCCGATCTGGTCAACGC
>JBAQKZ010000201.1:0-1744 GCA_049301475.1 Geobacteraceae bacterium | reverse complement strand
CAAGACCGAGCTCAGCTATTAACAGCAATGATAAAGCCTTGCGTAGCTCCGATGCTGACTTTGCTTGTTCCCGAAGAAGACGTGCTTGAGCAACTTCGACATCGCTGATACAAACCGTTCTCGCCATAGGCCACCTCCATGCCGAGAGTATAAAGTAATGACATCTTGAATGCAACTTTGAATAACTCCCGGCAACACCTCAATATTACGCAAGTTTAATACATCTTTTCATCCTTGATGTCAACGAGAAAGCTAAACAGAGCTGTTTTTCCTGCCTGTTTTTCCTGCCAAATTTTTTTATGGAAAGGATGTCATGGAAAATGATACTATGTTCTGCGAATAGGATTGAGGCGAGGTCGGTGTGGAAAACAACTACCGGCCAGCGCACTAATCTTTGACAAACTTGTCTGTTTATGACAAAATGGCCGAGCTTAGAGCGACTCCGTTTCCCCACTATTGCTGGCGGCGCGGCTCATTTGCAAAACAACAGTTTATATTTAGATATATAAACGCAAGCTCCAATCAACGAGGAAAGAACGGTATCTCAATGAGTTAATTAACTAGGGGGAAAGAGACAGTGTTGTTCATCGAATGTCGGGGGCGGTCGCTTGCCTGATTTATGGCACGATAGATGCGGAGGTTTTCATATCAATTCACAGTGGTTGCTTGCTCGCATATAGCATATAGCTTGTGTCCAAACCGTATATGAAAGGATAGAATATCAAAATGGAGAGAACGGCGCTGATCTCGCAGATTCAACGATTCGCTGTCAATGACGGGCCCGGATTCAGAACGATTGTTTTTTTCAAAGGGTGCCCGTTGCGTTGCAAGTGGTGCCATAATCCTGAAATGCAGTCCTTCACCAATGATATTTTCTGGAAGAAATGGCTTTGCGTGCAGTGCGGCGCCTGTTTCGACGCCTGCCCGCAGCACGCTATACTCCCGCCGGTTCCTGTTGAGGTCGCCAGACGCGAAGGGTCCAGTTATCACAAGATAGACAGGAGCAAGTGCAACAACTGTCTTGAATGTATAAGCGCTTGCAGCTACGGGGCGCTGGAGTCGCCTGGAAAGGCGATGACGGTTGAGGAGGTAGTCAAAGAGGTCGAAAGTGATCGCCTCTTTTATGAGAATTCAGGCGGAGGGGTTACCATAAGCGGTGGTGAACCGACAGTTCACGGGGAGTTCATACGGGAACTGATCGATGCGCTGAAGGTCAAGGCCATTCACATTTGCCTCGACACTTCGGGATACGTTTCATGGGAGGTGCTGGAGCCGCTCGCCGAAAAGTCCGATATAATTCTCTATGATTTAAAGCACCTCGATTCCCCGGAGCATGAACGGATGACCGGTGTCCCCAACGAATTGATTATCGCCAATTTGCACAAGCTTTCAGCCAAGGGTTGCAGTATCTGGCTCAGAATCGTGGTGGTCCCGGGATACACGGATTCCGTCGAATACCACCGGAGGGTGGTCGGTTTCCTGGCGAGCCTACCGAAACCGGTTGAACGAATAGACCTGCTCCCCTTTCACAACTGGTGCGAGGACAAATATGGTTGGTTGGGACGTCAATGGCCGCTTTCTGACATTGAGGCTCTCGACCCTGCTGAAGTGGACCATCTGTTGGATATTTATAAGACTGAAGGGTTAAATGCTACGATAGGCGGGTCTGGTTTTGAAAATAGCGAGTCGGTAGTGGCTTGACGGTTTGTTCTCGACTTGCCTGCCAAAGGAAACAGGGAGGTGA
>JBAQKZ010000200.1:0-21629 GCA_049301475.1 Geobacteraceae bacterium | reverse complement strand
GAAATTGCCAGGGCATTGCGTATAAGCCGCGCTGGGGTGAGTATGGCAGCACGCCGGGGAGAAGTAATTATTCAAAATGAACCGTCGCTTCGAAAACAATTAATGGGTTAGTTGACAACTTAACAGCATCCCCCTAGTCCCCTGGTTCACGCGCGCGCGTGAACCGGTGAACTGCCCAAACAGAACATTTCATCATCCCAACAGACCGGCAAGCTCAACCAGAGGCAGCACTTCTACTCCTTCGGCCAGGGAATAACGTCGAGTGCCGGGATAAATCGCCACCATGCGGTCGAGTTCCAAGTCCGTAAGGGAGGTTCGTATGGATGGGGTCAGGTGCGGGGCATCGGAGCGTTTACATTCGATACCGATGCGAAGCCCGTTCTTCACCAGCAGCAGATCAAGCTCTGCGCCGTTATGAGTGGCCCAGAAATATGCCTCGTCAGGGGATACAACCCGTATCGCTTCTTCTATGGCATATCCTTCCCATGATGCACCGCAGGCCGGATGATTCAGCAATTCCCGTTCGCCGCGAATGCCGAGCAGATAGTGCAGCACCCCGGTATCGCGGAAATAGACCTTGGGGGACTTGACCTGCCGCTTTTTCAGGTTGGCGTGCCAAGGCTGAAGCTGGCGCACCATGAAAAACGAATACATCAGTTTCAATTCACATTATAAGCTTATATTTACACCTTGCGATATGCCCTGCCTCTCTAACGCCCACTGATCTTCTCCAGGTACCTGTCGAACATGAAGCCGCTCATCACCCTCATTCTGCGTCGCACCCGCACCATTTCCCGGTCGTTGCGGAACATGGTGCGCAGATATTCCGCATAACGGAGATAATCGAACCAGAGGCGCGGCAGTGTCATGCCTCGCAAACATTCGGCCTTCTCAAGTGAGGCGGCAAACGCATCATGGTCCGCTGCAACCTCGTTCATACCCAGGACAAACTCGCCGTGCAGCCACCCCCAGACCGGGAGCCAGCAAACCATCTCATCGTCCGCAATTTCATCGTGGCCTTCAATTTCAAGAGAGAGGAGGAGGTTGTGGAGCATCCGGTTTTTCTGCGACGTCAGGTCCACTCTGTGCGGCTCTTCAAGGAACGCGGCGAGACAGGATTCCCTCATCCCCCCGGCGTCTCCAAGCGACATCAGAGCATCGCCCCGCCAGCCAAGAAATCGCGCCCGCTCACCGATCCCGCTGTTGAGGGCGCTGGAGAACCAGAACTCCGCTTCTGCAAAATTCTCCTTTGCCAGCAGGATTGTTCCGATATGAAATCGTGGCGGGATATAGATCAGTTCCGGCGACGGGAGCCCTTTCAATCCGGACGTCAGCAGTTCTAGAACGCCGACTGCCAACGGAGGCGGCGTATCATCCGTCAGATTCAGCCAGAGTTCATGGAGACGCCCGCTCCCCACGGGACAAGCATGAAAACGGGTGAGCGTGTCGCGCCACTGCCCGACTGTGCTTTGCAACTGGAGGATGCCCCTGTCACCGGGCGCGTCATTCAGCAAATCCGCATATACGGCAAGAGCCCTCTCCAGGTCAAGGGCACGGAGCATCTCCCCGGCATCGTTCAAGCGAATGGTGCGGCGGTTGTCAGAAAAGAGATCAAGCTGCATACGAACCCTTTCATACGAACCCTTTCGGGGGAATCCTTGGTGTCGGGCTAGAGTTTCATGTTCCTTTTTTGGACTCATAGCCGGGGGTTTACCTGGAGGGAATTAGGCTTTGACTGCCTTGACCGCCTCATCAAGCTCCTCAAACTGGTTGATGCGTAAATTGGCCGTCAGGAAAGCGGGCCACTATCTCTAGGTCTCCACCCATGGCCTTGATGACATCCCGTAACGTGGAGATATACATGTCCGTCCGTTTTTCGATCCGGGACACATTTGACTGTTTTGTGTGCAGGCTTTTGGCCATTTGCTCCTGGCTCATTTTCCGGGCTTGCCGCAATTCCTGAAGCGGCATCTCCTGCATAAGTTGCCGAGTTTGCTCCTCCGCCTTGGCGCGGGCCTCTGGCAACATTCTCGCCCGTAACGTGCTGTATGGTTTTGCCATGATTGCAATCTCCTTTACCGTTCCGACTCTTCCAGGTACTCATCGTAGAGCCTGTAGGCAATCGGGATAGATATGTACCTTAGAAGTCATGTTTAAGTAAACATTTTTTCGGCGGGGGGAATCGTGACCCGCTGTACTGTCCGTATTGAAAAGCATTTAACATGATGGTATCATCAACCGTCGAATGTAGTAAACGGATTGTGCTTGTCTCGTGAGGTTTCCTGTGGCTTTACGCATAAAAATACTTCCGGAGAATCTTACCAACAAGATCGCCGCCGGTGAGGTGGTGGAACGCCCGGCGTCGGTGGTCAAGGAACTGGTGGAAAACGCCCTTGACTCAGCGTGCCGCGAGGTGGTGGTTGAGATAGAGCTTGGCGGTCGGCGTCTTATAAAGGTCGCTGATGACGGCTGCGGCATGTCGAGGGAGGACGCCCTGCTTGCCCTGGAGCGGCACGCAACGAGCAAGATTGAAACGGAGAGCGACCTACTCACCCTGGCGACCCTGGGTTTCAGGGGCGAGGCGCTGCCATCCATCGCCTCTGTTTCCCGTTTTACCCTTGCCACCAGGGAGATGGGGCAGATAGAGGGAACAGAGATATATGTCGAGGGGGGGAGGGTCAAGGAGGTCAAGGCGCGAGGCATGGCCGATGGAACGGTTATAGAGGTGAGGAACCTCTTTTTCAACACCCCGGCGCGGCTGAAGTTCATGAAGAGCGCCGAGACCGAGGCCGGACACGTGGGGGACCTCTTGACAAAGCTTGCCATCTCGCGCCCTGATATCCGCTTCACGTATCTAAGCGACGGCCGCACCGCCTTCCGCGTCCTACAGGGCGAACTGCGAGACCGGGTGGCTTCACTCCTCGGCAAAACCATAGCCGACAGCCTTTATCCGGTCGAGTATGCCGCGGAGGGGCTTACGGTGAGCGGCCTCGTGGCCAGACCGGAATGCAGCCGCTCCGGCGCGTCACACCTCTATACCTACATCAATGGCCGCTTCATCCGCGACCGGGTCGTGCATCACGCCATACTCCAGGCCTACAGGAATTTCCTTGAGCGTGGCCGCTACCCGGTGGCGGCGCTGTTCATTGACATGCCGGAGGGTGAGGTTGATGTCAATGTCCATCCCACCAAGCACGAGGTGCGGTTCCGGGAACAGGGGAAGGTCCATGACAATATCCAGGCCGCCGTGGAGTCGGTGCTGAGAAATAGCCCCTGGCTGGAGCGAACGGCTTCTGCCGCCGCACCACCGGCATTCCTGCCGGAAACGTCCCCCTGCGACCCGGCATCCACAAAGGTGGCCGAGGTGCGGGATATCCTCGCCAATTATCGGCCAACCTCGCAGCCTCTCCCTCACAACTTCCCTCTCCCGTCCGGAAGGATGGAGAGGGTCGAATCATCCGGGCCGACCGGCATGTCTGCTCCCGCGACAACCGTGACAGACGGCTATTTCTCCGGCCTTACGGTGATAGGCCAGTATAATGCCGCATATATCCTCTGCCAGGACGGGGGTGACCTTGTCATCATCGACCAGCACGCGGCGCACGAGCGCGTGGCGTTCGAGCGCCTCAAGACGCAGTTCAGCGGGGGGAGAGTGGAGTCCCAGGGGCTCTTGTTTCCGGAGACCGTGGAGGTTTCACCCGGTGAAGGGGCGCTCCTGAAGGAATACCGCTCGGGAATCGCCCGGTTGGGCTATGAGCTGGAGGAATTCGGAGGCGCCACCTGGCTGCTGAAGGGAGCGCCCCGGCTGCTGGCAGGGGGGAACTACCTGGGCACACTCAGGGATATCATGGAAGAGCTCCATACCATAGGCAGAAGCCGTGGTTTTGTGGACAAGATTGAGGATATTCTTAGCCGGATCGCCTGCCACAGTGTGGTGCGGGGCGCGCATCCTTTGACCGCCGTGGAGATCGCAGCCCTCTTCCGGCAGATGGACAAGACGGAATTCGCCGCCAACTGTCCCCACGGTCGGCCGGTGCTCAGGAAGATCACCCTGGCCGAGATCGAACGGATGTTCAAGAGGGGTTGACGTGCGGGAAGTGGTGGAAAAAATCAACCTTGTCATCGTTGCGGGACCGACTGCCGTCGGCAAGACAGAACTGGCAGTCCGGCTGGCCGGGCGGTTCGACGGTGAGATCGTCAACGCCGACTCAATGCAGCTTTATCGCGGGATGGAGATCGGCACAGCCAAGCCCTCTCCGGAAATCCGGCGAATGCTCCCACACCACCTCATTGACATTCTGGAGCCTGACCAACCCTTTTCCGCCTCGGATTTCCGGCAGGAGGCGGTAAAGGTCATCGCCGATATACACCGGCGCGGCAAGCGGGTCTTTGTGGCGGGAGGGACAGGCCTATACATCAAGGCGCTGCTCCATGGTCTGGTCGATTCCCCCGGAGGGGACGAGTCGCTCAGGGAAGAACTGGAAGAGGTGGCCAGGACGCGCGGGAATGAGGCGCTCCTGCGGCAACTCGCGGAAGTCGATCCTGAGAGCGCCAGTCGTCTCCACCCGAACGACAGGGTGAGGATCATTCGCGCACTGGAGGTCTATCGACTGAGCGGTGCCCCTATCTCGCGGTTCAGAAAGGAGCACGCCTTTGGCGGCGACTATTACCGGACGATCAGGTTCGGCATCCGGGTGGAACGGGAGGAACTCTACCGCAGGATCAACCGCCGGGTGGAACAAATGATGGAGGATGGGCTGGTCGAGGAAGTGCGGGCGCTGATGGCGCAGGGTTTTAATTCTGGAGCAAAGACAATGCGGGCCATAGGTTACAAGGAAATATATGCGTTTTTGACCGGCGACTGCACCCTGGACGAGGCGGTGCGTCTTATCAAGCAGAATACCCGCCATTATGCAAAACGGCAGGAAACATGGTTCAAACGGGAGCCTGAAATTATATGGGTTGAATATCCCAGGGATTTTGATAAGATTTGCGAAGATGTGATGAAATTTTATGGCTGAAGGAGGGGCACATGGCAAAGGCACCGTTCAACATTCAGGACCAGTATCTGAACCAGTCTCGCAAAGAGCGGGTGAAAGTTGTTGTGGAACTCATGTCCGGCATCAAGATGGAAGGGTTTATCAAGTCGTTCGACAATTTCTCCGTTCTCATGGAGACGCATGGCGATATCCTTATATACAAGCATGCCATATCCACCATTACGTCGGCGGACGGCACGTTTCGCCTCCACCAGTAAGGTTTTGCAGGCTGTCGTCGCCACGCTTGCCATAGGTTGCGCAACTTCGGGGGCGTATGAATTATACGCCCCCTGCTTATTATCCCGTCGGAATCCATATGAACAATAAAGAGTTAACCATCCCCATCTGCGCCGGCATTCTGGCGATAAGCGTTATCGCTGTCGTATGCTATCTCGACACCATCTTTATGCCGGTCATCATAGCGCTTATCCTGGCCTACCTGCTGGCGCCGCTGGTGCTCCCCCTGGAGCGGCGAGGGATAAACCGGGCCCTTGCCGTCGCCCTTGTATTGGCGGGCTTTCTGGCCCTGTTTTGCGGCATGGCCCTCTTTCTCTTCAGCTCGCTTCGGGATGAATTCAAGGATGTCCGGTTGAACCTGCCCGAATACGCCGCCCGGCTCTACGGTTTAATTCCCCGGCAGGTCAAGGTATACCTCGACATTGAGACCTCGGACAAGGTATACCTGCAGATAAATAACGCGCTCTCCGGCCTGCGTGACACTTCCACCGGGTTGCTCAAGGAGGCTTTCACCGTTGTGCAGAAGGCCTTTGCATCGACCCTGGCGTTTGTGCTGGCGTTGCTGGGATATCTCATCACCCCGCTCTACCTCTATTACTTCCTGAAGGATATGCCTAAGATTCGTAGTTCCCTGACCATGATGATTCCGGAGAGTAAGCGGCTGAAATTTGCCGAAAAGGCCGGAGAGATCGACGATCTGCTCTCCGCATTCATACGCGGACAGTTGACGGTCTGCGCAATCCTGGCGGTGCTTTACAGCGTCGGCCTCTATTTCATCGACATCGATCTGGCGATACTGATAGGCGTCATGGCCGGCGTTGCCTTCATTATCCCGTATTTCGGCACCATACTCGGTATTGTCCTCTCCATGACGATGGCCCTCCTCAAGTTCCACGACCTTCTCCATCCTCTCCTCTGCCTCGGCTGGTTCGGCCTGGTCCAGGCACTGGAAGGCACCGTCATTACGCCCAGGATAGTTGGAAACCGGGTAGGCCTTCATCCGGTTGTCATAATACTGGCCCTGTTCATTGGCGGTCAGTTGTCGGGCATCCTGGGGATGCTTCTGGCGGTGCCACTGACCGCGGTGCTCAAGGTATTCGGACGGTCTTTCCTCGACTATTACCGCAGCACAACATATTTCCGGCGGGCATGATGGACGGAATCCTCGTTGAGCAGGTGCTACCGGGCAGCGTTGCCGACGAACTGGAGATCGCGCCTGGAGACCGCCTCCTATCCATAAACGGCCAGGCGTTGCGGGATGTTATCGATTACCTCTATAACTGTGACGATGAAGAGATCACCCTGGAAATCACGAAACCGGATGGAGAGGTTTGGGAGATCGAACTGACGCAGGAGGAGGGGGAACCGCTTGGTCTCACCTTTACGCCTCCGACGCCTACAGAGTGCGGCAACAAGTGCGTATTCTGCTTTGTACACCAGCTTCCACGCGGCCTCCGCTCACCTCTCTACGTGAAGGATGAGGACTACCGGCTCTCATTTCTCTACGGCAATTACGTCACCCTTGCCAATATAGGGAGCGCCGAGATGTCGCGGATCAAGGAACAGCGCCTTTCCCCGCTTTACATCTCGGTGCATTCCACTGATCCGGCCATCCGCGAAGAGTTGCTGGGGACGCAGGGAATCAGGCCGATTCTCGAAGTGATGAAGGAATTGGCCGAGGCCCGGATCACCATGCATACCCAGGTGGTTATTTGCCCCGGCATAAACGACGGAGCGGTGCTGGAGCGCACAGTGGCCGATCTGTCCGGGCTTCATCCATGGGTTGACTCACTAGCCGTAGTGCCGGTGGGTCTGACCAGGCACCGCAGGGGCTTGCCCAAATTGACGCCGGTTACTGGAAAGTACGCCGCTTCATTCATTCCCCCCATGCAGCGTAAGGCAGATCTACTGGCGAAGCGCCTCGGCTCGCCTTTCCTGTACCTGGCCGACGAATTCTACATCAAGGCGGGGCTCGCCTTCCCTCCCCTTGCCGCTTACGGCGACCTGCCGCAACTGGAGAACGGGGTGGGCATGGTCCCGCTCTTTCTGGCCGAGGCGAAAGAGGTTCTGGCCGAAGCGGAGCCGCTTAGGCCGCGCACCGTCACCGTTGTCACCGGTGAATCCCCATTCCGCTACATCGTTGATTTCCTTGCGGCGCTTGAGCGTGTGACCGGGGTTCATTGCCGTCCGGTCGCGGTAGGCAATCGACTGTTCGGCAATAGCGTGACCGTGACCGGACTGCTGGCCGGGCAGGACATCGCCGCAGCCCTTCAGGGGGAGTATCTGGGGGAGAGAGTGCTCATCCCGGATGTTATGCTGAAAGAAGGAGAGGGTCTGTTTCTCGACGATATGCCGGTAGCCGATCTGGAAAAGCTCCTCGGCGTTAAAACGATGGTGGTGGAATCGACTCCGGCCGGAATTTACCGGGCGTTCAGGGAGGATGGATAGAAACTACCGCAAATAAGGTACCTGTTAACCCTTTTCCGGTTGCAAGTGGTGATCTCGGAGATCGGGCTCAACTAAAACAGTCAATAAAATCATAGTGTTATACCAGATAAGGATTCCGGCATGCTCCGTGCTTGTTAAATCTACAAGAAACAAAAACCCCTAAGGAGGTAGTAAAATGAAAAAAGTTCTTTCCACCATCGTAGCTTCTCTTGTTGCCGTTGCTTTTGCCAGCGTAGTGTTCGCTGCCGACGTCAAGTCTGACGTCAAGTCTGAAGTCAAGTCTGAGTCTACCACCGTCACTCCCGCCGGTGAAGTGAAGACCGAAAAGAAAGAAGTCAAGAAATCCGTAAAGAAGAAGAAGGGCAAGAAAGTCAAGAAGAGCGTGATAAAAGAAGAAACCACCACCGAGCCTGCTCCTGCTCCTGCTCCTGCTGCAAAGTAATAACTTATCTGCTTGATGACAAAAAGGCCGCCTCTTCGGGAGCGGCCTTTTTTATCTGCAAGAGCCTCAACCTTCTGCACTTCGGAGATAGCCACATTCCCGTCGCTGTTAGTTGCCTTGCGTCACAGTTGTTCTGATGCTATTCTTGCCCAATCTGTCATGGAATGATAGTTAAAGAGGGATAAAATGAACAACTCTACCCCCCCCTGTTGGAAAGGAATGCGTGGTGAATGGTATGTTATGGTTCAAGTTGCCTTGTTTGTTCTGGTCGTTTTTGGACCACACACCTGGACAGGCGCGCCAACCTGGACATTCCCGTATACCCTGCTTGGTTCGATTGTGGGCGGCGTCCTGCTATTGACGGGTGGCCTGCTTGCCCTGGTCGGCATATTCAAGCTGGGAGCTAATTTCACGATTATGCCCCGCCCCAAGGACGAGGCCACGCTGGTCATAACGGGGCCATACAGGATTGTGCGCCACCCGATTTACAGTTGCGTGTTCCTTATGTCCCTTGGCTGGGCTTTCTGGCTCCACAGTTGGTTGACCATCGGTTACGCGATAATTCTCTCGATATTCCTTGATGTAAAGTCGCGTCGTGAAGAAGAGTGGCTGAAAGAGAGATTCCCTGACTATGCCGCCTACCAGAAGCGTGTGCGCAAACTGATTCCTTTTATCTACTGATGCCAAGTCGCGATCAAACGCTCTCGTTGTTGGCCCCCGCAAAGCCGCCAGTCCAGAGGACAGTACCCCTTTATCCAGTACCCCTTTATCCCTTGAAAATCAGACACTTTTGTGAAATGATGGCCACATGTACTGTTCCTTCTACGGCTTCAAGGAAAAACCTTTTACCCTTACTCCCAACCCGCGGTTCATCTTCCTCGGCAAGAACCACCGGGAGGCGTTCGCCCACCTCCTTTACGGCATTGACAATCGGGCAGGCTTCATCGCCTTTACCGGCGAGGTAGGAACCGGCAAGACAACTGTGCTCCGTACCCTGCTCGGCCAGTTGGATGAAAGCGGTCATCGCACCGCCCTGATCTTCAACCCATGTCTTTCCGTCCCTGAACTGCTGGCAAGCATCAACCTGGAATTCGGTATCCCCTGTAACGGTCTCAGCGTCAGCGAGATGGTAGACCTCCTTAACCACTTTTTGCTATGGGAAAACAGTGCCGGGCGCACGGTGACGCTGATAATCGACGAGGCTCAGAACCTGGATCCCCAGCTACTGGAACATATCCGGCTGATTTCCAACCTGGAAACCAAAACCGACAAGCTTATACAGATCATCCTGGCCGGTCAGCCTGAACTGGAGACCCTTCTGGAAAAGCCTGAGCTGCGCCAGCTTGACCAGCGGATCACTGTGCGCTATCACCTGCGCTCGCTCGACTTCGACGACACAAAAGCCTATATAAACCACCGTCTGGAAAAAGCCGGGGAGCTGAGGCCGGCAATCTTCACCACATCCGCACTGAAACGGATATTCCGCGCAACCGGCGGTTTACCCCGGCTTATCAACATCATCTGCGACCGCTGCCTTCTCATCGGCTACACCGAGGAAACCCGCGAGATTACAGGACGGATTGCGGCCCAGGCAATCCGTGAAATTCTGGTGAAAAGGCGCCTCATGCGCCAAGGCCGAAGGCTCTGGTTTGCGGCAGCCTTTCTGATTGCGCTGTTGGCTGCCATGGGAATGTTTTTCGGCCTACGCGCCACGACGGATAAACCGTCGTTGCCGGTTCATCGGTCGGTGCCCCCGGTACCATCACCTGCAATTACAATAACGGCTCTCCCACCCAAGCCAGTGGCCGCAGTGGACGATTTCATTGCGGCGGTGCGCTGGGAGATGAACGCCAACAGCGAGGGCGCAAGCGCTGTCCGGGCCATCAACGTCCTGGCGGAACTATGGCGGTTTCCCGCTCTGCCTGCCGACAGGAAAATGGCCCATCCCGGCAGCCTGGAACAGCTTGCCGGACAACGAGGGCTCCGCCTGACCCCAGTCACCGGCGACCTTGCCACGCTGTTTCGCATTGGTGTGCCTACACTGCTGGAATTTACGCTCCCAGACTTGAAAGGGAAGCGCTACATCGTACTGACAGGGCGGAAGAGCGGCCAACTGTTCGTCACTCCGTCACTTTTGGGGAAAAGTTCTTTGAGCGAGGCTGAATTGAAGAGCCTCTGGTCGGGCCGCTCCTATCTCGCCTGGAAGGATTTCAACCGGATAGCACCGTTATCCAAACCCGACGCAAAGGGGGTGGGGGTGCTCCGCCTGCAAAAAATGCTTGCAGACACGGGGATATATGCCCTGGAACCGAGCGGGGTTTATGACGAAGGAACCATGAACGCTGTAAGGGAATTCCAGAAAAGACGCGGAATTGCGCAGAGTGGCCTGGCTGACGGAATAACACTCCTGCTTCTGTACCGTGATGCTGGCAAGTTTACCATCCCCAGGCTGACTGACAAGGGAAGGGGCCGTAAACAATGAGTTCCATATTGAAGGCGCTCCAGAAACTTGAACAGGAGAAGGCAAACCGGCCCGACCGGGAAATAGACGTGGCAAGGGGAATCGTTGTCGGTCGCAGACCCGCCCCCCGCCCTGTCTGGATCGTTCCCGCCGGAATGGTGGGAGTTGCCTTGCTGGCCGTGCTGGTCACCTACACCCTTATGAGTGGATTTGTTTCACTTGAGTCTTCGCCGGAAGCAAGGCCTGTAACAGCCCCTGCCGCGGCTGGACAGCCGGGGTCTGCCGCCGGGCCCTCTTCGCCTCCCACTACTTCTATCAGGGAAGAAAATATCCCGGCCGAGACCCTGCCAAAGATTGTAAAGAGAGCCGCCGCCGGAACGCCGATCCGGCCGGTCGGACGATCATTCTCAATAGCGCCCTCAGTCGATGTAACTCCGCCGCCTTCCTTAACCACATCGCCCGCCGCAAGCTCCGAGCCGGTAGACCCTGCCCGGAATGGATCGCCGCAGGAAAGAACGGTGGGTACCCGGCACCCCGCAATAAAAGTGTCGGGAATTGCCTGGCAGAAGGACAGCACTGCCCGGCTTGCGGTTGTCAATGGCGTTTCGGTGACAGAGGGGAGCACGGTGGAGGGGGCGAGGGTTGAGGGAATATCTCCTGACCGGGTACGGTTTTCCTACAAGAACGAAAAATTCGATGTAAGCCTGGGAAAGGAAACTCCTTAAAGGCGGGAAATTCCTGATATACCGTTTTCAAATGCGTTTGTATCGTAGGGGCGCAATGCTTGCGCCCTTGCTGCAATAACCGATGTTGTTGCCATTGCCACCAGAGGGCGTATGCAATACGCCCCTACAACAAAAATTTCATGCCTTTCCCTTCCGGGTCCAGTTCACGCAGCTTCTCCCATCGCCCGCCGAGCGGCTCTTCAACCTTCTCCCCTCCCAGCCTCTCAACCAATTCCGCGATCACACGCCACGCCGGTATTACGTCGCCCCCCGGCGGGCTCTTGCGATGCGCTCTCGGGGGATGGAGCGCCGGGTCGAGCCCCTTTATGGGGAGTCCCGGCTGCATCACCCGGCGGAAACGCTGGGCGCGCCCCTCGTTGTTGATGAAGGCGCCCTCCATCTCCACCCATGCGGTTGTCGGAAAGAAAAAGTGTGCGCTCTTCGCCGCTTCGGTAGGTAGCCAGTCCGCCACCGCCACCAGGGGGATCCCTTCCAGCATCCAGGCCGGGATGTCGGACTCAAAAGCAAGCAGACCCTTGATGTTTCCGGTTGCAACCGCCTCGGAAAGGGAACTCCCCCCGTGTTCCAGCGTCAGGAGCGCCGCGCCGAAACCGTTTGCGCCTTCGATGAGGCAGACGATTTTCACTCCGGTTTTCATAGCGCGCTCAATGGTTTCAGGGTCATTGTGCCTGGTTCCGCAGATAATGACGGGACTTTTGAACTCGGCGAAAGGTATCTCGTCCAGGGAGCCGATTTTTACAGCCTCGATGGAAATGGTGCGCGTCTGTTTCATCGGCGAGTTTTCGCCGACCATGAAGACCTTTGCCCCTTTACGCCACGCCTGGCGCACCGCCAGCGCCATCATGGGCCCCTCCTCCAGAAGGTCGCAGCCGATTACGGCGATACAGTCACTATCCCGCACGTCGGACTGGGAAGCGGAATTGTCGCCGTTCAGGAGGGAGACGGCGGTCACTGTTCTGTCTCCTTCCCCGGCATCGGTGAAATAGCAGAGGAAGCCTGATCCCAAAAGCATGGCAAGTCGCGGCAAAAGAGCGGCCCCCTCCAAAGCCAGGCGGGAGGAGCCGACCACGGCCAGGCTCTCTTCTCCGTACAGCTCCGACACCTCCCCCAGACGTATGAGCAGGTCGTCGAAAGCCTCGTCTAACGAAGCCGAAGCGCCGTCGATTAGCGGCGTGCGGGGTCGCGCCGGGTCATTCACCGCCGAGTTGGAAAAGCGCCCTCTGTCACAGATGAACCATCCGTTAACAGCGGGGTTCTCTCTCGCCATTGTCTTTAACAGCTCGCGGTAGCGGCCTGCGGAGATCGTGTTACAGCCAAGCGAGCAATGGGGACAAATCGACGGCGCCATCTCGTAATCCCAGTAGCGGGCCCGGAACCGGGCGGTCTTGTCGGTAAACACCCCGGTGGGGCAGATGTCCACCAGGTTGCCGGAGAATGGAGATTCAAGCGCCCCGTCCCCGAACCGACCGAAATATATCCGGGACGCGCTCCCGTGTACGCCGAAATCGCCGCCACCTGCGTACTCCTGATAAAAACGCGCACAGCGGTAGCATTGAATGCAGCGGTTCATCTCGTGCTCGATGAACTCCCCCAGGTACTGGTTGAGATAAGTCCGCTTCTTGCCACGGTAGCGGCGGATGCCGTGCCCCCCTGCCACCGTGTAGTCCTGGAGCAGGCACTCCCCTCCTTCGTCGCACACCGGGCAGTCATGGGGATGGTTGAGCATAAGCCACTCAATCACCAGTTTGCGCATCTGCGCCGCGTCGCCGTCAGTAGTGGAGACCACCATGCCGTCCTGGGCGGGGATCATGCACGACATCTGTATCCCCTTGACCGGCCCGTCGATGAACTTCATGGCGCAGAGACGGCACGCCCCCACGGAACCCAGTGCCGGATGGTAGCAGAAATGGGGAATCCGTATCCCGATCCGCTGCGCCGCCTCCAGCACATTTGAACCAGGCGGGACCTCTACCTCAATGTCGTCGATGATGAGCTTCGGCATAAAACCTAATCTTTCAGCTTTTGAATTGGCATTTCTTTTTAACGATATGCTCCCGCAATTCGTCCTCGAACAGCCTTAGCAGCCCCTCCACCGGCCCCATTGCGCCTGGCGCCAGGGCGCAGAAGGCATAGTTGAGGTATTTCACATGCTCCCGCAGGATGTCGATGTCCTCCATGTTCCCATCCCCCGCCTCGATGCGGGTGAGTATCTCCTTGACGTATGGGAGCCCCTCACGGCAGGGGGTGCACCAGCCGCACGACTCACGGGCGAAGAAGCGGATCAGATTAAGCGTCACCGCCACCATGCAGGTTTCCTCGTCGAACACCACGATACCGCCGGTGCCGAGCCGGGAGCCGGCCTTGGCCACATGGTCGAAGTCCATCGGGACGTTGAAGTGGTCGGCGGTGAAATATGGGGTCGAGGCGCCGCCCGGTATGCACGCCTTGAACCGTTTCCCTGGCGGCATCCCGCCTGCCGGGCCTTCGAGTATCTCGCCCAAGGTCATGCCTAGGGGAAGTTCCACGCAAACCCTGTTCCGCACCTGGCCGCTGAAGCAAAAGAGCTTCATCCCGGTGGCCTCCGGCGTGCGCGCCAATCCCTTGAACCATTCCGGCCCGTTCTTCACTATGTATGGGACATTGGCCAGGGTCTCCACGTTGTTTACCACGGTCGGCCCACCCCATAACCCCTTTACCGCCGGGAACGGCGGCTTGGAGCGGGGATTCGCCCGCCGCCCTTCCAGTGCGTTCATAAGCGCCGTCTCCTCGCCACAGATATATCTGCCGGCCGAGATATGCAGGTCAATCTCCATGTTGAAGCCGCTGCCCAGGATGTTTTCCCCCAACAGCCCCGCCTCCCGAGCCTCCAATATGGCCTGACCGAGATTCACCGCCGCCGTCTCGTAGCCACGCCGGATGAATATGAAGCCGTGATTCACACCGATGGCGTAGCCGGCCAGAAGCATCCCCTCGACCAGGGAGTATGGGTTATGCTCCAGTAGTACGCGGTCCTTGTAGGTGCCCGGCTCCATCTCGTCACAGTTGCAGATGAGCCAGCGGGGTCCCGGAATGTCGCGCGGCACAAGAGACCACTTCCTGCCGGTCGGAAACCCAGCGCCGCCACGGCCCCTCAGCCCGGAGTCAATGACAAGTTGCTGGACATCGTCGGGTGACATACCTTTAAGCGCGTTTTCGAGCGCCGCGAAGCCCCCTTCGCCGCGATATTCATCGAAGGTCACAGGCCTGCCGGGCCGGTTATGTCTAAAGAGTATCTGTTCCATAAAGAGTTGGTTTAATGCAGCTATTTAAAGGTCTTCAGGATGTGCTCCGCTATCGCCATCGCTTCCTTGTCGCTGATGGCTTTCTTGTCGAACCTGGTCATCCCCGGTCCAGGGTTCCGCATATTTTTGACGATATCCCTGGCTGTTTTGACGCCGTTAGCCTCCCGGTCCTTCTTGGACAGGGTCTTTTTGGTGGTGACTATATTACCGCCATCGGGATGGCAGACCGCACAGTGCTCCTTGAATTCCCTGGCCCCATCGATCTTCTCCCCCTTCTTGGCATCCGCAAAGCCGGTTGTTACAAATGTCGCCAGTGCCACCAAAAATGCTGAAGTCATAACTACTTTTTTCATGGGTTGTTCCTCCTTTTGCTGCATACGTAAGAACTCCCCGTTTATGAGCTGGTGAGTTAGTTTGCACATTCAATCGCTTTTCGTTCCTGTTCGAGGATATCGTCGATTTTCTCCGGCGTCAGGCGACCGTGGATATTGTCGCCGATCATCATTGTAGGCCCCTCGCCGCAGTTTCCGAGGCATGCGCAGGGGATGAGGGTAAACATCCGGTCGCTCGTCGTTTCCCCCGGCCCCACGCCGAGCCGGTTCTTCAGATGATCCTTTATCGCCTCGCCTCCGACGCTCCAGCAGGAGATCGAATCGCAGACGTGTATCACCCGCTTTCCCACCGGTCGGCGGTAGATCATCTCGTAGAATGTGGCTAGCTCCTCCACCTGGAGATGGGTCAGACCCAGAAGCTCCGCCGCCTCCCCCACCGCCTCGTCGGTCAGCCATCCGTAGTGGCGCTGCAATTCCTTCATTACATCCACTGCGGCCTCGCGGGCGGTAATTGCGGAGGCGACGCGAATTTCGAGTGCTTTTTTCAGTTCACTGGGCGCCATGCGGAACAAGTCCTTTTTTATGCAAGACACAAAGTCAAGACCGGTTGACATTTTTCGGAGGGCGAAAAAGCCTGATTTCTCAGGCTTGATGCACTCGCAAAATGTCATTCCCGCAGCGATTCTGAGCGGGAATCCAGGTTTTAACTCATTGAAATCATGGATGCCCGATAGAGGCATTCGGGCATGACAAAACGAACTGCGAATGCATCAAGGCTTTACTTAAATAGTTTCCTTATGCTCTTGGCGATCCCTTCCGGGTCAAGGCCGTGAATGGCCCTCAGCTCCGGCTGTTCGCCCTGTTCGATATAGCGGTCCGGGTAGCCCAGGCGCGTTACCGCTGTGTCGTACACTCCCTCTGTTTCGAGCAGCTCCAGCACCGCCGTGCCGAAGCCTCCCTGGAGCGCGTTCTCTTCAACTGTGATGAGCCTTCCGGTAGCGGTAGCCAGGGAAAGGATCAGCTCCCTGTCAAGCGGTTTGATGAACCGGGCATTCACCACCGTCAGGCTGATTCCCGCTTCCGCCAGTATTTCCGCCGCGCCCATCGCGGGATATACCATTGCGCCAACAGCCAGGATCGCCCCATCTTTACCCTCCCGGAGCCGTTCCCCCTTCCCTATGGCAAGAGGCCGCAACACCTGGTCGAGCGGTATGCCGTAACCATTTCCGCGCGGGTAACGAATGGCCGCCGGGCCGTTGCACCCGACGGCGGTCAACAACATATGCTGCAACTCGTTCTCGTCCTTGGGCGCCATAAGGGTCATGTTGGGAAGATGCCGGAGATATGAGAGATCGAATACCCCATGATGTGTTGGGCCATCGCTCCCCACAACGCCGGCCCGGTCAATGGCGAAGATCACGGGGAGGTTCTGCAGGCAGACATCGTGGAATACCTCGTCATAGGCCCGCTGGAGAAAGGAGGAATAAACGGCGAAAACGGGTATAAACCCGTCAGCCGCCAAGCCGGCGGCGAAAGTCACCCCATGTTGTTCGGCAATCCCCACATCGAAAAAACGCTCCGGAAATTCCCTTGCAAAGGTAGCCAGGCCCGTGCCGTCGGGCATTGCTGCCGTCAAGGCCACCACCCTGTCGTCTTCCGTCGCGATTTTACGTATGGTTTCGCCGAAAACAGCCGTGTAGGAAGCAGCCCCACCCTTCCCTTTAATCACCTTGCCGCTTGGGACATCGAACGGACCCACACCGTGAAACAGTGCGGGATGGGCCTCGGCAGGCGGATACCCCTTCCCCTTCTTGGTAATGACATGGATAAGAACCGCATCGTCAAACCGCTTGACCTTCTCCAGTGTCTCTATCAGCAGTTCTATGTTGTGGCCGTCAATGGGACCGACGTACTCGAAGCCGAACGCCTCAAACAGCATGCCTGGGGTAAAAAGCCCCTTTAAGGACTCCTCGGCGCGTTTGGCTATGTGGAGCATGCCGCGGCCAAAGCCGCCGTCAAGCCCCTCCAGGAAGAGCTCCATGTTCTTCCTTACCTTGTGCACAAATTCATTTGTGATGGTGCGGGAGAGGAGGCTGGATATGGCCCCTACATTCTCCGCGATTGACATTTCGTTGTCATTCAGGATCACCACCAGGTCCCTGTTCAGGTGACCGGCGTGGTTCAGCCCCTCGTAGGCCATGCCGCCGGTCATGGAACCGTCGCCTATTACAGCCACCACCTTGTTTCCGGCTTTTTTAATGTCGCGAGCCACTGCAAGGCCGAGCGCCGCAGATATGGAAGTGGATGAATGCCCCACATCAAAGGCGTCGTGTGGAGACTCGGCCCGCTTGGGGAAACCGCTGATTCCTCCGAGGGTGCGCAGTGTCCCGAACCGTTCGCGGCGGCCGGTCAAGAGCTTGTGGGCATACGCCTGATGCCCCACATCCCACACGATCTTGTCTCGCGGCGAATCAAAAACACGGTGGAGGGCAAGGGTCAACTCCACCACTCCGAGGCTGGGCGCCAGATGGCCGCCGTTTATCGAGCAGGTGGTGATGATCTCCTCCCGCAATTCAGCGGCAAGCCGTCCGAGTTCCTTTAGGGAGAGGCGCTTCAATGCCTGCGGAGACTCTAAACTTTGTAATATGCTGGCCATTACGATTTTCTGTAGACTATGTACTTTGCGATTTCCCTCAGAGGGTCCGCCTTGGCGTCGAAGCCGGCCAGGGACTCCAGCGCCATCTCGACCAATTCGCCCGCTCTCCGCTTGGAATCGGCGAGCCCTGCAATTGCGGGATAGGTCGCCTTTCCGCGCGCCTCGTCGCTGCCGGCGTCCTTGCCGAGCTCTTCGGTGGTACCTTCTATATCGAGGATGTCGTCGGCTATCTGGAAGGCCAGTCCAACCGCCTCGCCATAGCCGGTGATAGCGGAGAGCGCCTTGGAATCGGCGCCTCCCAGTATGGCACCCGCTTTTACCGACGCCTTTATCAGGGCGCCGGTCTTATGGGTATGGATGTACAGTACCGTCGCAAGATCGATATTCGCTTTCCCCTCGCTCTCCATGTCCACCACCTGCCCCCCCACCATGCCGTGGGAACCGGCGCACCTGCCGATCTCATGAATGACCTCGATGAGCCGTGCGGGTTCAATTCCGGCGGAGTACTCGGGGGCGCTCATGAGAATGAACGCCTGGGTCAGCAGGGCATCGCCCGCCAGGATGGCGATCGCTTCGCCGAACACCTTGTGGTTGGTGGGATTGCCTCGCCGGAAATCGTCATCGTCCATGGCCGGCAGGTCGTCATGAATCAAAGAATAGGTATGGATCATCTCCATGGCGCAAGCCGCAGGCATGGCTGCCTCCAACTTTCCTCCCACCGCCTCGCAGGCTGCCAGCATTAGTATCGGGCGAACCCGCTTGCCACCGGCAAATACCGAATAGCGCATGGATTTGTGAAGCGAGGCCGGCAACTCATCCTCCTTGTGGAGGAACCGGCCGAGCGCCTCGTCCACCAGTATGCAACGTTCCTTGAGATATGCTTTCAGATCCATATCAGCCTCCGGTTCAATTTATCAATCAATTATCGTCAGGCTGGAATGCTTCCCTGGTAAAGCTGCCGTCTTTATGCTTCAGGAGTATCTCGACCCGTTTCTCCGCCTCATCGAGCTTCCCGGCGCAGAAATTGGCCTGCTTCACCCCTTCCTCGAAGGCCTTGAGAGAATCCTCGAGGGAGAGTTCGCCCCCCTCCAGCCTTCGAACAACATCTTCCAGCTTCTTAAGGGCTGTTTCAAATTTTTCCGTAGCCATAGCCGTTTCCTTTTGAAAAAAGTGCAGGGGTGGATTATTACAGATTGCCAAGGTACAGTCAAGAATTGCCTCTCCCCATCAATGTTTCTTTTCCACCCGGCATTCTGCGGAGCCAATATGGAATCTGACTGTCAAGAGGTCGCCCGTCTCAAGCTGGCTGCTCCGTTTTATAATCGTCCCTTCCGGCTCCATGGTGGCGATTGCGTAGCCGCGGGCCAAGGTGTTAAGCGGGGAAAGGGCGTTCAGCTTACCCCCCATAACCGCAACAGCTTCGCCGGCCTGGCCGAGATTACGGCGCATGGCGTACAGGCCCAGGTCCGCTAGGAGAGCCACCTGCTCCCTGTTCCTCTCCAGTTGAAAGGCAGGGCTCATCAGGCGGAGATGATTGCCGATGGCCGCCAGCCGCTCCATTTTACGGGCCACCCCTCCCCTCCAGGCAAACCTGAAACGTTCGCACAGGTCATCCATACGCTGCGCCAGGTGGCCCAAAAGCATGGACGGATCCTTCAGTCCCTGCGTCAGCGCATTGAGCCTGAAGTCAAGGCCGGTCATGCGGTGCTTCATAACTTGCCTGAGCCGGTGGTAGAGAGAATCAAGCTCCGCTGCAAGCTCCGCCTTGCTCTTGACAACCAACTCAGCCGCCGCCGACGGCGTCGGCGCGCGCATATCCGCCACGAAATCAGCAATGGTGAAGTCCACCTCATGGCCGACCGCCGATATGACAGGAATTTTCGACGCAAAAATCGCCCTCGCCACCATCTCTTCGTTAAAGGCCCAGAGATCTTCCAGAGAACCGCCGCCGCGTCCCACAATCAGGACATCCACCTCACGGTAGCGGTTGAAGTCCCGGACAGCCGCGGCAATCTCTTCAGCAGCACCCTCCCCCTGCACCTTTACCGGGCAGATAAGGACCTCCACATTAGCGAACCGCCGGTTCAGAACGTTGAGTATATCATGTATCGCTGCGCCTGTGGCCGATGTCACCACTCCGATCCTCTGAGGGAGAGGAGGAATAGGTTTTTTGTGGGCCTCGTCGAACAGCCCTTCTTTCGCCAGCCGCTCCTTCAACTGGATAAAGGCAAGCTGAAGCGCGCCGACACCCCGCGGCTCCATATATTCAACAACGAGCTGATACTCGCCCCGCTGCCCGTAGACCGTAATCCGTCCGCGGACGATCATTCCCATCCCGTCCCGCGGCTTGAACTTCACCGCGCGGGCCGATGCGCGGAACATTACGCAGCGCAACTGCGCCCCGGAATCCTTGATGGTGAAATAGAGATGCCCCGAGCCCGGCATGGCAAGGTTGGAAACCTCACCCTCCACCCAGACGCAGTCGAAATTCTCCTCCAACACCCCACGGACCAGGGCGGTCAACTGGGTCACCGTCAGAATGCGTTTGTCGCTGAAAAGCTCCATAATAAAACCTTCATTGGGGGCGTAGTGCGGGAAAACCGCATGCCGCATTATATATGGCAGAAGTTGTAAATGTGACATGTCCGAGATATTGTGACACTCGCAAAATAAAGAGCGAGACAACAGGGAACACAAACTTCGACTTAAACCGGCGCGCCAGTTCTCGGTCCTGCTGATGAGGGAGGGCAGGTTGAAACCCGTTCTCTAATCAACTTCTGGTTGCCTCTTGGCGCCCACATGATTTAAATGGGTTAAAACCTCGATTCCCACCCAGAATCGCTAGGAGCCTGTCGGACTTAGGAAATCGAAGCGAAAATTCGACTGGGCGAGGACAGATTTTGTCGATTTTGAAGGTCAATAGTTGTTCTATTGACCAAGAAAGCGGCGTAATATGAGCCGTCCAGACGGATTTGCAGCAGATTTACCCTAAGTCCGACAGGCTCCTAGGGGATGACATTTGTCGAGTGCATCATTTTTGGTTCAGTCGAAGAAATATCTCCCCCTTCAGTCCCACGCACACGATCGCCGTCAAACTCCGAGCGGGTGATTTCTAGTTCCACGGCGAAGTTCTTGTTGATGCCGTAAATGAATCCGCCACCACCGATTAAAGAAGCATCGGTCTCAACCACCACTCCCGAGCCAACCTGGTCACTGTCAGCCGGAGCCAGGAAACCGAGCCTGCCGATTACGCCAATTCTGCCTTCAATGCTGTCGGCAACGGCAGTTCCGGCTACAAGAGTTACAAACAGCGTAGCACACACAATAAATGCTTTTCTCATTGTTTGCTACCTCCTTGCGGCTGCTGTTTCAGGGGGAATTCCACGATTTTATGAATGTGAAAGAACAAGGTGCTGAATAGTTACAGAGTATCATGGTTGATGGGGAGCGTACAGCGGAGTTTGTTCCCCCATCTTGACGAATGTCTTGCCGGAGAACTGATTGGCCACATATCCCGCGACGCTACTGCCATAGTTGGCCGTGAGAAACCTGCAAAGAAGGTAAAAGTTCCCAAGGTGGCGCGAAAAAGGGGGCGACCTGCACAAGGTGAGGTACGCGAACCCCTTCCTGTTAAGCGCCTTGAAAAACAGGTCACACAGTCAGTCGAGGATGCCATCAAAGAGTTGCCTACCGCCTGTGACAGAGGCACCAAAAAGAACGCCAAGGGGTACAAGGAGAGATGGAACGGCTACAAACTGCACTTGGACACCAATGACATCGGGCTCCTTATCAGTGCGCTTGTTAGTTCAGCATCCATGCATGACAGTCAAGCTGCTATTCCACTGATGAAGCCAACAACATAATCGTTTGATTGCGACTCGGTATAAGTCGCCAGCTTGGACATGTACCGATCATAGACAGAAACACCCGAGGCAAGGAGGCTGTTCCGATGGCACCCCATGAGGCGGAGCGTTACAAGATCAGAAC
>JBAQKZ010000199.1:0-19765 GCA_049301475.1 Geobacteraceae bacterium | reverse complement strand
TCGTTCGGCGGCGGTGGGATGCGCAGCTATTCCCGCCCGGCCACCCAGCCACGCCAGACCCAGCAGATGTCTCCACAGCAGCGCCAATTCCAACAGCCTATGGGGGGCGGCTTCATGAGGAGCATGGCTGGCGGCATCGTCGGCGGGATGCTCGGCGGAATGCTCTTTCGGAGTCTCGGTTTAGCAGGTGCTGGCGGCATGGGGGGAGGCGGCGGCATCGGACTGTTCGAGATACTGCTGATTGCCGGTATCGGTTATTTTATTTACAGGATGGTGAAGCGCAAGCGGGCGGAGGCGGCGCTCTCTCAGGATAGTTACAGCCTAGGGTATCAGCAGCCCACTTCCCTGGAGTACGCCCAGCCTTATCAGGCACCGCAGGACGACCTGGCTGCCGGGCTCTCCCATATCCGCCAGATGGACCCGGGTTTCGACGAACAGCGTTTTTCGGACAGCGCCATGGATGTATTCTTCAAGATACAGGGGGCCTGGATGAACCGGGATATGGCTCCGGTATCAGGGCTTTTGACCGACGAAATGAGGCGGATATTCCAGACAGACATCGATAATCTGCTCCGTGAGAAGCGGATCAACCGGCTGGAGAACATTGCGGTGCGCAACGTGGAGATAGTCGAGGCATGGCAGGAAAGCGGGCAGGATTACACCACGGCGTTGATATACGCAAACCTGCTTGACTACACGACCGATGAGACCAGTGGCGCGGTCGTGGACGGCAGCAAGACCGACCCGGTGAAATTCGAGGAGTTCTGGACATTCACCCGCCGGGTAGGGAACAATCCGTGGCAGCTTTCGGCTATTGCACAGAAGTAGGGCTTTCCCCCCGAGATAGCAGCGGAAATCCCTGACTCATACCAATTTCAAATCAAAGATGCAGTCAAGGCGGCGAGGATTGAGGCGACGAAGGCATACAACCAGTATGTTGAGGAGCCGAAGACGAGCCAACAAAGAGGGCGCTTTGATTTGGAATTGGTATCAGGGATTTTTTGTCACAGATAAAGACAGGGAATAGCCCATGCCCACAATACTTGCTATACTTGGCTGGAGGTTGTTCTTCTACGCAAACGAGGGCAATGAACCGATTCATGTTCATTGCCGAAAGGCCGAAATGGAATGCAAATATTGGTTGGACCAGGAAACATTCGACATTGAGGAAGCTCTTTCATACAATATGTCAGAGAAAGATAAAAGGCAGATAAGAAAAATTATTTATGATCATTTTGAGTATATTGAGTCGCAATGGGGTGATTTTCAGAGGAGGCGCCAGCAATGAATAAATATCACGACATTGGAGAGATTAAATTTAACAGAGGCTTTCTTGAGGCAACCATTGATGGGGCAACAAAGAGATTTCAACTAAAAGATATATCCCCTTTACTAGAAAAGGCATCTGAAATAGAAAGGAAAACTTTTGAAGTCTCGCCTTCTGGATATGGAATACATTGGCCACTATTGGATGAAGACATTTCCATTGATGGTCTGTTGGGAATTATTCACGCTCCTGTGAGAAAAAGAAAAATCGCATAGTATCCATCGGTTCAACCCAACCGCGAGAAGCTCGAAGGCCTTGCTTTTTTACTGCCGGGGCCTTTTTTTATTTTCAAAAATTCTCGACTGGCAAAAAAGAAACGGAAAATACGAGAATTGGAAATATTTGCTGTCTCTACTGCAAAATAAGATCGCTCATATAAAGGAGTCAGCATGAAGGTTATAGTTACAGACGAAGTGGCTCGTGAGGGGCTGGCGCTCCTGGAGCAGGACCCACGTGTCGAGTTGGATATACGGCTGGGGCTCGGCAAGGAGGAGCTCCTCAACGCCATTGGCGACTACGAGGCAATCATAACGAGAAGCGGCACCAACGTGGACAAAGCGGTCCTCGATGCGGGTAAAAAGCTCAAGCTGGTGGCCCGTGCGGGTGTCGGAATCGATAATGTTGACGTGGAGTATGCAAGCGCCAAGGGTGTGATCGTTGTCAATGCCCCCTTCGGAAACACCAACAGCGCCGCCGAGCACGCCATGGCGCTGCTTCTCTCCTTCTGCCGCAACATCACCAGGGCGAACGCGAGTCTCAAGGGAGGTGAATGGAAGCGCTCCCCCTTCACCGGGGTTGAACTCAAGGGAAAGACCGCCGGGGTGATCGGCCTCGGAAAGGTCGGCGGTCGCGTCGCCACCCGTCTCAAGGCGTTTGAGTGCGAAGTCCTTGCCTGTGACCCGTACATAGCCGTGAAACGCGCCCACGATCTGGGTGTAAAGCTTGTATCCCACGACGAG
This sequence comes from Geobacteraceae bacterium, assembly GCA_049301475.1. Classification (GTDB taxonomy): domain Bacteria; phylum Desulfobacterota; class Desulfuromonadia; order Geobacterales; family Geobacteraceae; genus JBAQKZ01. The sequence continues at coordinate 17,479 of JBAQKZ010000199.1, read as the reverse complement.
ATATACAAGAACTGCGACATCATCACACTTCACACGCCTCTTACCGACGAGACGAAGGGGATGGTCGGCGTCCGCGAGATCGCCATGATGAAGGACGGCGTCATACTCGTCAATGCGGCCCGAGGCGGTATCATCGATGAGCAGGCGCTCCTGGACGGACTGAAGAGCGGCAAGGTGGCCGGCGCGGCGGTTGACGTGTACAGTGTGGAGCCACCTGATACCGAGATTCTGAAAGAGCTCATATCCCAGGAACGGCTCGTCGTAACCCCGCACCTTGGGGCTAACACGATAGAGGCGCAGATTAACGTGGCGGTGGATGTCTCCAAGGAGATACTTAACTACCTGGACGAACAGCCGCTTGAGAACGCTGTCAATATCCCGCGCTTCGACCTCGCCCTCATGGACCAGATGCGCCCGTTCTTGAACCTCACAAGCGTTCTCTCCGACTTCATCATTCAACTGATCGACACAAACCTCGACAAGGTTACTTTCTCATACGCGGGAAACATCGCCCACTACGACTGCTCCCCCCTTACAGTATGCGGGCTGGCGGCCATTCTGAACCGGATTGTCGAGCAGGACGTCAATATGGTGAACGCTACACTCATTGCCGACAACATGGGTATGGTGGTGGCGGAGAACAAGTCAACACAGTCGGAATCATTTTCCAATATGATTACCCTGACTATCGAGGGACCGTCCGAGCGTCGCAGCATCGCCGGCACACTGTTTGAGGGGACGCCGCGCATAGTCAAGATGCGCGACTATGCGGTCGATTTTGCCCCTGAGGAGCATATGCTGATTTTGGCCTACGAAGACCGGCCGGGAATGATAGGGAGAGTCGGCACCATCATGGGGAGGCACGATATCAACATTGCCGCCATGAACCTGGGACGGCGGGAAAAGAAGGGAGAGGCGATGGTCATCCTTTCCCTTGACTCGGCGGTCCCGCCGGTAGTGATAGAGGAGATCAGGCAGGCCACCTCCGCCAGCTTTATCAAGGCGCTCCAGATGCCGAGCGCCAAATGCGCCAGAGGATGCGGCTGCGGAGTGTGATAAATAAGATAACAGCATCCCTCTGGGTGCACCAGAATGAGAATTTAGTAGTTATAAATAGTTTTCAAAAATCACATCACAGGAGGAGAAAGACAATGAAGAAAATCATGGCGGTTGTAGTGGGTATCATGCTGATAACAATGGCGCTTACCGGCTGCGGTAAGAAGTCGGCGCTGGTAGGGAAGGTAGTTGACGGTAAAGGCAACGCAATGGCCGGTGTAAAGGTGGTCGCCAAGCAGGTGCAGCCGATCAAGGGGTACGAACAATTTGAAGCAACCACCGGGTCAGATGGCGGCTTCAAGTTTGATAAACTCTTTCCAACCTCTGCCTACGAACTGATTACCTACCCGGACGGCACGACAAAAAAACTGTCAATCAAGACCGAGAGCGGCCCCGAAGGACAGACCAAGACGCTTCCGGAGCCGATCACTGTCCGTTTCCAGTTCTCAAAGGACGGCGCCACGGCGCTTGACATGAAGACCGGCTTGATGTGGGCGAAAGACGTCAACATTGCTGGTGGGAAGATGAACTGGGGCCAGGCAATGGGTGTAGTCAGCGGGCTTGACATTGGCGGCCACAAGGGTTGGCGGCTGCCAAACAAAATGGAGCTGGAGCAGCTTGCAAAATCCGCTGGCAAAGAAAAGCCGGCTGACTACTTAAATGCCATTGGATTTAGTAATGTTCAGGCAAGCTGGTACTGGTCCTCTACTCCCTACGAGTTCGACAGTAGCAGCGCCTGGGGTGTAAGTATGGATGTCGGCGGAGTGAGCAACGGCCTCAATAAGGGCTACAACGGATCGGTGTGGCCGGTCAGGTCAGGACAGTAATAACCTTGCGTAGCTCCGATGCTGACTTTGCTTGTTCCCGAAGAAGACGTGCTTGAGCAACTTCGACATCGCTGATACAAACCGTTCTCGCCATGGGCCACCTCCATGCCGAGAGTATAAATTAATGACATCTTGAATGCAACTTAGAATAAACCTCACCAATGACGAAACCTTCCAGACCATTCGGCTTGGCCTTGGTCGTTTTACGATAAATGCCCAGGAAATAGTAGATATTTTGATTAGTGGAATTAAGCAACTGAAGGGTTAAAATGCCCCGTTTCGTAGTCCAAGAACACCACTCCGCCCACCTCCACTGGGACTTCCGTCTGGAATTTGCCGGGGTCCTGAAATCATGGGCCATTCCCAAAGGTCCATCCATGAACCCCGCAGACAAGCGCCTCGCCGTCCAGGTGGAGGATCACGATCTCGACTATGGCAGTTTCGAGGGAATCATTCCCGAGGGCCGCTACGGCGCAGGACAGGTGATTATCTGGGACGAAGGGCGCTACGAGCCGCTTGCCGACCTGGGAGAGGGGCTAGAGGAGGGCGTTATCTCTTTTCGTCTCCATGGAAGAAAACTTACGGGGGAGTTTTCCTTAGTCCGCCTGAAGAAGGGGACGGGGAAGGAATGGCTCCTGATTAAGAAGAAGGAAGCAGTCGAGGGAAGGCTAAGGGGATATTCTTAAAAACTTTAACAGAAAATCTTTTCCACTTTTGCAAATCAACTTTTTAAGAATGTTATATAGGAGAGAGGTCAAACAATAACTCCCCGGAATCAAGAACAGTCTGGTCATTACCACATTAAACCGGGCATTACCGCAATAAGCTGTGGAGGTGAAATAAATTTTACACTCTAGAACAAGAAAGGGCCGCTATTTGCGGCCCTTTCTTGCGTGTGGAGCGAATCAGGCGGCACGCTTGTCAAGATCACGGGGGGTAAGTTGGGACTTAAATATTTCCATCGCCTCCCTCATGATGTCCGACACACTCTTATGGGTCGTGTTCATTATCTGCCGCAGTGTCTCGCGTTCATCGTCGCTGATCCTCATTGAGACTACATTGTAACGGGGATTTTCCCTCAATCTGCCCATGTTATTCTCCTCTATTCTAAATTGATGAAATCCGCTCTGTTTTTACGGTCATGTATACATGTATACAGAACGATATTCATCAGTACACACTGTATGCCAAATTGGCATTATCAGCAAAAAAGCATGTCAACTTATTGAAAATACATGGCATGTTGGTGGAAGTGGCGCGTATGAAGGGAAAAGATATGTGCATGGGTGTGCCGCTATTGGCACAAGGATGATATGTCACGCATGATTTCTAGCGCCCCTCTCCTTCAGACCATGCTTGTCGAGCAGTCGATAGAAAGTGCGACGGGGTATATTCGCCAGTTGTGCAGCTTTCGACACATTGCCTCCGGCATCCGTCAGGTAGCGCATAATGAGTTTCTTTTCTACCTGCTGAATATGGAGGTTCTTTTCAAGCTTAAAGGAGTGAATATCCTGAACATCCGTCACTCCTTCGGCATGGTTTTCGGTAAACGTCAAAGGAAGGTTTTCCAGCTTGATAATCTTGTCGTGGGTCAGCACCGCGGCGCGCTCAATCACGTTCTGCATTTCCCTGATATTGCCGGGCCACGGGTAGTGGGCCATTGATTTCATGGCCCGCTCCTCGATGCCGACTATCTCCTTGTTCAGCTTGTTGCGCGACTTCTCAAGAAAGTGGTGCGCCAATAGCGGGATCGAGCCTGTCCTGCTGCGCAAGGGAGGCATGGTGATGGCGAACACGTTTAGCCGGTAGTAGAGATCTTCCCTGAACCACCCGTCCTTGACCCCCTGTTCCAGGTTTTTATTGGTAGCGGCGATCAGTCGTACGTCCACCTTCTTGGACATCGTCCCTCCGACCGGACGGACATCGCCGCTGTCCAGCACCCTAAGTAACTCGGCCTGGAGCTTGGGGGTTATGTCGCCGATCTCGTCAAGAAAAATGGTGCCTCCGTCCGCAGCCTCAAACAGCCCCTTCTTCTCGCTGATGGCGCTGGTGAATGCCCCCTTGCGATGACCGAACAGTTCGCTCTCCAGCAGTGAATCGGTTATGGTGGTGCAATTGACAGTCACGAGCGGCTTGTCGTTGCGCTTGCTGTAACGATGAATGGCGCGGGCGGTCAGTTCTTTGCCGGTGCCTGACTCCCCACGGATCAGCACTGTGGTGGGAGTGGGCCCCACCTGCTTGATCAGATCGAGCACCTCGCGGGTCTTGCGATCGGAGCCGACCATGAATGTGTCGCCATATTCCAGATCCAGCTCCCGGCGGGCCAGCTCATACTTCTGGATCAGATGGCCGCGGTCCTCTTTCAACTGTTGCAGGTTGTAGGGAAGACACATTTCCAGATCGGCAAACCCCTGAAATACGGCCATTGCGTAGTCACGGCAGGTGCGATAGCCGCATGCGCGGCAGTTCAATTCGTCCTTTTGGGTGAACTTGTCAGTTGTCCGGAGAATGGCCTTTATGTCGCTTGACTTGGGGGCGGGGAGTTTAATATGCTTGCTGCTGAATGACCGGCCCAGGGAAGGGGGATTCTGTTCTCCCCGGTAGTGTGAAGCGGTTTTGTACGGCACAGCGCTCTTGAAATGCGAGATGACAAGGTTGCGCTTGTAAAATCCGGTCAACTCACGGTTTCTGCCGGGCCCCCCGATGCAGCCGTCGTAGCAGAAGCGTATGTCGGCTATGCGGGGGGTGATCCGCCCTTGGGCCAGGTCGCTTATGACTCCCATGACATTGACCTCCCCTTCGGCCGTTATGATCTCCGTATCAAGTGGGTCTGTAGTAATGGAAAAGGCCTTGAAAGTCCCGTCGGAGATGGAGAAAAGGCGTCCAAGAGTGGGAGGTATTCCGTCGAAAGGTTCTTCTTGCAGATGCGCCAGGTTTATGGAGCGATTGCGGAATATACCCTCCAGTTCCCGGTAGGTGAGGACTATGTCGATCGAGCCTCGTGCCTCTTCGGCGTGAATTTCAAACTTGGCGGCGACGCAGGAACTCAGGTAGACCACCTTCACGGCAGGGCCCAAAACCCCTTTAAGGAAACGCCCCATTGCCACCATGGGCGACACCACCCCTACAAGGTTTTCGAGCAGTTTCGGATAGTGGCGCTCGATCAGGTCTACGACTGCGGGACAGTGGGAAGAGATCAGGGGGACAGACGTCTTTTTAATCGCTTCCGCATAATCACCAGCTACCAGCTCAGCTCCGTAAGACCCTTCATGAACTTCGGCGAAGCCTAGCCGTTTGAGTCCCGCGACCAGTTGACCAGGCGCAACGTTGTGGAAATAAGCCGGAAACGAGCAGCCAAGAACGGCGATAACCTGTTGCCCGGAGGCGAGCAGGCGTTCAGTGACTCCAACCTTGTCGCCAATTACCTTGGCCTTCTGCGGACAGTTGCCGAGGCAGTTTCCACAGCCTATGCAACGGTCGAACATGATATCGGTGAAGCTCTTGTCGACCTTTATGGCCTTGACCGGGCAGCTTCGAACGCAGGAATAGCATTTACGGCATTTGTCGGTGAGGGTTACTATGGGTTCCATAAGAACTCGATCAGGAGGAGATATTCATCGCAGACTGCAGAGAGTTTACCCTAAACAGTGAAAATGTGCAAGACATGACACACTCAGCCGACGGTGTGCATAAAATGACACACTCTGGAGCAAAAAAACACCCTAGTGACTAGGAGGGCGCGTCAACTAGGGCATAATGAGGATCTTTTGACCCTCGCAACTTTTTATTTACTCATCTGTGGACATTGTACGCTCGACAAGATTTATGCGCAAGACCCAAAGACAGACCCAAAGATTGAATTTAGATCCCACATTGCACAAGAAAAGGTTGGCCACACTTGTCCGGAGGGTCATGATTGAAGCTGGTATACGGAGGAGACGATGGCATCTGAAGCATATCGGCGTAATTGCAGAAAAACCAAAATCGAATAATATCTATTCTACTGTGACGCTCTTCGCCAGGTTGCGCGGCTGGTCCACGTCGGTCCCCTTGAGTACGGCCACGTGGTAGGCAAGGAGCTGGATCGGGACAGAGAGGAGGATGGGGGTAAGGAAATCGCCGTCCATGGGAATCTCAAGTGTGACCTCGGCCTTGGCCTTAACCACCTCGTCCCCTTCGGTAATTATTGCGATTACCCTTCCTTCCCTGGCGATCACTTCTTCCATATTGGAGAGAACTTTTTCATAGTTGCTGTTTTTCGGGATGAGGACCACAACCGGCATGTTTTCGTCAATGAGCGCGATAGGGCCGTGTTTCATCTCGCCGGCCGGGTATCCCTCAGCGTGGATGTAGGATATCTCCTTGAGCTTGAGCGCCCCTTCGAGGGCGATTGGATAGTTTATGCCCCGGCCGATAAAGAGGAAATCACTGGCGTTCATGTAGCGCCTGGCGACCTTTTCCACATGAGGGTCCATCTCCAGGGTCTTTTCCAGGAGGGTCGGAATCTGCACAAGCGAGGCAATCATAGCCTGCCCCTTGGCCTTGTCGATGGCGCCGATTGTACGGCCAAGCTTGATAGTGAATAGATAGAGGGCGGTCAACTGGGTAACGAACGCTTTTGTGGAGGCAACGCCGATCTCCGGGCCGGCGTGTGTATAGATAACGCCGTTGGCCTCGCGCGCAATGGAGGAATCCAAGACATTGCATATGGCGATGTTTTTCGCCCCCCGCGCCGCCGCCTCCCGCATAGCTGCAAGGGTGTCGGCGGTTTCGCCCGACTGGGAAATAAGGAGCACCAATGTCCTGTCGGTCACTACCGGATTCCGGTAGCGAAACTCGGAGGCAATGTCAACCTCAACCGGGATGCGGCAATGCTCCTCAATGAGGAATTTTCCGACGAGGCCCGCATGCCACGAAGTGCCGCAGGCCACGATGCATATCCGCTCTATTGCCGCCAGTTCCGCATCCGCAAGCTTCATATCCTCCAGGTAGATAGCCCCCTCTTCCTCCAGGAGCCGACCTGCAATGGTGTCGCGTACGGCCCGTGGTTGCTCGAATATCTCCTTGAGCATGAAGTGTCTGTAGCCCCCCTTCTCCGCCATAAGGGGCGACCAGTCGATGTGCCGCGACTTTTTCTCCAGCGGCTGACCTGCAATGGTCGAGAAGGTCGGCTTTCCGCCGCGAAACACCACTATCTCGGAGTCTTCCATGAATACCATCTCGCGGGTATATGCCAGGATGGCGGGGATGTCCGAAGCCACATAAAACTCTCCTGTGCCGAGCCCCACCACCATGGGCGAGCCGAATTTGGCGGCGATCAGGGTCTCCGGTTCATCCTCGCAGAGGATACAGACGGCAAAGGCGCCACGCAGTTCCTGGAGAGCGCGGCGCACTGCCTGCTCGAAGCTACCGACACTCTTTATCCGCTCTTCTATGAGGTGTGAAATCACCTCGGTGTCGGTCTCGCTCTTAAATGAATGTCCGAGTCCTTTTAACATCTCCTTAAGCGACAGGTGGTTTTCTATGATGCCGTTATGCACCACGATCACCGGCCCGGCTTTGTGAGGATGGGCGTTGACTTCCGAAGGCCTGCCGTGAGTCGCCCATCGGGTATGGCCGATACCTATTCTTCCGGTAAGCGGCTGGTCGGCTAGAAGCCGCTCCAGATTGACCAGCTTCCCCTGGCTGCGCCTGATTGACGCATGGCCGTTATCAAGGGTACAAATTCCCGCCGAGTCGTATCCCCGGTATTCCAGTTTTTTCAGGCCGTCCAGTATGACCGGAGTCGCTTCATGGACGCCTATGTAGCCAACAATACCGCACATGGGAAAACCTCACGATTTTTTAAGTTTCCAACCTTCCTTGTTCACCTGGCGTGTCCGGGCAATGGCAAGGGAGTTGGGCGGGACATCACGCGTAACCGTGGTGCCCGCTGCAATAGTGGAATTGCGGCCGATGGTTACCGGCGCCACAAACTGTACATCGCTCCCGACAAAGACGTCGTCCTCTATAACCGTCCGGTGTTTCCTTACACCATCGTAGTTGCAGGTGATGGCACCGCAGCCGATGTTGACGTTTCTGCCGACGGTGGCGTCACCCAGGTACGTAAGATGCGAGGCCTTGGATCCTTCCCCCATGACCACCTTCTTTATCTCTACAAAATTGCCGACCTTTACGTTAGACATAAGTTCCGTTCCGGGGCGCAGGTGGGCCATGGGGCCGACCGTCACTTCCTGGCCGAGTATTGCGTCGGTCATAACCGAGCCGGCCTTGATATGGACCCTGTCGCCGAGCCGGCAACCATTGATCACAGTCCCCGGGTCAATGACGCATCCCTCGCCGATCACGGTGGCGCCGGCGATATGTACATTTGGATAAATAACGGTGTCCCTGCCCACACGTACCCCTTGCTCGATGTAGGTAACATCCGGAGCGACTATGGTGACGCCGTCCAGCATCAGCGCCTCGTTTACGCGCCGCCGCAGCACCCGTTCCGCCGCCGTCAACTGTACGCGGTCATTGACCCCCATGAGCTCCTCCGGATCATCCAGTCGATAAGCGATACAGGAGCAATCACTGTCAGCCGCCGTCGATACGATATCGGTAAGGTAGTATTCACCCTGGGCATTGTCGTTTTTGAGGCTCGCCACCGCCTCGAAAAGAAACCGCGCATCCGCGCAGTAAATCCCCGAATTGACCTCCGTGATCTTCCGTTCCAGATCGGTTGCGTCTTTCTCCTCGACGATCCGTTGTATTCGTTCCTTGTGCCCCTTGATGATACGACCGTAGCCGGAGGGGTTCTCCAGGCGGGTAGTCAGAACGGTCAGATCCGCCTCCATTTTTTTGTGATAATCCAGAAGCCCCCGCAAGGTCTCGTTCCGGATCAGCGGCACGTCACCGCAGAGTATCAGCACGCACCCCTCGAATCCTTGCAGCATCCGCACTGCGCAAGCAACGGCATGGCCGGTGCCGAGCAGTTGATCCTGTGTGGCGAACTCGATATCCTCGACCCCAGCAAAGTAGTCGCGCACGGTCTCTCCCTGGTGGCCAACCACCAGTACCAGCCGGTCAGCGCCAGCTTCCCGCGCCGCCGCCACCGGCCAGGAGATCATTGGCCGCCCTCCCAGTTTATGCATTACCTTGACCAGTTCGGATTTCATTCTGGTCCCCTTACCTGCAGCCAGCACCAGAGCTGCTATATCAGCCATCAGAGCCCCCTCCTCCGCATTGTTGTCGCCTTGGAAAACGCTTATTTTAAACGATGCCGACCACTCAAGTCAAGGAATTCCCAAGCTTTCTTTTCAAAGAAAACTGTCTGGCTTTTTGCGGGGTTCAATTAATTGATGCTTGACAATTGCATACTGTATACATAAAATGTGCTTATTAAATAATGTTTTCAAGGAGGCTGCAATGGAGACACTGAGCACCATCAAGTTTGGACTTGCGATCGCTGTATTAATTGTAGGAGTTGTGCTTGCCGGATTCTGTGGCTACTGTAAGCTGTTGGCGAAAAAGGAGTCCCAAAATGACGATTTCGGCAAATAGAAGTTGCATGCTGCTCATAATGTTTTTGCTCCTATCCTTCCCCCTGTCGTCAGCGGCGGAACAGGGGATGGCCATCGATCCGGCCACCTGCCTTGGCTGCCACAGCAACAATATCTCTGCTTCGGCCTTTGCCGCTTCCGTGCATGGCAAGAACGCATGCACCAGTTGTCATGTGGAAATCATAGACTTAGCCAAGCATATGCGTGGCGATATCAAGGTAGCCAAGGTTGCCTGCGAGCGGTGCCACAAGAAGGAAAATGCAGAGCATTACGCCAGTGTGCATGTCCATAATGGGGTCATGTGCGCGGAGTGTCACACCGACATCCACACCCACACCTACTGGAAAAGGGACAAGCGGATTGCCGTAGCCAAGTGCATCCAGTGCCACGACAAGGAGTCGGTTTACCGGAACTCGGTGCATGGAAAGGCGGTTGCGGCAGGCAACCAGGATTCGGCGGCCTGCAATGACTGCCACAATCTGCATGATATCAAACCCTTGGGCAAAGTAGGTTCACATACGGAGCGGGAGTTCCACACAAAGGTCTGCATGAAGTGTCATGCGGACAAAAAGATGATGGAGCGTAACAAGGTAGTTACCGTTGCAGTTGGATCATATCTGGACAGCTACCACGGCAAGAACTACCGGCTGGGCTTTCCGGAAAAAGTAGCCGGCTGTTCAGACTGCCACACCGCCCACTCGATCCTCCCCGCCGGCAACCCTAAATCGAGCGTCAATAAAAAAAATCTGGTGAAAACATGTGTCAAGTGCCACGAGCAAGTGAGCGTCCCCTTTACCAGGTTTTACGCACATGGCGAGCATAACGACCGGCACAAATATCCTATTCTCTATTGGACCTTTGTCTCCATGACCGGTCTTTTGGTGGGTGTCTTTGTCGTCTTCTGGGTACACACGCTTTTCTGGATGTTCCGCGGCTTTGTGGAAAACCGGGAGAAGGCCGCAGCCCTCGAAGAAGGGCACATTGAACACGTCATCCCCGACGGGCACAGGCAGTATCGCCGCTTCAACCGGAAGCACATTTTCCTTCATCTGCTGGTCATCACCAGTTTCCTCGGCCTGTCGCTCACCGGCTTGCCGCTCAAGTTCAGTGACCAGCAGTGGGCCAAGATTCTTATGGGCCTCTACGGCGGCTCTTCGAATGCCGGACTGATCCACAGGATTTGCGCCGTTGTCACCTTCGTCTACTTCGTTTCGGCCATCGTCATGAGCATCCACTTTCTGTTTATAAGGAAAGACATCAAGGGGAATTTCCTGCAGCGACTGTTCGGTCCAGACTCCCTTTGCCCTAACCTGCGCGACATCAGAGACATCACAGGCATGGTGCGCTGGTTCTTCTTCAAAGGACCCAAGCCGACCTTTGAGCGCTGGACATACTGGGAAAAATTCGACTTTCTCGCCGTTTTCTGGGGGATGTTCGCGATCGGCGGGTCAGGCCTTATGCTCTGGTTCCCCGAATTTTTCGGTGCTTTTCTCCCAGGCTGGATGTTTAACGTGGCGACCATCATCCACTCCGACGAGGCGCTTTTGGCCACCGGCTTCATATTTACCGTGCATTTCTTCAACACCCACGGCCGACCTGAAAAATTCCCCATGGACTTCGTTATTTTCAACGGTCAGATTTCAAAGCACGAGATGATTGAAGAACGGGGGGATCAGTGGAGGCGATATGAAGAGCAGGGCATCGTCCAGCAATTCGCGGCGGGAAAGAGCAGCGGAGTCATCTACGATTTCCTTTTAAAAGGGTTCGGCTTCCTGGCTCTGTTTACCGGCGTCTCCCTGCTTATCCTTATGCTATATGCTTTCTTCAGCGGATTGCGCTGAGTTTCTGCAATGAGGGAGGTGGGTGGCTATCCGTGCCTTACCTCCCTGTTCTGTCCCTCAATTTAATGATTTGACAACAGGGCGGAATGCGTAGTAAATTGCTTCGGTTAGGGACCGTCAATCCTTGATCCATCAAACTGCTATTACAGCTTCACAGGAGATAACATGCCAATACGTAAAACCGCCGGATACGCCTGGAACGTCATAAGTCTCGTCGGGATCATACTTGCAATAACCGCAGCCGGCCTTATCGTCGCCTTCCTATCCTTCGAAGCCATTACCGGCATCGAAAAACCCTACCTTGGCCTTATGACTTATTTCCTGTTTCCCGGCATGCTGATCTTCGGCCTGCTCCTGGTGCCAATCGGAGCGCTCAGGGTAAGGAACTACCGTCGTCTACATGCCGACGAGGACATCCCCCCTTTCCCACGGCTTGACTTGAATGTATCAACCACACGCCACCTGTTTATCTTCTTTATCGCCGCATCGGCCATCTTCGTGGTTATCGTCGCCGTTGCTTCCATAAAGGGGTTCGAGTTCACCGAATCTCCCGTTTTCTGTGGAGAGTTGTGCCACGTGGTCATGGAACCGGAACACACCGCCTGGAGGAATTCACCACATGCCAAGGTAAAATGTGTCGAGTGCCACGTGGGCCCAGGTGCGGCTTGGTACGTAAAGGCGAAAATATCCGGCATGCGGCAGCTATATGCCGTCCTATTCCATACATATCCGGAAACCATAGAGACCCCGATCGAAAATCTCCGCCCCGCACGAGACACCTGTGAGCAGTGCCACTGGCCGGAAAAGTTTTACGGCGGCCGCCAGAAAATATTCTATCACTACGCCCCCAACGAAACCAATACTCCGCGGGAGATCAACCTGCTGATAAACATAGGCGGCACCCCCAAGGCGCCGACCGCCAAGGGAATCCACTGGCATATCGGCACAGAGGTCACCTACATAGCAAGGGACAAGAAGCGTTTCGATATCCCTTACGTCGCGATGATCGGGAAGGACGGCAAGATCACAGAGTTTATCGACACCGAGAAGCCGCTTACGCGGGAAGAGATCGCCAAAGGTAATAAACGGTTGATGGACTGCACCGACTGTCACAACCGGCCGACGCATATCTATCGCTCGCCTTCCCAGGAAATGGACGAGAACTTCGTGTCGGGGCATATCGATAATACACTCCCGTACATCAAAAAGGTGTCGGTGGATATTCTCAACAAGAGCTACAAATCCTCAGAAGAGGCATTGGCCGCAATCGCCAGGGATATTCCGGCCTACTACGCCAAAAACTATCCGGACAAAGCCAAACAGAAGGCCGATGCAATTAAACAGGCGGTGAAACAGGTCCAGGATATTTACAGCAGGAATTTCTTTCCTAATATGAAGGTATCCTGGAACACCTACCCCAATCACATAGGCCACTTTTACTCCCCAGGGTGTTTCCGTTGCCACGACAACAAACACAAATCCGCGGATGGGAGGATTATCTCCAAGGATTGCAACCTCTGCCACACCGTCTTGTCCCAGAAGCAGGAGAACATCCCCGCAGGCACCCAAGTCAAGAACTTTGTCCATCCGGTGGATATCGGTGACGAACTCATGAAGACCAACTGTAGCGAGTGCCACATGGTTGGGGGGAAGGACACAGCGGGCGGAGGGGGAGAACAGACTGAGAATAAGGGCCGCTGACCAGGCTTTCGGGGGTTGCGGGCAGTATGTAATTCCAATTCCAAATCAAGGATGAAATCAGGGCAAGGCGGCGAGGATTGATACCGAGGTGCAATCAAAAAGAGTGATTCAGCGGCGAGGAGGGGGCGACGTAGACGTGCATGGATAGTACGTTGAGAAGCCCCCGACGAAGCCAACAACGTAATCGTTTGATTGTAACTTGGTATGAGGCGACGAAGAAGTATAACTACGTGCGTTAAAGCGCTAAAGACGAACCACCGAAGATAGCGCCTTGATTTGGAATTGGAATAAAGCAAATCTGTAGCCGTAGATTTTTCTTGATTTTTCTCTTTTGTACGGCTATAAGTTGATATAGACTTTCAAGTTCATATAGAGGGATAGTACATCCCTGTTTTTTGGCCCATAATAATGAAAATGAACATCAATATTGGCATGAGGCTGGTTGATGCGAGTCTGCACGCTCAGGGAGTGCCTGGGGTGTTTTTATAACCACAATAAACGGAAAGGGAGGAATGGAGGATGCTTAGGGGAATGTTTTTATCAGTTGCAATTACGTTGATGGTGACCGCAACGGCGGTCGCCGCCGAGGAGTACCGGGAAATTCAGGACAATTCGTTTTTGATCGAGGAGGCTTATAATCAGGAGGACGGGGTGATTCAGCATATTCAGTCCTTCCAGTATTTGAAAGGGGACCGCTGGCAGTATACATTCACTCAGGAATGGCCGGTGCCGGGACAGACCCATCAGCTTTCGTATACCATTCCTGCCGAAAGGGTCAAGGTTGACGGGCAGGACGATACAGGCATCGGCGATGTGGCTCTGAACTACCGCTATCAGGCGGTACTAAAGGACAATATCGCGTTCTCTCCTCGTTTTTCCCTCATCCTTCCCACCGGCGACAGGGAGAAGGGGCTGGGGACAGGCACCGTTGGTTACCAAGTGAATCTCCCCCTCAGCATCAAACTCTCGGCCAGGTTCGTCACCCATTATAACCTTGGATTTACTTTTACGCCGAACAGCAAGGAGCCGGGAGGAGCCAAGGCCGACACCCTCGCGACCAACTACGGTGCCAGCGTCATCTATCTTGCGTCCAAAAACCTCAACCTGATGCTTGAAGCGGCGGGGACTTCAGGGCAAAGTGTGGTGGCCAATGGAGTGACTACAGACGAAAACTCCCTCTTTATAAGCCCCGGCCTGCGCTACGCTTATGACTACAAAATCAAAGGGATGGATGTCTTCCAAATTGTTCCCGGCATAGCCTTCCCTATCGGCATTGGTCCTTCCAAAGGTGAGTACGGCGTGCTTGTCTATCTTTCCTTTGAGCATTCACTGTTTTAGTATGATTTGGAAGCCCCAGGCTGAGATAATGGCACACCCCTAAACCTCCCGGAGAGATGATTTGCCTTGCCGTCGAGAACCTGGTATAACTATCCAGTCTGATTCAAATTATTTTATCCGGGATATGCCATCGCATGCGCAGGGAATTTCTGAAAAATGTTAAGAGGGTCGTCGTAAAAATCGGGAGCAAGGTTCTGACCAGCGATGAAAACGATATTGATGCCGGTGTAATCAGCCGCCTGGCCGGAGACATTGCGACGCTGCGCGAAAATGGGGTTGAGGTTATTGTTGTTTCATCCGGGGCGGTGGCTGCCGGAAGAAAAGAGCTGGGCCTGTCCGAGAAACCCCGGACCATCCCCCAGAAACAGGCGGCTGCGGCCATCGGTCAATCCCGGCTTATGCGCAACTACGAGGAAGGATTTGCCAAGCACGGGCATAAGGTGGCGCAGATTCTTCTGACACGGGACGATCTGGGGAATCGCCAACGCTTTCTGAACGCTCAGGATACAATCGCCACACTACTTTCATTCGGCATTATTCCCATTATTAACGAAAATGATACGGTGGCCGTTGACGAGATCAAGTTCGGCGATAACGACAAGCTGTCGGCAATGGTGGCCAATCTTGTGGAAGCCCATCTGCTCGTTCTTCTCACCGATATAGAAGGCTTTTACGACGCCGACCCCCGCATAAATCCCGAAGCCTCTCTCAAACGTTTCGTTGAGGAGATTACAAAAAACATGGAGGAGGCCGCCGCCGACACAGGTTCCAGTGTGGGGACCGGAGGGATGGCTACAAAGTTATTGGCAGTAAAAATGGCGGCTAAAGACGGGGTTTCATCCATTATCATCAACGGCAAGATACCGGGAGCCCTTTTAAAGGCGTTGTCCGGAGAGGAAATAGGCACCTTTTTCCGGGCGGTGAAGAAAAAAATGAACCGGCGCAAGCACTGGATCGCCTATACATCAAGGCCGCATGGCCGGATATGTGTGGACAAGGGGGCTTTCGAGGCGCTACGCAAACATGGCGGGAGCTTGCTTCCTTCAGGCATTGTCGGCGTTGAAGGGGAGTTCGGTCGCGGCGCTTGCGTTAAAATCTGCGGCCCGGACGGAGTGGAATTCGCCCGCGGAATCACCCATTATTCCCATCACGAAGTCGGACAGATTCTCGGACACAAGAGCCTGGAAATCGAAAAGATTCTGGGATACCGGTATGGGGACGAGATCATCCACCGGGACAATCTGGTTGTGCTTTAGGAGGCTAGCAATAATAAGTTGGACAATATTGCGTCCGGATTTGGGTCAGATTTGACTGATCCGACTGAGCAAAACCGCAGACGTAGCAGAAGCTACGTTGAGGATTTTGCGAATAAGGAGCGGGCAAAGATGGCCCGAAGCCGGGATGAAAGATGTTCAAGTTATTATTGCTAGCCTCCTTAGTGTCTTTTTAGGATTTATTCAGGAGGGATTCAGATGACCATAGCAGAACGTATCCGCAAGATAGCCGCCGACGCCCGCCAGGCGTCCTTCGTCATGGCCCGGCTGTCGTCGGTTGCCAAGAACGATCTATTGACCAACATGGCCACGGCTCTGACCGGCAACGCGCAGCGTCTGATCGTGGAGAATGCCAGGGACCTTGAGGCGGCGGAGCGGAAAGGGCTGTCAAGCGCCATGCTCGACAGGCTGATGCTCGACAATGCGCGCATAAAGGCAATGGCTGACTGCCTGCGTGAGGTGGCGGCCCTTCCGGACCCGGTGGGTGAGGTTACGCGGATGTGGAAACGTCCCAATGACCTGATGGTCGGCAAGATGCGGATTCCGTTGGGGGTAATCGGCATCGTATACGAGGCGCGCCCAAACGTCACGGCCGATGCAGCGGCGCTCTGCCTGAAGAGCGGAAACGCCGTGATCCTTCGTGGCGGCTCCGAGGCGATCCATTCCAACGTGGCTATTGCCAGCATCCTCGATGCCGAGATGGTCAAGGCCGGCATTCCATCCGCGGCCCTGTCGGTAATCCCCTTTGCGGAGCGGGAGGGGGTGCTTGAGATGCTCAGGCAGGAGGAGTTCATCGACCTGATCATCCCGCGCGGCGGAGAGAGTCTGATCCGTTTCGTTGTGGAGCACTCGAAGATACCGGTCATCAAGCACTACAAGGGGGTCTGCCATCTTTTCGTGGACGCCGGCGCAGATTACGGCATGGCGGAAGCCATCATCGTCAACGCCAAGACCCAGCGCCCTGGCGTGTGCAACGCCTTGGAGACCCTCCTGATCCATAAGGACGTGGCGGAAACTTTCATTCCACGGATATATGAGACCCTCTCCCGCATGCAGGTGGAGTTGCGCGGCGACGAATGTTTCCGTCAGTTCGCCCCGAAAGCCACGCCTGCCTCGGAGGAGGACTGGCACGCGGAGTACCTTGACCTGATCCTTGCAGCCAGGGTGGTGGACGACCTTGACGAGGCGATCTCCCACATCAACAGATATGGTTCGCTTCATACCGAAGCGATCGTCACCAGCGATTACGCCAATGCCCAGCAATTTATCCGCGAGGTGAACTCGGGTGTGGTGCTCGTCAACGCCTCGACCCGTTTCTCGGACGGCAACCAGCTTGGTCTCGGCGCGGAGATCGGCATCTCCACCACCAAGCTCCACTCTTTCGGCCCCATGGGGCTGGAGGACCTGACCACTACGAAGTTCATCGTATACGGCAATGGGCAGGTGCGCTAACTTAAACAAAAATGCCCCTGATTTTCTCCCTCCCTTTCAAGGGGAGGGTCGGGGTGGGGATGGGGTAGATGGTGGAATTTCGGTAGTTCACTAAAATCTACCCATCCCCATCCTAACCTTCCCCTTGAAGGGGAAGGGACTAAAAGCTCAAAGTTAGTGCTTATGCCCGCAAGGGGGGGAGGGGGCTTTTGGGTGGTAATGCAATTTAGTCTAATGGACAACGATGGGTTTTATTATGAAAATAGGCATTATCGGTGGCACCTTCAACCCCATCCACCTTGCCCACCTCCGCATTGCCGAAGAGGTTAGGGAGCGCTTCGGCCTGGAAAGGGTGCTGTTCGTCCCGGCGGCCACCCCTCCCCACAAGCCGCTGGCCGGTGATCTCCCCTTTGCCGGGCGGTTCGATATGGTCCGGCTGGCGATTACCGACAATCCCGCTTTTGCGG
>JBAQKZ010000198.1:0-19058 GCA_049301475.1 Geobacteraceae bacterium | reverse complement strand
TTCAGGCCATCTTTAGCCGAACTTCAATCGCCAAATCCTCAACGTAGCTCTGCTACGTCTGCGGTTTGGCTCAATCAGTTCAGCCAAATCTGACCTAAATCTGAGCGCAATTTTGACCATGTTATTCATTTACAGTTCCATAGGGTTATTCTAGCCATCGCTAGCCTTCGGGTATCTTTCCCAGGATTAATCTCGTGCGAGTCAAAGGTTTTTTTTCAATTCTGATCGCTGCCTCAGCGATCTGTTGTCCGGTATTTGCCTCGGATGTTGTCGATGTCGTCTTCAAAACCGATAAGGGAGGCAATATCGTATTCAGCCATAAAATTCATCTACAGTCACAGTTGATTAAGGATAACTGCCAAGCTTGCCACAATAAAATATACAAAACCAAAAGCAACCGCCCCGTTACCATGGCTGAAATGGGAAAAGGGAAATCCTGCGGGGCCTGTCACGGCAAAATCGCCTTCTCCCTTTCCGATTGCGGGCGCTGCCATTCCATCAGGAACATCACCTTCCGCGTCCAGCCGACTGGAGACGTAATCTTTGCCCACACTCCCCACACCAAGGTACGTAAGTGCAGAGACTGCCATCCCCGCCTCTTCAAGCCGGGGAGGAACCGTCCGGTCTCCATGTCCCAGATGGAGAAAGGCAAGTCGTGCGGCGCATGCCATCAAGGGCGCACCGCTTTCCCCATTGCAGAATGCGCCCGATGCCATTTGGCGGGAAATGTATTCATGAAAGTTACAGGGGCCGGGGATGTAACTTTCAGCCATGAATTTCACATTTCAATATATCGATGTGGCGAATGCCATCCGAAGGTTTTCGCTCTAGGCTTCCCAAAAGCCAGAGAAAGAGCGAGCATGCTTGACATGGAAAAAGGGAAGTCGTGCGGCGCATGCCACGATGACTATATAGCATTTACGATCCGGGAGAATTGCATCCGTTGCCATGTCATGTAATGGATTTGTGCTTACTGCTGTCTCGTATTAATTTTTTCTACGTGGCTGTTTATTTACTATTAAAATCCGTTTTAATGACGACAAGAAGCGGATGGGATGTGGAGTAACCGTTGAAACCCAATGTTTTATGGTCGGCAATTATCCTGCTGGTCATTTCCGGAGCAGTTACAGCCACCGCAGATGAACGCGCAATATCATCTCCCTGCCTGGATGTCAGTGCAATAGAGTTTCGTAAATCGACAGTGAAACATATGCCGTCTGTCAGCGATGTCGACCAGTTAAGAATTTCACTTTCGACGGACAGCAACTATTACAGCTTAGCTGCCGACGGCAATGCGGATACCATGAACAACCTGGGGGTTGATTACGCCAGGGGAAATAAGGTCCGTCGGAGTTTGGATGAAGCATTGAAATTTTTCCTTATGGCGGTGCAGCAGGGACATCTCGAAGCGCAGTACAATCTTGGAATCATGTACGCAACAGGACGGGGAGTCACACGAAACGACAAGACCGCTGCCGCCTGGTTCAAAGAGGCGGCGGAGCAAGGCGATACCGAAGCCCAGAACATCATCGGGACCATGTATGATACCGGATGCGGAGTTCCTCCGAGCAATGCCGATGCGATGCGATGGTACCGTCTGGCAGCGAAAAAGTGGCACATACCGGCAATGACGAACCTGGGCAGGATGTACCTGACCGGACGGGCACCCCTCCCGGAGGCAACCAAGACAGCCAGATGGAAACATCTGTCAGCCATCCATAAGGTTCCGGAGGCGGCCTATATTCTTGCTGAGGAATGCAGCAAAGGCGACGGAGTCCCGAGGAATAACCTGGAAACGGCCGTATGGTACCGACTGGCCGCCAATCAAGGGCATGTTGCCGCCGCATACCGCCTAGGGGCCATGTATGATGCCGGGAAGATAATCCCGTCGGACCCCGCCGAAGCGGCCAGATGGTATCTTATTGCGGCCAAGCAGGGACATGCCGAGGCACAATGCAGTATCGGGCTTAAGTATGGCATCGGAAGGGGCGTAGCAAAAAACCTGGTCCAGGCATACGCCTGGCTTGACATTGCCGCAAGACAGGGTGAGCAGAAAGCGGTGGGAATGCGTGACATCATCGCCAAGGAGATGACGCGGCCTCAGTTTTACGAGGCACAGAGACTCAAAAGAGAGTGGCTGCAGATCAAGGGGATAATAGCAAAATGAACTTTTTTATCTGGTGGAAAATGAAAAAATATTGGATAGCTATTGCTTTGGCCGTCATCCCGACGCTGCCTCTTGTTCTTGGTTCTGTAACCAATTCGGGAGCCGAGGCACAGGGGAAGACTGTTTTATCATCGGGTGATTGCGGTAAATGCCATTCCGCCCCTCCGGCAGACATAGCATCGGGCGGTGCCGGACACCAGGAAGTCGACTGCGTTGACTGCCATCCCGGCCACCGTCCAGAATCGAAAAACAACATACCCCAATGCGACCAGTGCCATTCCGGGAAACCTCACTATGACCTTAAGGGGTGCCTAAGTTGCCATAAGAATCCTCATACCCCCCTGAAGGTCTCCTTCGGCAATAATATAACCGACCCGTGCCTGAGCTGTCATTCCGAGCAGATAACTCAACTCAGGGAGAACAAGAGCAAACATTCGCTCCTTTTCTGCACGTCCTGCCACTTTGTCCACCGCATAATCCCTCAGTGCGTCAATTGCCATAAGTTACACTCGTCGGCCATGACCCAGGCGGATTGCAAGAAATGCCACAAGGCCCACATGCCTAAAGTCGTGACCTACGGCAAAGATATCCCCAACGGGGACTGTGCGTCATGCCATGCAAAGCCCCAAGTCCTGCTGAACGCAAGCAAATTCAAGCATAAAACTCTGGCTTGCGTTTTCTGCCATGATGGCAGGCACAAGAACCTCCCCACATGCCAAAGCTGCCATGGAGTTCCGCATGTCCCGGAATTAATAGCCAAATTTCCGAGATGTTACGATTGCCACTACATCGCCCATGACCTCAACAACTGGCCTGCTGGCGCAACGAATGCAGCGCCGGAGCTCACAAGAAAGGTTAAATCGAAAAAATAAATGCTTGAGTTTTTTCACCAAAGTGGATAGTCTGAAGTATACGCTTGCCCGATAATGGGCCAATCAAACATAAATAAGGAGTATCTGCATGAAAAGGTTTGCTAAAGTTCTGACTGTTGCTATTGCTATTGCTATTGCTCTGCCATCTGTTGGTCAGTGCGCGGATGCGGTTTCCAAGAGTGAAAAGTCGCCAGTCGAAAAAGTTTACACGGTCAGTGATCTGTACAAAGATAGAACCACCCTCGACAAGCAGAAGGTCACCGTCAAAGGCAAAGTGGTCAAGGTTTCGGCCGGGATCATGAACAAGAACTGGATACACCTGCAGGACGGTAGCGGCGCCCCGGCCAAGAAGGATAATGACCTGACAATAACCACGACAAAGGATCTCCCGGCGGTGGGTAAGGTTGTTACCATCAGCGGCACCCTGGCTAAAGACAAGGATTTTGGGAGTGGTTATTTCTATCAGGTAATTCTGGAAAATGCGATTATCAAGCCGTGATTTATCGGCTTCACCCCGACCCTAATACCAATTCCAAATCAAAGTGCCATCTTCGTTGGCTCGTCTTCGGCTTCTCAACATACTGACTGTATGCCTTTGTCGTCTCTATCGTCGCAGCCTTGACTGCATATTTGATTTGAAATTGGTATTAGACGCATTTAAATCTTCAGAGACCTTGCCCACGTAGTTCCCTCCATGAGTACCTGCTCCCGAATCTACACTTCATCAATTCCGATCAGAGGCTGGTCCTTGTGAACCATTTCGCCATCCTTCACAAGCGCCTTTACAATTTTGCAATTGCGCGGCGCTTCAATTTCGTTGAAAAGTTTCATCGCTTCAAGAATGCATACCTTGGCCCCCTTTCTCACTGTTTCCCCTTCGGTAACCATTTCGGGTTTGCCGGGGCCGCTTCTGGCGTAGAATGTTCCACCAATCGGCGCATTGATTGTTGTTGAATATTGTGATTTTGCTTCCACACGTTTGTCCGGCGTCGGCGTATGCGCAGCCGGGGAAACGACCGTAACAGGCGCAACGGCAACCGTAACCGCTTCCCGGCTTACCGGCCCAACTGTCGCGCCGTTAGTGGTAACTGTAATTGAAACATCACCTTTACGGATGGCAATCTCGCTTAGGTTCAACCCGCATGCATGGCCGACAATATCCGCAATCCCGCGATAATCTTCCTCGGTTAGAAGCTGTGCGGGAATTGACTGCGGCGGAGCGGTGGGCGCTGCAACTGAAGCCCCTGCAGATACGGGCGTTTCAATGGCTTTGGCCTTCCTGACCTCCAGATCGGCGGGGGTTTCAGGACGTAGATCGGCAGGGAGCGCACGCCACATGAAATAATCCTGGGCCGGTTGCGGATAAATCACGTAGGAGATAATATCCTCTTCGTGCTCAATCAGCCTGGGATCAAGACCATCGGTGGCATTGGGCAGCATCGGCTTGATGTCGTCCGCGGGACGATGAGTGATCGGCTTTTCATTGCCAAGGATTTTCTTGACAAATTTGGGATCAATGGGGGCAGGTGAACGGCCATAGAGCCCCTTTACATAGTCTTTCACTTCGTTAGGGACCACTTTGTAACGTTCGCCGATCAGAACATTCATGACAGCCTGGGCGCCGACTATCTGGCTCATTGGGGTGACCAACGGAGGATATCCGAGATCCTTGCGGACTTTTGAGACTTCATCAAGCGCCGACTGAAGCTTGTCGAGCGCATTTTGCGCCGCAAGCTGCGAGCGGAAGTTTGAGATCATCCCGCCGGGAATCTGGTGGATGAGAATGCCAGGATCAATTACCGGCTGACTAGAATGGTCCTGGCGACGGTCGGGAGCCAGTTCGGTGAAGTACCTGTTCATCCGCTCCAAAGCTACCATGTCGAGGTTTGCACTGTACTCTGTCTCTGCAAAAATGGCATACATCGTTTCGACCGGCGGCTGTGATGAATAGCCCGCCATTGCGGATACGGCGCAATCTATGGCGCCCGCGCCCGCGCGAACCGCGTCAACGTAAGCGCTGATTCCCATTCCGCTTGACGAATGGCAATGGAGTTGGACGGGAATATTGAGATCTTTAATGAGGGCTACAACCAGACGTTCGGCAGAAATGGGGGAGAGGATACCCGCCATATCCTTTATACATATCGAATCAATGCCAAGCTCAACCTGTTCCTTGGCGAAGGCAACGAACTTTTCGATAGTATGCACGGGGCTTGTTGTATAGCAGAGCGTCCCTTGTGCGTGTCCGCCGTATTTTTTTACGGCCCTGATAGCTGCCTCCAGGTTGCGTGTGTCATTCAGAGCGTCGAAAACGCGGAAGATATCCATCCCGTTTTCAACGGAAAGCGCGACGAACCGGTCAACAACATCATCGGCATAGTGACGATACCCGACAAGGTTTTGGCCGCGAAGGAGCATCTGCAGCGGCGTCTTTGCCTTGGATTTAATCAGACGCAGACGTTCCCATGGATTTTCCCGCAGAAACCGAAGGCAGGTATCGAAGGTGGCGCCACCCCAGCATTCCAGTGAATAAAATCCGACATTGTCAACAACATCAATGATTTTCATTATGTCGTCGGTACGCATGCGTGTCGCCCAGAGCGACTGATGCGCATCACGCAGTGACGTGTCGGTAATGCGCAACGGAACCTTATGAAGCTTTTTCCCCTGAACCGCCTTTTTGGGCTTGTTCATGCGGAATCCTCCCAAATCCCCATACGGGAATATTTCTCAAAGCGCCTTTGCAGGAGTTGGCCGACCGGGAGTCTGGCGAGATTATCCAACGCACTGTTGATGCTGCTCTTGATCGATTCAGCAGTTGCTGCATAGTCCATGTGTGCGCCGCCGACCGGTTCCAGAATGATATCTTCGGCAATTCCCAGGCGTTTGAGGTCATAAGCCGTGATTTTCAGCGCCTGCGCCGCCTGCGGAGCACTCGCTGCGTCATGATAAAGAATCGCCGCGCATCCTTCCGGCGAAATGACTGAGTAAATTGAATGCTGTAACATGAAAATCATATCGGCAACGCCTATGCCCAATGCCCCACCGGAACCACCTTCACCGATAACAACCGTAACAATGGGAACTTCAAGACGCGCCATCTCGATAAGGTTTCGGGCGATTGCCTCCGACTGGCCCCGCTCTTCCGCATCGAGTCCGGGGTATGCGCCCTGTGTATCTATGAATGTAACGACCGGCAGATTATATTTCTCCGCCAGTTTCATTAATCGCAGGGCCTTGCGATAACCTTCGGGTTTTGCCTGACCGAAATTACGTTCGATATTTTCGCAGAGATTCTTCCCTTTATTATGACCAAGCAGCAGAACCTTGCGTTCGTCCATAGTGGCAAATCCGCCGATTAATGCACGGTCATCGGAGTAACAACGGTCTCCATGGAGTTCAATGAAGTCGGTGAAAATAAGGGGGAGATAGTCCTGAAAAACCGGGCGGTCCTTGAAACGTGCAATCTGGACGATCTGCCATGGGGTCAGTTCCGAATAAATTTTTTCACGAAGTCCGCTGCTCATCGGTTACCTCTCCTGACGGCAGTAGTAAGAGAGGATCATGGAAAGGGTGCGTTTCATATCGCTGCGTTCAACGATACTGTCCAGAAAACCGTGTTCAAGCAGATACTCCGCTGTCTGGAAATTGTCCGGCAGTTTTTCCTTGATTGTCTGCTCGATAACGCGGCGACCGGCAAAGCCGATAAGGGCGCCAGGTTCGGCAATATTGACATCGCCCACCATCGCATAACTTGCCGAGACCCCTCCTGTGGTCGGGTCGGTGAGGACTGATATATAAGGGATTCTTGCGGTATGCAGTCGCGCAATACCGGCGCAGGTCTTGGCCATCTGCATAAGTGACAGAATGCCCTCATGCATGCGCGCGCCGCCGGAGGCGGAGAATACTATGTAAGGAAGTTTGTTTTCGAGGGCATGGTTAGCCGTCCGCAGTATTTTCTCGCCGACGCCACTGCCCAGCGACCCCCCTAAAAAACGGAAGTCCATGACCGCCACGGCAGCCTTTTTGCCGTCTATAGCCCCTGTGCCGGTAACTACGGATTCCCTCAAGCCGGTTTTTTTTTGTGATCTTTCGACAGCTTCCTTGTATCCCACCTTGGAGTCGAAGAACTGAAGCGGATCAGCGGGAGAGATGTTGGCGCACAGCTCAACGAACGATCCCTCGTCCAGTGTCTGCTCTATCCGCTCATGGGCCGTCAGGCGTCCATGAAAGTTGCACTTGGGGCAGACCTTGAGATTATCAGTCCACTCTTGTTTGAAAATATGGGCCTTGCATCGCCCGCACCTGACCCAGAGGTCAACCTTGGCTAGTTTATCCTTATTCTCCTTTTCGATGAACCAGGGCATTGTGCGAGTCCTCATCCCGGATGGAAACTACTTATATGCCGCCCAGTCGGATGGAAGTTTCTGCCCAGGCTCTTCGCCGAGTTTCTTTTTTGCTTCGGCAAGACCGGGGCGCGCATATTCGAGATGCCCTTCCTTCAGGGTTCTGCCATTCATAATCGCCTCGGAACGAAGCCTCCTCCCTATGGTTTTCTCCATCTGCCTGCCGAGCGCAAGAACCCTGTCCACATCCCAGCCATGCTCGATCCCCATTTCGTCAATCTGCAACAGGGTGTCTTCCAGGCAAACGAGTCCGACATAGCGCGGGTCCTTGTAATAATAATCGCCCGTACCTCTTACGGGAGCGTCGTCCAGAAAATTCGCCGGTTGCCCTCCCAACCCACCCAGAGTCCCCTCGAAGATGGTTATGCCTGCCTGCAATGCGGCAAGCACGGATGCGGATGCCACCCGCTTAGTTTCATGGAAGTGGGCGATATGGAGCTCTGTATCCGGTATCGCATCAAGTATCATGGAAAAGTATCGGTACACATCCGGCGCCGAAGCGCTGCCATCGTGGTCGGCATGTTCTATGTCACTTGCGCCGATATCCAGCCATCTCCTGGAAAACTCCACGGCATCCTTCAGGTCGGTCGCCCCGCCAATCGGGCTCCCCCATATTGTGCTAACCGTGCCGCACATCTTCATACCCGCGTCATTGCACTTCCTGATGCTCCGTTCCGCCTCCTTCCAGTACTGGGGGAGTGTGCAGCCGGAGTTGGCGAAATGATGCATCTCCTCGGTTGAAACCATCATAATCAGCCGGTCTGGGCCGATCCCCTGCTTTTTCAACTCAACAGCCCGGTCAATTGCAGACTCACGGATTGTGACCGCCGTTAGACAGATATCGTCATAATTGATCCCTTTCCGGGCGCAGCGCTTTTTAAAACCGTCGCTCCGAAGGTGCGTCAGCAGCTCCTCGGCGTCCCTGAACTGGGGCATCGAGTGCGGGTTGCCGAGATTGGTCACCTCAATGTAACGACATCCGGCGAAAATCAACTCTTCGAGGTAATAAATCTTCGCTGCGGTTGATACGAATTTCTCCTCGTGCTGAAACCCGTCCCGTACCGTAATGTCACCAATGGTAACCTTGCGGGGCATCCTTGGAAAAATTTTCCAGTAATCATATTCGGTCATGCGCAGGTTCTCCTTTCAATCTCTGTTTCTGTTCAGCGTTGCAGGTAGGGGAAGCTTACCGCAAAAACCAAACGGACAACGCCACCCTCTATATCACCATTTCCTTTATATCCGCTGATATGGTGAGAGAGGCATCGGTCGCCTTCACTACCTGTTCCGCCGTCACTCCTGGCGCTAATTCTTTCAGCACCAATCCGTCCGGGGTCACATCCATTACAGCCAGGTCGGTGATGATGCGTTGCACGACCCCTTTGCCGGTAAGTGGAAGGGTGCATTTCTTAAGCACCTTGGATTCCCCGCTTTTGTTGCAATGTTCCATGATTACCACGATCCGCTTGGCGCCATGCACCAGGTCCATGGCTCCCCCCATACCTTTCACCATCTTGCCGGGAATCGTCCAGTTTGCCAAATCTCCGTTACCGGCGGCTTCCATTCCGCCAAGTATGGCGACATCGATATTACCGCCGCGAATCATGGCGAACGATTCGGCGCTGCTGAAAAGGGAAGCTCCGGGAATCATAGTGATAGTCTCTTTGCCGGCATTGATCAGCTCCGGGTCAACATTTTTCTCTGTCGGATAGGGACCTATCCCGAGCAGCCCGTTTTCGGACTGAAGCACAGCATGCCGGTCTGCGGGGATATAGTTCGCCACCATGGTAGGGATACCGATCCCCAGGTTTACGTAATCGCCGTCGGCAATCTCTTGCGCGGCGCGCATGGCCATCTGCTCTCTTGATAACGCCATTTTCATTATCCTCCGTCAGGAACTGACCGTTTTCCGTTCGATCCTTTTTTCGTAGTTGTCGCAGCGAATGATCCGCTGCACGTAAATGCCGGGTGTGTGTATGAAATTTGGATCAAAGCTTCCCGGCTCCACCAGCTCTTCCACTTCGGCAATTGTGATCCTTCCGGCGGCCGCCATCATCGGATTGAAGTTCATCGCCGTATTGTAGTAGACAAGGTTTCCCGCCGTGTCTCCCTTCCATGCCTTGACCAGCGAGAAATCCGCCGTAAGCGCCGTTTCCAGAAGGTACTCCTTGCCGTTGAAGATACGCGTCTCCCGCCCTTCGGCAAGTGGGGTGCCGACAGCGGCAGGGGTATAAAACGCGGGGATGCCCGCGCCTCCCGCCCTGATCCGCTCCGCCAGGGTACCCTGGGGCACCAGCTCCACCTCCAGCTCGCCGGACAGGTACTGCCGCGCAAATTCCCTGTTCTCTCCAACGTAGGAGGATATCATCTTGCGTATCTGGTGGTTTTTCAGGAGGAAATCAAGCCCCGCATCATCACATCCGCAGTTGTTCGAGATGATCGTCAGGTTTTTTACCCCCTTGTCACGCAATCCAAAGATGAGCTTCTCCGGTATTCCCACCAGTCCGAAACCGCCGGCCATAATAGTGGCGCCGTCATGTACATCCTTTATTGCTTCTTCGATTGACGTCTGGACTTTCATTGTTCCCTCCCATGAAACGCTAATTTCCCGCCAACCCATTTTCAGGCCCGACGATTATCAGTTTTTAATTTCACCCCTCTTTGACAAGGTCTCCCACGCCCTGGCCACCTTGGAGTCGGATGGTCGGCCGAGAAAACCGCAAATATAATTGCCTGCATCAACAAGGGCCGCAAGGTCCACCCCGGTCTCGATGCCCAGCCCGTTCAGCATATAGAGCAGGTCTTCGCTTGCAGCGTTGCCTGCTGCGCCAGCCGCGAAGGGACATCCGCCGAGACCGGCTGCCGAACTGTCGATAACGGCGATTCCCATCTCCAGCGCCGCCAGAATATTGACAAGCGCCTGTCCGCAGGTATCGTGGAAGTGTACGGCCAGCCGCTCCATGGGGACTTTTCCGGCAACCGCATCCAGCATGATCCGTGCCTTTTTCGGCGTCCCCACGCCAATGGTATCGGCAAGGGCAATCTCGTAGCAGCCCAATTCGAGCAGACGGGCCGACACCTGGGCGACCGCAGTCGGCTCGACCTCTCCTTCATATGGGCAGCCCAGCACGCAGGCAACAGCCCCTCTTACCCGCACCCCACTTTTCCCGGCAGCCGCAATAACTTCCGCAAAACGGTCAATGCTTTGGGCAATGGAGCAGTTGATGTTCTTTTGAGAGAAGGTCTCCGACGCGGAGCCGAAGACGGTAACCTCCTCCACCCCGGCGGCAATTGCCGAATAAAGCCCCTCAAGATTAGGCACGAGCGCCGAATAGCTGACGCCGGGACGGCGGCTGATGCCTCGCATCACGCGGGTATTGTCAGCCATCTGCGGCACCCGTTCAAGGGAGACGAAGCTGGTGGCCTCAATTGCGGTCAGCCCTGCGGCGCCAAGCCGGTCAATCAGGGCGATCTTGATATCGGTCGGCACTATTGTCCGCAGATTCTGCAGGCCGTCCCTGGGTGAGACCTCCACGATCTTTACCCGCCTGGGGAGCGTCACTCTTTTTGTTCCTCGGCGGCGAAGGCAAGCAGTTCCACGCCTTCGTTCACCACCATGCCGACGGCAAAGTGAATCTCGGCAATTACCCCATCACGCGGCGCTGTTATGGTGTGCTCCATTTTCATCGCCTCCATGATGACCAGCGGAGCGCCCCGTTCTACATGACTTCCAACCTCCACCAGGAGCGCCACGATCTTCCCGGGCATGGAGGCGGTCAAACTCCCCACTGCCACCTCTTTTTCCCCGGCATGCGCCAGCGGGTCGTGGAGGGTCAGGCGGTGGCTGCTGCCGTGGGTGACAATGGTCAGATCGTCTCCGTGACGGACCACTGTGGCCTTGAAACGCGCCCCTCCGAGGTCGGCGAGAATATCGCCCTCGGCATCGAAATGCCCCCTGACCAGCATCGTACCAAAGGGAAGTTCCAGCAGGTAGCCGTCCGGTCGGTAGTGGGCCGTTATGCAGATGGCCGTTTCTCCGTCAATGAAGGTCAGTACGTGGTGGTTATCGCCGTTCATGCGCCAGCCGGTGGTCAGGTGCCAGGGGGACCATCGATCCAGGGAAGCGGCAGCCCCGTTTTGGGCTTCGCGGGACCGCCGAAGCAAAACGTCAAGAGCCGCTAGAGAAAGTATCTGGTCGCTGGCCGGTTTGGTTTCGGGAAACAGTGTGGCTCTGTGACGCTCGATGAAGCCGGTGTCCAGGTCGCAGGCCGCAAAGGCGGGATGGGCGGCCACCGCAGCCAGGAATGCAATGTTTGTGGTCACCCCGACCACCTGGTAGGATGCAAGCGCCGACCGGAGCCGACGTAGCGCCCCTGGACGGTCCGTGTCCCATACTATAAGCTTTGCAATCATCGGGTCATAGTGGATACTCACAGCGTCGCCCTGCCGCACACCGGTGTCGATCCTGACATGGGCGTTTTCGACGGGTGTGCGTAGATGGGTAAGATTGCCAATGGATGGAAGAAAGTCACGGGACGGGTCCTCGGCGTAGATACGGGCCTCTATGGCATGGCCTTCGATAGAGAGTGTCGTCTGGGTGGCGGGGAGAGGCTCGCCCGCGGCAACCTTGAGCTGCCATTCAACCAGGTCCTGACCGGTAATCATCTCAGTAACAGGGTGCTCCACCTGCAGACGGGTATTCATCTCCATGAAGTAGAATAATCCATCTTCATCGAGCAGGAATTCGACGGTGCCCGCCCCCACATAGCCGATAGCGCGCGCGGCAGCCACCGCGGCAGCTCCCATCCTGCTCCGGAGTTCATGAGTCATCCCCGGCGCCGGGGCCTCTTCGAGCACCTTCTGATGGCGGCGCTGGATAGAGCAGTCCCGTTCAAAGAGATGGACGGCATTCCCCAGGGAGTCCGCAAATACCTGTATTTCAACATGCCGGGGCTTGGTCAGATATTTCTCCAGAAGCACCCGATCGTCGCCGAATGAGGCAAGCGCCTCGCGCCTGGCCGCTGCAAGCGCGTCGTGGAACCCCGCTTGATCCCACACCACCCGCATCCCCTTGCCGCCGCCGCCGGCTGTCGCCTTGATAAGCACCGGATAACCTATATTTGCGGCAGCTTCATGTAATAGCTCCGGGTTCTGATCGTCACCGTGATAGCCGGGAACCAGCGGCACCGCTGCCCCTTCCATGATCCGCTTGGCCGCGCTCTTCGATCCCATTGCCCGGATCGCCGCCGTGGGTGGGCCGATAAAGACAATGCCTGCTTTGGCGCAGGCTTCGGCGAATTCAGCATTTTCCGAAAGAAAGCCGTATCCGGGATGGATAGCCTGGCTACCGCTCTTTCTGGCCGCGTCTAGGATCAGGTCGAAACGGAGATAACTGTCCCTTGCCGGGGGAGGGCCTATATGACAGGCCTCATCAGCCAGGGAGACATGCATGGAATCGGCGTCTGCGTCAGAATAGACCGCCACGGTCCTTATGCCGAGGCGTTTGGCTGTGCGAATAACACGGCATGCAATCTCGCCGCGGTTGGCTATCATGATTTTTTCAAACATGGCTTTATCCTTATGAAAAATTCAGGTGGTGATCCAGAGCGGTTTTCTCTTCTCCAGAAACGCGGAAAGCCCTTCACGTCCTTCCTCCGAGGCCCGCAGATCCGTAATCCTGTTGGCGGTATCGGCAATCAGCTCTTCGTCTATCGGTCGGCCGTAGACCGATGCGATCAATTTTTTGGAAGCGACAAGCGCCTTGGGGCCATTTTTCAGAAGAAGATCGGCCAGGGCTATACCCCTGCTCTTCAACTCTGCCTCGTCGCTCACCACCTCATGAATCAGCCCCAGTCGATGGGCCTCCGTGGCGTCGAATTGTTCCGCCGTAAGAAAGTAGCGCCGACAGGCACGCTGGCCGATGGCGGCAACCACATATGGACAGATAACCGCCGGAAGCAGGCCGATCTTCACCTCCGAAAGGCAGAACGTCGCCCGCCGGGTGGCGATCGCCATGTCGCAGCATGCCACCAGCCCCACACCACCGCCGAACGCTGCCCCTTGAACCAGAGCAATGGTAGGTTTGTTGAAGCAGTTCAAGGTCCGCATCAGCTCGGCAAGAACCTTGGCATCTGCCAGGTTCTCTTCCCTGTTGTATTCGCCCATCCGCCGCATCCATTCGAGATTCCCCCCGGCGGAAAAGCTTTTGCCGTTGCCGGCCAAAAACAGCAACCGGACTTTTGCGTTAGCCTCAAGCCGCTTCAACTCAGCAGCCAGAAGGGCAATAAGAACATCATCAAAAGCATTGTGCAATTCGGGACGGTTCAAGGTCAGCGTGGCACGGCCAAGATCGTCTATCTGGGTAATGACTGGTGGTTCGTTCATGGTTGTACCTCATTTCTGGGCATGGTAAAGTACATTTTTTGTATTCAGGGTTGCCGGTAACACTCCCCTTTACATCCTGAAAATGCCGAATTCGGTTTTCTTTGCCGGCGCGTTCATTGCCGCAGAGATTCCCAATCCCAGCACCATCCGGGTGTCGGCGGGGTCAATGATCCCGTCGTCCCAGATGCGCGCACTGGCGTAATAGGGATGTCCCTGTGTTTCGTACTGGTCACGGATCGGGGCCTTGAATACTTCCTCTTCTTCGATGCTCCAGCTTTCCCCCTTCAGCTCCATGCCGTCACGTTTCACCTGCGCCAGCACGCTGGCCGCCTGTTCCCCTCCCATGACCGAAATCCGGGCATTGGGCCACATCCAGAGGAAGCGTGGGTCGTAGGAACGGCCACCCATGCCGTAATTCCCCGCCCCAAAGCTGCCACCGATTATAACGGTGAACTTGGGAACCGCCGTGGTGGCCACGGCGTTAACAAGCTTAGCCCCGTCCTTGGCGATGCCGCCTGCTTCGTATTTGCTCCCCACCATGAACCCTGTGATGTTCTGCAGGAAAACCAGCGGGATACCACGCTGACTGCAAAGCTCGATAAAGTGAGCCCCCTTCAAGGCTGATTCGGAAAAGAGAATCCCGTTGTTGGCAAGTATTCCGACCGGATAGCCCCATATATGCGCAAAACCGCAGACCAGCGTAGAACCGTACAACTGCTTGAACTCGTCGAACTCAGAGCCATCCACTATCCGGGCTATCACCTCGTGCACATCATATGGTTTGCGGGTGCTGAACGGAATCACACCATAGAGTTCGGCAGGGTCATAAAGAGGCTCCAGCGCTTGCCGCATTGCTACACTCGGTTGTTTTACCCGGTTCAGGTTGTCGGCGACCCGTCTGGCAATAGCCAAGGCATGACCGTCGTCAAGAGCGTAGTGATCGGTCACGCCCGATGTACGGCAATGGACATCCGCTCCACCCAGCTCCTCCGCGCTCACCACTTCTCCGGTGGCAGCCTTGACCAAAGGCGGTCCGCCCAGAAAGATCGTCCCCTGATTCCTGACGATTACGCATTCGTCAGACATGGCAGGCACGTATGCGCCTCCGGCGGTGCATGACCCCATAACCACGGATATCTGGGGTATTCCCTGAGCTGACATGTTAGCCTGGTTGTAGAAACTCCTCCCGAAATGGTACCGGTCAGGGAACACCTCGTCCTGTGCGGGAAGAAAGGCTCCGCCGGAATCCACCAGGTAGATGCAGGGAAGATGGTTTTCCCTGGCAATTTCCTGGGCGCGCAGGTGCTTCTTGACGGTAATCGGGAAATATGTCCCCCCCTTTACCGTAGCGTCATTAACGATAACAACGCACTCCTGCCCCTTTACCCTGCCAATGCCGGTTATAATGCCGGCGGATGGGACATCGGCGCCGTACATCCCCCAGGCGGCCAATTGGGAAAACTCCAGAAATGGCGACCCCACATCGAGCAACTGCCTTATTCGCTCCCGCGGCAACAGCTTGCCCCGTTCGATATGTTTCTTGCGGGCCTTCTCGTCGCCACCGAGGGATACTATAGCTACCTTTTCCCGCAGATCCGCGACCAGCCCACCCATGAACTCCGCGTTATTGCGGAACTCTTCGGTACCGGTTTTTATGATGCTCTTGATAACCGTCATCCTTCATGCTCCTTGTCAATCTACGCCGTCTCTTTGAATAGCTCCCGCCCGATCAGCATGCGCCGGATTTCGCTCGTGCCGGCGCCTATCTCGTATATCTTGGCGTCACGGAGCAGGCGACCCGTGGGGTATTCGTTAATGTAACCATTACCCCCCAGGCACTGGATCGCCTCCAGCGCCATCCAGGTCGCCTTTTCAGCCGCAATGAGAATAACCCCGGCCGCATCCTTGCGAATGCTCCCGCTGGACTTCCGGCTGGCCGCCTTGGCGACGGTATAGAGATAGGCCCTGCATGCGTTCATGGTGCTGTACATGTCGGCGAGCTTCCCCTGCATGAGTTGAAATTCACCGATTGCCTGACCAAACTGTTTCCGTTCATGTAAGTATGGAATAACCACATCCATGCAGGCCTGCATGATCCCCAGCGGACCTCCCGCAACCACAATCCGTTCGTAATCCAGGCCGCTCATAAGGATTTTGACCCCTTCCCCGACTTTGCCCACCACGTTTTCTTCCGGCACTTCGCAATCCTCGAACACCAGCTCGCAGGTGTCGGATCCGCGCATGCCAAGCTTATCCAGCTTTTGGGCCGTCGAAAATCCCTTGAATCCTTTTTCCACAATAAAGGCGGTGATACCGCGCGGCCCGGCATCTTTATCCGTTTTGGCATAGACAAAAACGGTGTTGGCAGACACTCCATTGGTGATCCACATTTTTGAGCCGTTAAGTATGTAACGGCCCCCCTTATGCTCGGCCCTCAATTGCATGCTGACCACATCGGAACCGGACCCTGCCTCACTCATCGCCAACGCGCCCACATGCTCACCGCTGATAAGCTTCGGCAAATAACGGCGCTTCTGTTCGTCGTTCGCGTTACGGGATATCTGGTTTACGCATAGATTTGAATGGGCGCCGTAGGCAATGCCAACAGAGGCGGAGGCGCGAGTGATCTCCTCCATGGCGACCACATGTTCCAGGTAGGTCTCCCCGGCACCGCCGTACTCTTCCGGAGCAGTAATCCCGAGCAGCCCCTGGCGTCCCATTTTGCGCCAGAGATCGGCTGGGAACTGGTCACTCTTGTCGATTTCTTCAGCCCTAGGGGCAATTTCGGCCTGCGCGAATTTGCTGATCATTTCTCTCATCAGATCGGCGGTCTCGCCCAGATCAAAATCAAGAGAGGGATATGCTTTCATAGATGCGCCTCCTGTTTGTTGTGTGGAATAATAACAAAATCGTTTCATTTAATAAATGTATCGATGTGTGGAACGGTGCCTCGTGACCATG
This sequence comes from Geobacteraceae bacterium, assembly GCA_049301475.1. Taxonomy (GTDB): domain Bacteria; phylum Desulfobacterota; class Desulfuromonadia; order Geobacterales; family Geobacteraceae; genus JBAQKZ01. The sequence goes on along the minus strand of JBAQKZ010000198.1, from coordinate 2,268 downwards.
CTTGAACTGCCCGGACATATGCTCGAACCGAAAGCCCTTCCTGCCCGGCGTGTCGCCAAGCAGGAGTCTGGCAACTGGAAAGAAGGGAAACTTACGACCCCAAGGCGCCCCCTCCCCTTCAAGGGACGGTGTAGAAGCGGGTTTAGCCGGAGTCGCACTAGTCGGGGAGTCCCTCCCGGTGGCCGCCCAGTCAGGCAAAATCAGGATATCAACAGTTTACGTTTATGTCAACGCCAAAAACAGACACGCCAAAAACAGTGCGCCATACATACTTTATTTATATTCGTCAATCTCAATGCGGATGTGATACAATCTATTCGTTATGGCCTCCCATGCAGCGCCTGGTAGCCCATGCGCAGTATGCATTTCACGTAAGCGTCATAGTTCTATTGCGGTCAGGCATCACATATTCCTTCTATACTGCCCCCCCACTTCATACAACGCATGGGTGATCTGCCCCAGTGAAGCCACCTTCACCGTCTCCATCAATTCGTCGAAGATGTTCCCACCAGCCACCGCCACATCCTGGAGACGCTTCAATGTCGGCGACGACGACGCCCTGTTTCGCTCCCGGAATGCCCGCAGGTTGACGATCTGCTGCTCTTTCTCCTCCCCGGTCGCGCGGGCCAGTTCTCCCGACGCATGGCATCCCTCTTCATCAACCCGGGGATTCAAGAAGGTGTTGACCCCTATGATCGGGAGTTCGCCGCTGTGTTTCAGTTGCTCGTAGAGCATGGACTCATCTTGAATCTTCGAGCGCTGGTACTGGGTCTCCATGGCGCCGAGAACCCCTCCCCGCTGATCGATCCGCTCGAACTCCGCCAGCACCGCCTCTTCCACCAGATCGGTCAGCTCCTCAATGACGAATGCGCCCTGGAGAGGGTTCTCGTTTTTTGCCAGGCCGAACTCTTTGGTGATAATCATCTGAATCGCCATGGCCCGGCGCACCGACTCCTCGGTGGGGGTGGTGACCGCCTCGTTGTAGGCGTTGGTGTGCAGAGAGTTGCAGTTGTCATATATGGCCATGAGCGCCTGAAGTGTGGTGCGAATGTCGTTGAAATCCATCTCCTGGGCATGAAGCGAGCGGCCAGAGGTCTGTATATGATATTTGAGCTTCTGGCTCCGTTCAGTTGCCCCGTACTTTTCCCGCATCGCCACCGCCCATATCCGCCGGGCCACACGACCGATCACCGTGTACTCGGGGTCGAGGCCGTTACTGAAAAAGAATGACAGGTTGGGAGCAAAGTCGTCTATCCTCATGCCGCGGGAAAGGTAGTACTCCACATATGTAAAGCCGTTCGAGAGGGTGAAGGCAAGCTGGGAGATCGGATTTGCCCCCGCCTCGGCGATGTGGTACCCGCTGATGGAAACGGAGTAGTAGTTCCTTACCTTCTGCTCGATGAAGTACTGCTGGATGTCCCCCATCATCCGCAGAGCGAACTCCGTGGAAAAGATGCAGGTGTTCTGCCCCTGGTCCTCCTTCAGGATGTCGGCCTGGACCGTGCCGCGCACAGTTTGCAGGGTGCGGGCGCGTATATCCTCGTACTCAGCCTTGGTCGGCCCGCGGCCAGCCTTTTCACGGAACTTGTCCACCTGCTGGTCGATGGCTGCATTCAGGAACATGGCCAGCATCATGGGCGCCGGGCCGTTGATGGTTATGGAGACACTCGTGTTGGGTGCGCACAGGTCAAACCCTGCATAAAGCTTCTTCACGTCGTCCAGAGTGCAGATGGAAACGCCGCTCTCCCCCACCTTGCCGTAGACATCGGGCGGATAATCAGGGTCCTCTCCGTAGAGCGTGACGCTGTCGAAGGCTGTGGAGAGGCGCTTGGCGTCATCATCCTTGCAGAGGTAGTGAAAACGGCGATTGGTCCGCTCCGGGGTTCCCTCCCCGGCAAACTGGCGCTTAGGGTCCTCTTCGGTCCGCTTGAAGGGAAATACCCCCGCAGTGAACGGAAAAAAGCCGGGGAGATTCTCCTTCATGCGCCAGGTGACGATGTCCCCCCAATCTTCGTAGGCAGGAAGACAGACCTTCGGCATCCTGGTTCCCGACAGGGTGGTGGTAAAAAGATCTGTGCGGATATCCGTATCCCTGGCCCTGGTAACTAGGGCGTCGCCACGGTACTCCTTTTTTAGCTGCGGCCATTCCTCTATTATCTGCCGCGTCTCTTTGGCAAGTTTCTCCTCGAAGGAGTCCACAAGGCGATCTATTGCCGACAGGGCCGCCTCGTCGGGTGCGCCACAGTCCCGGGCGCCACGTTCCACGGC
>JBAQKZ010000197.1:0-3403 GCA_049301475.1 Geobacteraceae bacterium | reverse complement strand
CAGAAGAACGCCTCCCGTACAAATAGGATGGGGCATATACTACTCGTATTGAAGGTGTTTGACCAGTAAATAATGAAACTCAATGTTATTGCTCAAAAAAGATGATAGAACATATTCACCGTGTTGTGAGTCGTCCCGCTCTTGAATTCCCATGCTGGCGGTGGTATGGTGCAGATGTGGGTTTTTAGAGTGAGGAGAACATCAGACAATGGCTAGACGGTTACCGGCGGAGTGGGAAGAGCAGGACGGGGTGCTGCTGGCATGGCCCCACGAAGGGAGCGACTGGCGTCTCCACCTGGAGACAGTTGAGCCGGTGTTCGTCTCCATCGTCCGGGAGATCAGCCGTTTCGAGCCGGTTCTGCTGGTAACGGCCAAGCCGGCAAGGGTCGGCGGCCTTTTGAAGGCTGCTGGCGTGAAACCGGAGCGTGTCCGAACATACTGGATCGACTCTAACGACACCTGGGCACGTGATTTCGGCCCCATCACTGTGCTTGATGATGGTCGGCCACAGCTCCTCGACTTCGGTTTCAACGGCTGGGGACTCAAGTTCGCCGCTGACCTGGACAACCGGATCACCCGCCGTCTGCATGCCGCCGGGGCATTCGGAGACACCCCGCTGACAACCATCGGTCTTGTCCTGGAAGGGGGGAGTATCGAGAGCGACGGCGACGGCGCCATACTCACCACGGCGCACTGTCTTCTAAGCGATAATCGCAACCCCCACCTCGACCGGATTGAACTGGAAAAGAAACTGGCGGGACTGCTCGGCGCAAACCACTTCCTCTGGCTGGAAAAAGGCTCTCTCGAAGGTGACGACACCGATTCCCACGTGGACACACTGGCCCGTCTCTGCCCGGGCGACACAATAGTCTACCAGGCCTGCGACGACACGTCCGACAGACATTACCAGACGTTGAGCAATATGGCAGGGGAACTGGAGGGTTTCCGCACCCGTTGCGGTGCGCCTTACCGCCTGATTCCCCTCCCCTGGCCGAAGCCCCGCCATGACGAGGAGGGACAGCGCCTGCCGGCCACCTACGCCAACTTCCTCATCATCAATGGAGCAGTGCTGGTCCCGACATACCGGGACAATAACGACGCCGCAGCCCTGGCTGCGATCGGCCATGCCCTCCCCGGACGGGAGATCATCGGCATAGACTCCCTGCCGCTTCTCTTCCAGCACGGATCGCTCCACTGCCTGACCATGCAACTGCCCAAAGGAGTGCTTGTATGAACATACTGAAAGTCGGCGTTGTACAGCAGCGCTGCCGCGACGACCGGAAAGCCAATATCGCAAAGAGCATGGCGGAGATCAGGAAAGCCGCGCGGCAGGGGGCAGGCCTGGTGGTCCTCCAGGAGTTGCACGCCACTCCGTATTTCTGCCAGATAGAAGAGGCGGGCCGGTTCGATATGGCGGAGCCGATTAACGGCCCGGACACCGTGGCATTCGGGTCGCTGGCGCGTGAACTAGGGATTGTCATCGTCACCTCCATGTTCGAAAGGCGCGCCCCCGGCATCTACCACAACACTGCCGTTGCGTTGGAGCGCGACGGCTCCATCGCCGGGATATACCGCAAGATGCACATCCCGGACGACCCCGGCTACCATGAAAAATTCTACTTCACCCCCGGCGATCTTGGGTTCACCCCTATCGACACATCGGCAGGGAAGCTCGGCGTGCTGATCTGCTGGGACCAATGGTATCCTGAGGCTGCGCGTCTCATGGCCCTGGCAGGCGCCGATATCCTCATCTACCCGACCGCCATCGGATGGGACCCCCACGATACGAAGGAGGAACAGGCGCGGCAACTGGAAGCCTGGATCACGGTCCAGCGCGGGCACGCCATAGCCAATGCCCTCCCCGTCGTGGTCGCAAACCGGGTCGGCTTTGAAGCCTCGCCCGAAGGGGTGGGCGCAGGACAGCATTTCTGGGGGAACAGCTTTGTGGCGGGGCCGCAGGGGGAGTTCCTCGCGCTCGCCGGGGGCGAACGGGAAGAAACCGTGGTGGTGGAAGTAGATTTTGACCGGTGCGAACAGGTGCGCCGTATCTGGCCGTTCTTGCGCGACCGCCGCACCGACGCCTACGGCGACCTGCTGAAGCGCTACCGGGATTAAGGGAGTTGGAACGTAACTATTCAGCACCTTGTTCTTTCACATTCATAAAATCGGGAAATTCCCCCTGAAACAGCAGCCGCAACCCCCTTCGGACGCAGTGACGCTTTGTTTCATGCAGGTGGATAGATAGCTCCGGATTCGGCAGAAGATTTTCGCTCCTTCCATTGCTCGGAAGCATCCGGATATCTTCTGTTGAACTTTGGTCATTCTCAAATCGTTTTCAGCCTGGTTGTTTGAGAATGGTACGATTTCATCATCCATGAATCGTAGTGCTTCTTCTTCAAAGTTTCTGAGGCGTTCCAGGAAAAAGCTCCGAAAAGCTCCGGGGTCAGAAATAGATGCCCACTCCTTTGTTGTCGCCAGTTGACCCATCTTGTGTAACGGAAGGTGAGGTTCTGCATAATGCGGGACAACGAAACTTCGCCGACCTGGATTGCAATATGGACATGATTGGTCATAAGGCAAAATGCATGGATACGATGGCCGTATCTCTCAATGCCCTCCTGCAACAACAGATAAAAACGACAACGGTCTTCGTCGTCAAAGAAAATATCCTGACGGGCGTTGCCTCGCATAATCACATGGTACAGTGCAGCAGGGTAATGGACTCTTGGTTTTCGTGCCATCACGGCAATCTATCACAATAATACAAACATTGCAGTCGCGGTAGGGATGGCGATTGCTCGCCACCCCACGCGCAGATCTGTACGTGTGGCACTACCGCATACGGCTCCTGCCTCGGGTCAGACGCAGAGGCGTTGATTCGGATATGGGTGAACTACTCGTGCGGTTGGTAACCAGGTTTTGACCAGTTTCTTCATGCGCTCCCATATGAGAGATTGGGCTTTATGACTCCGCCTGCGCAGAGCAGAAACTGTTCCGCATCTGATTTGTACTGAAATCCCATATCACCCGTATCCTGAAGAGCGCTTGCGCGTCATTACCTGAGGCAAGAGCCCTGTGCGGGAAATCCGCTCGCAGGGATATGTGCGGGGGGTGCCGGGTAACCGGCATTCCTACCGCGACACCCCAAACCTGTGTCCGAAAATTGCCACTTATGGTTCATAAGATATTCGTCAATGTTGTAAATTTTTCCGACAATGCAAAAGAAAAGGGCGATACCTATAACGGTAACGCCCTTTTTTAAGAATTTTATATATTCCTGAATCCGTGACGATTGAATGGCGGAGCGAGCGTAATGCCGGGGCCAATCGTCGCCCGCACAGTATCACACCAGCTTTGCCGGGTGAACTTCGCAAATGTGGCCGCTATGTCCTGAAACGCCAGG
>JBAQKZ010000196.1:0-9131 GCA_049301475.1 Geobacteraceae bacterium | reverse complement strand
GAACTTCAATCGCCAAATCCTCAACGTAGCTCTGCTACGTCTGCGGTTTGGCTCAATCAGTTCAGCCAAATCTGACCTAAATCTGAGCGCAATTTTGACCATGTTATTCATTTACAGTTCCTAAGCTGATAAAAAGTTGCACGACGACACGAACGCCGGATAGTCGATTTGGAAGGGAACTCCGGCCTGAAAAAGATTTGGATCGGGATTTAATATTATCACCATTAAAACCTGTTTATTGTGTTTATTGCGTCTCACTACACCTCAAAAGCGTGAAAGTCAAGCAATAAAACACAGCAATAAAACACACCTCTTGAATGGTAGTTAATAGGGAAATTATTTACTATAGTGGCCGTCATGGGAAAGAAGCGAATTGTTACCAGCAGGGAGATAGGAGAGGCGGTCAGAAAGCGGAGGCAGGAGCTGGGACTGGCTTGGGGGACGTACCTGGACTGGCTTGGGGGACGTACCTGTTTTATTGCTTTATGAGCCTATGTAGTGCAGTTGAAGCAGTAAAACAGCTACGTCCCCTTAACCTTCCCGAGGGAAGCCTTGGGAGACATTATCAAATTCTGAATTTCGATAAATCCAAGCTGTTATCGTCACTTATGTGAAGAGCCGCTTCAGCAGCTCTTCCCTTGTGAGCCTGTGATGGGATTGGATGTCGGCAAGGATTGCTGCCAGTGTGCCGATTTTAAGAGGATTGTGCGCGGGGATGGTAACATGATGTTCACTGTTTTCGGGAGTAGACAGCCTAATGTGACTGCCGGTCTGACGGGTTACGTGATAACCAAGAGTATCGAGTGCCTTTGCCAGGTCGTTTCCGGTGATGTTACGCGGCAGCTTCATACAGCAAGGACTTCTTCGTGGACAAAGTGAAGGCGGACCATCTTGGGTGCTTTCCCCTCATCGAAGTGGCACAGGACCGCATCCCGAACATTGGCATGGAGTTCTTCAAGGGTATCAGCCTCAGTGAAGATTGATTCCCCAAGCGCTTTTGCGGCATATCCTCCTTCAGGGGCGTCTTCAACAAGGAAAAATATTTCGTTCATAGGGACCTCCATTGTCGTTGGTAACAATAACAAAGTGCCGGTTTATATGCAAAATTTAAATAGAACATGGACGCTGTTGTCTATTTAATCATGTTGGTCAATTGGCGGGAATGTCCGTTATAGTGGCTGCCTTTGATATTCATTGCGGTCTCCCAACTCTTGCCAGTTCCGCCTCGGACGGCCGGATATATACCGGGGCAAGGCCGGCCAGGGGGATTATCGACCCTTTGGCAAAGGCCTCCAGCACCAAGAGGGCGCCGGCGGAAGCGCGGGGCATATGAACGGACGGAGGGGCGAACAGCGCCCGGTCGCCGAGCCGGGAGGTGATAACTTCACGATACCGGACCGCCCCTTCGCCTATAAATATTGCCGGACCTGTGAGCCTTTCGATAAACGCATCGGGAGGCGTAACAGAATCGGCAATGACAGGTTCGGGCAGATCACGGCATCGGTAAACGGCGGTGTAAACCTCATGCTTGCGCGCATCAAACATTGGACATACTGGATAAGCGGCCCAAGGAAGGTTCATGGCCAGCATCGCCAGCGATGAAAAGCCTGCAACCGGCTTGCCTGTGGCGAGCGCCATTCCCTTGACAGTGGCGACGCCGATTCGGAGGCCGGTGAATGAACCGGGGCCGAGCGCCACCCCGAACCCGTCCAGATCGGCCACAGCCAGTCCGGCATCCTTCAAAAGCATGTCAATGCTCCGGATGAGCCTCTCCGAGAGGGTGCGATCCAGCTTCAACAGATATTCGCCCAGGAGTCGCCCGTCGTCTGTCAAAGCCACGCTGCAGGCAGTGGTGGAGGTGTCTACGGTGAGGAGTTTCATGTCGGGAGTGTCATCCCTGGCCGAAGACGTAGCGGGCGATGTCGTTATAAAACGCCAGCGCCATCAGACCTATAAGTAGGGCCATGCCTACCTGCTGCGCGATTTCCCTGGACTTCATGCTTATGGGCCTGCGAAAAATCAGCTCCCAGGAATAGAATAACAGGTGCCCGCCGTCCAGAACAGGGACGGGAAGGAGATTGAGTATCCCGAGGTTTATGGAGAGAAGCGCCATGAAGGCCAGGAAGCTGACTCCGCCTGCGGACGCCTGTTGACCGGCCATCTTTGCGATCATGATGGGTCCGCCGACGGTGTCGAGAGGGATAGTCCGCTCCACCAGTTTGACCAGCGACAGGCAGGTGAGCTTGATCACGTTCCAGGTCTGAACGCTTCCCTTCAGGAGCGCTTCTCCGGGGCCAAACCGGTCGGTGACCGTCTCTCCGGACGACGCCACTCCGATCATCGGGGTTGTCACCGTTTCTCCAAAGAGGTTTTTGCTGGTTCTGGATTCCGGAACGATCCGGAATGTTAGAACCGTATCGCCGCGCCGGACCAGGAGATCAACCACCTTACCATTGCTCTCCACGATCCCCCGTGAGAACTCCTCCCATCGGGCCACCGGCTTGCCGTTAACAGCGGTTACCAGATCATTGGTCTGCACGCCCGCCCTGGCTGCCGGCTTGTCCTTCAGCACCTCGCCGATCTTGGTCGTAACCCCTGGAACGCCGATCATGTAGATGACGATGAACAGCATGTAGGCAAAGAGGAGGTTGAACAGAGGGCCTGCGGCCACGATAGCGATCCGCTGCAACGGCTTTTTGGCGGCGAAGGAGCGGGCTTTGTCCTCTTCACTCAGCTCGGCGTCGCCGTCCCCTTCACCCACCATCTTCACATAGCCGCCAAGAGGGAAGGCGGAAATGAGGTATTCTGTCTCCCCCCGCTTTATCCCGACTAGCTTTTTGCCGAAGCCCAGGGAAAACTTCTCCACCCCCACTCCATAGAACTTGGCGAAGAGGAAGTGCCCCAGTTCGTGAACGAAAATCAGTACGCCTAGAACTACTATTGCAGAGAGTATGCTTATCATTGGTTTCCTTTCAACATTTTACAGGTTTTTTTATCCCCAAAAGTTCCCGGCTCTTCTCCCTGGCCCATCGGTCCACTAACAGCACCTCCTCTATGGAGGCAAGAGGATGGGGTTGGTGGGTATCCATGGTCCGTTCAATGGCGACTGCAATGTCGGTGAATTTGATCTGACCGGCGAGAAAAGCAGCCACTGCCACCTCGTTGGCGGCATTGAGCACGGCGGGCATGCTTTCGCCGTCCGCCATTGCCCGGTATGCAAGGTTGAGCGCCGGAAACCGCTTAAGATCGGGCTTGAAAAAGGTCAGGCCGGAGATTTCCGTCAGATCCAGCGGTTTTACACCGGTCGGCAGACGACCGGGATATGTAAGGGCGTATGCAATCGGCGCCTTCATGTCCGGCACTCCCAACTGGGCCATGACGCAGCCGTCCAGGTACTCCACCATTGAATGAATGACACTCTGGGGATGTATGTTGACCGCGATCCGGTCCCCCGGCATGTCGAACAACCACCTGGCCTCGATTACCTCAAGCCCCTTGTTCATCATGGTGGCCGAGTCTATGGTTATCTTCCGCCCCATGCTCCAGTTGGGATGGTTGAGGGCATCGGCAATGGAAACGTGCGCCAGTTTATCCATCGGATAATCGAGGAACGGTCCTCCGGAAGCTGTAAGTATGATCCGTTTGACATCGCTCCTCCTGTGACCCTGGAGGGACTGGAAGACCGCGCTGTGCTCGCTGTCCACCGGATACAGGTTAACACCGTGGGATTTGACCATCCGCATGATTATGTGACCGGCGGTCACAAGGGTCTCCTTGTTGGCCAGTGCCACATCCTTCCCGGACTGGATGGCTGCCACGGTCGGCACGAGACCCGCGGCCCCGACGATGCCTACTACCGCCATGCTGGTATCGCTTGCGGTTGCAGCGGCGATCAGACCGGACACGCCGGACAAAATCTCCGGTTTCTTGCCGACAAGCATCTGTGCAAGTTTTTTTGCCGACGCCTCGGTAAGGACAGCCACCAGCCGTGGCGAAAACTCCTCAATCTGCTTCTTGAGAAGCTCCAGATTGGTTCCCGCAGTAAGCGCCACAACCTCGAACTTGTCACGGTGGGCCGCAACGATCTCCAGGGTGCTGACTCCTATGGAACCGGTAGAGCCGAGTATTGTGAGCTTTTTCATAACCCCTCGTTTCCTTATCATACCAAGTTGTAACCAAATGCTGACGTTGTTGGCTTCTTCAGGAGTTCCCCGATGCGATTATCGGCTCAAAACCATGAAATGCAGATACCAGTAAAGCGTCGGGGCAGCGAACAGAATGCTGTCGAGCCGGTCGAGAATGCCGCCGTGACCGGGGATGATCGTTCCTGAGTCCTTGACCCCGCAACTCCGCTTAAGGAGCGATTCGAACAGGTCTCCGACCTGGGCCGCCACGGAAGTAAACAGTGCAGCCGCAATGCAATCCAGTATCCCCATTTCCGGGAGAAACGCCGCTTTGAACAAGAGCGCCCCGGCCAGGCTCCCGGCCAGCCCCCCTACAGCTCCCTCTACACTCTTGTTTGGGCTCACAGATGGGTAAAGCTTCTTTCGCCCCAGACTAGAGCCAACATAATAGGCCGCGCTGTCGCCCGTCATGACGATCACAAGGAGGAGGAAAATCCACTGTACGCCATTCGGAGCAGAGCGGATCAGGATTAGATGGCTTAATAGAAGCGGCAGATAGAGAAAGCCAAAGCAGAGAATCGCCAACTCTCCCGTTACCCCCCGGATATCCTGAAAGCGAACAAGGAAGTGCAGGGAAAAGAGAAAGAGTAACGCCGTCAGGGCGGCGGGAAATTGCAGTGGGTCTCTGCTCAAGAGGGTCAGCGGGAGAAGAGAGCCGAGCATGGCGGCCAGCGCCCCGGCCAGCCGGTGGCCAGGGATGGCCATGCCGTAGAATTCGGTAAGTCCAAGGAAAACCAGAAGCAGCACGAAACAGGCAAAGAGGAATGGAGTTCCCTTGAATATGAGCAGGGCAAGAAGTGGCAGGCCCACTGCCGCTGTCGCTAATCGTTTGATGCTCAACTCCTTTGTTGGAGCTGGTCGCTGGTCTGTCCAAAGCGCCGCTCCCGCGCCTGGTAGTCGCTCAATGCCCGGTGGAGCTCCCTCTTGCTGAAATCCGGCCAGTTGACGTCGGAAAAATAGAGTTCCGTATAGGCCAACTGCCATAGCAGGAAATTGCTGATCCGCATCTCGCCGCTGGTTCTGATCAGAAGGTCCGGCTCCGGCATATCCGAGGTGTAAAGATAACCGGCAAACCGTTCTTCGTTAATCTCCGTAGCGCTGATCCCGCCGCTCGCCATTTCCTCGGCCAGAAGGCGGGCCGCGCGCATGATCTCCTGGCGGGATCCGTAAGATAACGCCAGCGTCAGCACCATCCCGGTATTGTCGGCTGTCTGTTTCAGTGCGGCGTCCATCTCAAGATTGACGTCCTCCGGCAGGTCTTCCAGGTTGCCTATGACATTGAAGCGGATGTTGTTCTTTATCATTCTGGGAGTTTCGGCCTTTACGTACTTTTTCAGGAGCGACATCAACGCCTTGACTTCCGTTTTGGGCCTTAGCCAGTTTTCCGAAGAGAAGGCGTAAAGGGTGAGATATCGGATGCCCAAGCGTGAACATTCCTCAACGGTCAGCCTGACTGTCTCCACCCCTTTACGGTGGCCGACGATGCGCCGCAGCATCCGCTCTGTCGCCCATCGGCCGTTGCCGTCCATGATGATGGCCAGATGGCTGGGGAGTTTGTTGGGACTTTGGTCGAGCATAATGAACTTAAATAATAGATCGTTTGATAAGGCCGACTGTAAGATCGGCGCGCCAGAAACAAAAAATCCCCTTTTTAACCCAGGGGCGCAGGGGATTTAACCATAAATCCGGCAACTTCGCAAGCAAAAAAGGGGAATCATTCTCTATTCAACAGGCGTGACGCATCTCCAGAATGTGGGAGTCGCCGCCGCCTTCAGACCTCCATCACATCTTTTTCCTTGTGCGCAAGCACCTCGTCGATCTTTGCTACATGGCTGTTGGTCACATCCTGGACGTCCTTTTCACTTCTTTTAAGGTCGTCCTCGGATATTTTCTTCTCCTTCTCCAGTTTTTTCAGTTCATCAATGGTGTCCCGGCGGATGTTGCGGAGAGCAACCCTGGCTTCCTCCGCCAGCTTTTTCAGGTTCTTTACTATATCTTTGCGGCGCTCCTCGGTCAGAGCCGGAAGGTTTAGGCGAATCACCTTGCCGTCATTGGCGGGGGTGAGCCCCAGGTTGGCGTTCATTATCGCCTTTTCAATTACCGGTATCATCTTGGGTTCCCACGGCTGAAGCGTGATAGTACGCGGTTCGGGCACAGCCAGGGTAGCCACCTGGCTGAGCGGAGAGGGGGTCCCGTAGTAATCGATCCTTACTTCGTCCAAAAGACTCGTGCTTGCGCGACCGGTGCGCACCCGCTGGTATTCCTTGCGGAGCGCGTCGATGCTCTTGTTCATATGTGCACCCATATTCATGACAACTTCCTTTGTCATGTCACTCTCCTTTCACGGTAGTGCCAATTTCCTCACCGAACACCACCCGCTTTACATTGCCTCCGGTTGTAATGTCGAACACTATGATAGGGAGATTGTTATCCATGCAGAGCGATATGGCGGTTGCATCCATGACCTGAAGACCTTTTTTGAGAACATCTATATAGGTCAGCCGGGAGAACTTGACAGCATTGGGATCCTTTTTTGGGTCAGCGGAATAAACGCCGTCCACATTTGTCCCCTTGAGGATCACCTCGGCGCCTATTTCCATGGCCCTCAGGCTCGCTGCGGTATCGGTGGTGAAGTAGGGGTTGCCGGTGCCGCCGCCGAAAATGACAACACGCCCTTTTTCCAGGTGCCTTATTGCACGTCGGCGTATATAAGACTCAGCCACCTCCTGCATGGCGATGGCCGACTGAACACGGGTATCCACACCGAGTTTCTCCAGTGCGTCCTGCATGGCCAATGCGTTTATCATTGTTGCCAGCATCCCGATGTAATCGGCGCTCGCCCTGTCCATTCCCTTGGACGAAGCCGCCAGACCGCGGAAAATGTTGCCGCCGCCGATCACCAATGCCAGCTCAGCGCCACAGGCGACTATTTCCTTGATCTCATTGGCTATGGTGATGATGGTCTCAGGATCGATTCCATACCGTTGTTCACCCGCCAGTGCCTCGCCGGAAAGTTTTAAAAGTATCCGCTTGTAAACCGCCACGGCCATGAATGCTCCATCTGCTGGAAACCGGCTGTTTGCCGATGACCCTGGGACACGTATCAAGTACTTGTCCCAGGATGGCCGCCAACTTCCGTTAAACTCCGGCTACTGCCGCAACCTCCGCGGCAAAGTCACTTTCCTTTTTGGCAAGCCCCTCGCCGAGGGCGAACCTGGCGAAACGCCGGATCGAAATGTTTTCGCCCAGAGCGGCAATGGTTTCATTCATACATGTCTGCACCGTCTTGTCCGGATCCTTGATAAACGGCTGTTCCAAAACACAGACGTCGGCAAAGAATTTGTTGATCTGGCCTTCGATGATCTTCTCAATAATGTTGTCAGGTTTGCCGGTCTCCCGCGCCTTGGCGCGATAGATTTCCTTTTCTCGCGCGATCACGTCGGCAGGCACCTCTTCGCGCCGTACGTACTGGGGCGAGGATGCGGCGATGTGCATAGCGATGTCCCTGACAAATGCCTGGAATTTATCGTTTTTCGCTACGAAGTCCGTCTCGCAGTTTACCTCTATGAGTACGCCGATCTTACCGCCGGCGTGGATATAAGAGCCTACCAGACCTTCGGTGGCAATCCGACCGGCCTTCTTGGAAGCGGCTGCAAGCCCCTTCTTGCGCAAGTAGTCGATAGCCTGCTCGTGGTCCCCGTCGCTCTCCATGAGCGCCTTTTTGCAGTCCATAAGTCCCGCGCCGGTAACCTTCCTCAGTTCATTCACCTGTGCTGCTGTAATGCTCACGTTATCCTCCGGAGTGCGGCTGCCGCCAAGGCTGACACCGCAACTAAACAGTTAAATTGGAACATCGCCAAGCGCCTTGCGGCCCAGCGGTTATATTCAAGCTTCTGAATCCTCTTTTGCAATTTCAGACTCTTCCGCCCCCTCTGCCTCTTCTGCCTCTTCTGCCTCTTCTCTATCGGTTTGCAACTGGCGATCGCGGGCCTGAGAACCCTCGATTATCGCATCGGCGATTTTACTTGTCAGAAGCCTTATGGCGCGGATTGCATCGTCATTGCCGGGAATCACGTAGTCAATATTGTCCGGGTCACAGTTGGTATCTACAACGGCTACTACAGGGATGCCGAGCTTTTTCGCCTCGCTCACTGCAATCTCTTCGTTTTTTGGATCAATAATGAACAGAACGCCAGGAACCTTATTCATGCCCTTTATACCACCCAGGGTCTTCTCCAGCTTCTGCCGCTCTTTCTCCAGTTGCAAGGCCTCTTTTTTTGTATACGCCTCGACGGAGCCGTCGGCAAACATTGCGTCAAGCTTTTTCAGCCGGTCAATGCTTTGCTTGACTGTGGAAAAATTGGTCAACATCCCCCCCAGCCAGCGCTGATTCACATAATGCATGCCGCAACGGCCCGACTCTTCTGCAATCGCGTCCTGGGCCTGCTTCTTGGTCCCTACGAACAGGAAAGTGTCGCCCCCCTTGGCTGCGTCGACTACAAAACCATAGGCGTTCTTGAACAGGCGGACAGTCTTCTGCAGGTCAATAATGTAGATGCCGTTTCGCGCCCCGAAGATGAATGGCTTCATCTTGGGATTCCAACGCTTGGTTTGATGTCCGAAATGGACGCCGGACTCCAGCAGTTCCTTCATTGTGATGTTCGACATGCTTTGCTCTCCTTTGGTTTGGGCCTCCGCCTACCTGTCCTCACCCGGAATCCGCACCCTTTGCGGACACCGCCGGGGTAAAAGGTGGCGTGCGTATTTACAAACAGCCTATCTATGTATCACAAGGGGATGGGGTTGGCAAGGGTAATTTACACGGTGAATATGTTCTATCATCTTTTTTGAGCAATAACATTGAGTTTCATTATTTACTGGTCAAACACCTTCAATACGAGTAGTATATGCCCCATCCTATTTGTACGGGAGGCGTTCTTCTGTTGG
>JBAQKZ010000195.1:0-10821 GCA_049301475.1 Geobacteraceae bacterium | reverse complement strand
GTAAAGCGCCGCTCGTGGCCCGGTCCCGCCACCACCTCCAGATCATAGCGGGGGGTGGCGCCGTAGCGGGCCTGAACAAGCTCCTGGAGTTCCGTCTTGTAATCCCTGGCAATACCCCGCCCTTCCGTCTCCAAAAACGGGGCAAAGTGGTTAAGCAAGAGCCTCCTGACCGGCACTTCCCCGCCATCCAGGTAAAGCGCGCCCAACAGCGCCTCACATGCATCCGCAAGGACAGAGCGTTTTTCCCGACCGCCGCTACGCTCCTCACCCCGACCGACCCGCAGGTAGCGGCCAAGCCGCAAGGATGAAGCAAACCGGGCCAGGCTCTCCCTGTCCACCAGAGAGGCCCTGAGCCGGGTCAACTCCCCCTCCTTGAGGCCGGGAAAACGCACAAGCAATTCCCTGCTTATAAAAAAGCCGAGCACCGCATCGCCGAAAAACTCCAGGCGCTCGTTGTCCCGAACCTCGGCATCGCATGCCTCATTGAAAAAGGAGCGGTGCGTCAACGCTTCCATCAGCAGGCAACGGTCAATAAAACGATAGCCCAGGGCGGATTCAAGCTCGTCCATCATATCATGGTTTGCAGTAGTCATGGCAATATGGCAAGAGAAAGTGGCAAGAGAGCCTGTAAAAAACGTGGTTCGTCTGGAGAGGATTATTACGTCCTGTTTTGGGAAGTATATATAATCTGGCGGGTTTTATCAATACAATATAGGCTGCATATCGGTGGACAACCCCGCCGTAGTCAAGCCCCAGGTCCTCCAGCGCCTTGGATAGGGCGGCCTATGCCCCCGTAGGGGTTATACCAATTCCAGATCAAAGCGCCCTCTTCGTTGGCTCGTCTTCGGCTCCTCAACATACTGGCTGTATGCCTTCGTCGCCTCAATCCTCGCCGCCTTGACTGCATCTTTGATTTGAAATTGGTATTACTCAATACTCTGCCAGTGCATCCACGCGGAACACCGCATCCGGCTCCAGCTTGTCGGTCTTCTCGTTATAGCGGAGCGTCATCCAGCGGCCTGAATCCTCGTGCATGACCATCAACGGCTTGCGGTAGAGCTTGTGAGATGCCAAGGCCTTGTCGGGGGTATTCAGGCTATTGATGAGAAATTCGCCTTTAACCTCGATCAACAGAATGCCGCCCCCCTTGCTTCGTCCCTTCACCTTCACCATGAAATCCGGGAAGTACCCTTTGCCGTCCGGCATAACCAGACCGACCGAATAGGGTTTGCCCCGCTCGTTTCTATTCCACCACTCCACGGTTTCCGACATGTCGGCATCAAGCAGCTGGGCAAATGCAAGCTCGTCTTTATTCAGGTCCAGCGGAAATACATCGTAGACGCAAAGCCGGGCGGAAGTGCAGCCTGTCGGCCAGGTGACGGTTTGCGGAAGCGGCGCGGTGTCCGCCAGTTCCGCATGTTGTGCGCAACAGGTGCGCACTGCGTCACGCAGAAGGTTTTTGTGGGATATAAGGATAAGGTGCATCGCACGCTGTAGTTTCTCAGGCGATTCCAGCAGATCATCAAAACCCTTGTCCCTGCACTCAGCCGCAAGCCGATTGAGTAGCGCCTTCTGCAGTTCCCGGGGGTCGAGATAGTCCGGTTCAAACAATAACCGCTGGCCCCGGATTGCTATATCCGCGTCGGAAAGCCGGGCCTGGAATTCCCCATATATCACATCATGGGTAAATATTTCCTCTTCCTTGCGCCGGATATTTACCGCCTGGCGCAGACCTGATGTCAACACTTTGTCGTCAAACCTAATTCTCTTCTCAACACATTGCAGTAACCCGGAGGTATTCAGATTAAGTCGTTCGGTCTTGAATACGCGGGGGATGCCATCACGTAACAAATATTGCTGCTGTCCCGGCGGTGTTAGCACAGATGCCGAGTATGGCGCAGTGCTAAACGCGATCCTGTCCGGTGTATTGGCCGGGGGCAAAATGAAACCGGCCAGCAGGTCTTGTGTGGTAGTTTGTGGAGTGGCAGGGGTGTCTCCCCCTGTCTTCCATTCCGGGATTGCGGGCGCCTCCCATGGCGTTGCCAGCAAGGAGGGTTGACCGTTCTGCACCACTTGGACGCTCGTCTGCCCGGCAATATTGACCAGCATGGTAAACGGGCTTATTGACGACATTTCCGTGCGGATGGAGTTGATCTTGTCGGCGGCTCCGGTCAAGCCGGTCTGCTTCTCGGCATCGGCCAGAAAAACATAGCCGTACTTGAGCAGGTCGCTTACCTGCCTGCCTTGCAGTCGTCGGTCTACCCGCAGGATGCGCCCCACAATCTGGACGCCGAAATCCCTGTCCTGTGCGCCCCGCATGGAAACCAAGGTAAATGCTCGCGGCGCGTCAAATCCGAGAGCCACGGCCATTTTGAAAATAAGCACTTCCCTTGATTCGTCACGCGCCACGGCAAGCAGTTCGTCGTCAGGTTCCTTGGAGGTATAGACGGCAATCGCGTCTTCCCTGATTCCGAGAGACATCAGGTCTTTCTTTGCCTTGGCTACGCTCTTTTCCGACGAATCCACCTGCACAAGCATCAGGGGAACCATATCGATTCCCTCTACCGCCAATTGCGCCTTGATTGATAGGTGGACACGAACCCCGTCAGTCAGAGCCGCCAAGCCGAAATCCACCAGATCACGGTGTTGATCACCGGCAATGTAGGCAACCGACTTGATGCCCCCCTTGATAAGCTTCGCTTCCACTGCATCCAGACGGCTTACCGTAATCCGGTGCATTTTGACTATGCCTGAAGACTTGCGGAAGTTTTCCGCATCCTGGTCATCGGGGGTGGCAGTAATCATCAGGGTAAATTCAGGTTTGAGCACTTCCCGGTAAAACTTTACCGCCTCGGTGCCGGTGGAAAAGGTGTGATGTGCTTCGTCAACCAATACGCCGATTTTGAAGCCGCTTGCCCGGAGCTGCTCCAGAAAATGATCCAGCGAAACGGACTCATCGCCATCGCGACGAATCCGTTTCGCCTCCTTACGACTCGCCGCCACCGATGCCCAGGTAGTGACAAACACATCTCCGCTGCGTGTCCCTCGGGCAACCCGCTCGCAGGTAATGTCCCGCACCCGGAGCCCCTGGAAGTCGTATTTGATGGAGATACGCGCCTGTTCCACCAGCCCGGCAAAGGGGGTGAACCAGAGCCAGACAATTCGCGTTTCTTTTGAAAACTCTTCCGCCACCATCCCGGCAATCAGGGTTTTCCCCGCGCCGGTCGGGGCCTGAATCAGGACACAGCCGTTGTAGGCGCTGGCGGCAAGCCTGCTTTGCTGGTCTTGTGCTTCGTCGATCTGTTTGCAGGCATAGCGGAATATCTCCAGTACGCTGTCCTTGGCTTCACCCTGGTATCTTTTTGGAGTTACGTTCATGACGCCACCCCGAACCGGCTGACCAGGAATTGGGGGATCTGCTCGATGGTGATGTTCTGCGCCGCCATCCGTTCCCGCAGTAATCCCGGCTGCCAGGTGTAGACGGTCAGGTGCGGGGAGTCGGCAGCAAGCCCGACAATTCGGGAAACGGTTTCATCGTTGAGGGTTGCCGCATAGAGTAGCCCGCCATCGGCGTGCAAAGACTCCTGAAGTTGCCGGTCAGCATTATATGGGGCAAAGGATTGCCGGTGGATCAACTGTAATGCCGTCCAGACCTGTGCATGGTCAATATCTGTCAAAACCGCTTCATGCGGTATGCGGCGTACACGCAAATAGGCGAAGTCGCCGCCGGTTCCGGCGGTTGTGCCGTAACCGTTGATTACCCGGCGAATCCGTTCGGCGCAGACATCGCGGCAGATGTTCTTCTCCGGTTCATCGGCGGTGGCTTCTGTTGCCGAAACCATGATGAAGCGCCGGTTGCCGCCATCTTCTTGGTTTTGTTCCAGCATCGCTTGGGCCGTGGTTCCTGAACCGGCAAAGAAATCCATCACGAAGTCGTCAGCATCCGTTGATTGAGCGATCAGAGTTTTGATTAGGGACGGCGGTTTTGGATAGTTAAAGACTTTCTTGCCGAAAATATCCTGTAGTGCGTCGGTTCCTTCGCCTGCTTGTCGTGAACGGAGAGTCAAATAATCATCGTCTTCAGCATCTTCAGTAAGTCGTGCCACCCAGCTCCCTACAGGGTTCGTATGGCTACGCAAATCCTTCCAGTGTTTCTTAAAACCAGGACGACCGAAACCTACTGACTTTCCAACCCAGAAATCAAGGTCTGGAGTGTCTCTTGCCAAAAGAGGATTTTGTTTCTTAGGAGTCTTGGGGACATCACCGCGATCAATGGCTTCGAGAAGTTCATCAAGAGAATTCCAGATTTCAACTCGTTCAGATATGGGTTCAGGGAATACAATCTTGTCTTGTCGAATCCATTCCTCCACCGTTTCAGTGCGAAGACGGTCGGGATTCTTTTCTATCTTCTCGCTGGCATACCTCCAGACCAGATTAGGATCGCACGGATACCATCGTTCTGTTTTAGGGTTCTGTATGGGATAAAATAGGTTTTTTCTTTCAAAGCGATCAAAACCTAGCGTCAGCGGATCAATATTCCATGGTCCACGTGGGTCCTTGTCTGGGTTTTTATATTTTTTTTGCGTCTTATCCGAACCACGGAAAGAAAATTCGAGTCCACCATAAACAAGGATATGCTCATGCACGTCACTAAAGTTGCGTCCCTTGGCGCTTGTAGAGTCACGGGTTCTCCAAACCAGTGAACCTATTCGCATCCCCGGCAACGCCTGATCCAACAGCAGCTCCAGCTTGGCCCGGTTTTCATCGTTGATGCAGACCAGAAGCACCCCATCCTCGGCCAGTAGGTCTCGGGCGAGCAGGAACCGCCGGTACATGAATTCAAGCCATTTGCTGTGTTTGTAGAGATCGTCCTTGTCCACGAAGCGGTCGTTGTAGATGAAATCCTTGTTGCCGGTGTTGTAGGGGGGATCAATACAGATGCATTTTATCCTGCCCGCATGGGTCATGCGTAGATAGCGCAACGCGTCGAAGTTGTCTCCTTCGATGAGGAGATTGCTCCAAGGCCCTGTTCCGCAAGAGAGTTCGCCGATAGCATCAAGAGCAACAAAATCCTGATTGAACGAGCGGTCAAATTCAATGTCGTCCCGCTCCCAGACCAGCCCGAATTTTGGCTTGCGGTCGCGGTCTTCAATGATTCGAACCAGTTCTTCTTTGCTGTAACGGTCGTATTTGGAGGTCAAAGGCATGTTCTCCTGGTGGATTTTAAGTAGTAGCGAAGCGAAAGGATAGTAGACCACAAGGGTGTCTCAACCTGTGACAATGTCATAATCAGCCCTACCCCTTCTGAAGCCAGGGATGCCCGAGAAAACAGGTGGTAGTAATATGGGAAGTGTCCCTTTCCCGGAGGAGTTCGGAAAGGTGGTGTGCTGTTCCGGGGGTGTACCAAACCTGATCAGGGCACCGATGTTTTCCCTTCCGTTGCGAAATGTCCGAAAGTCAAGCCTAGACCCCATAGATGCCATTTGTAAACGTTGTTAGCGTTTAAATCTAGGCGTCCATGATTCCTCAAGATCTTCCTCCTCCTCAATTTCTTCAGGATCTTCAGCGAGTGTAAGTAAAGTCAGGCGGTATCCGTCGCGTTGGTGATGCACCTGTTCGTAAATCATGGGGGCGCGTCGTCCATGTGACTCTGAGAGCCATGCACTACCGTTCAACTCTTCCCACTCTGAAACAATTAACGCTTCTGAGAAATTAATTCTGACAGTGAAGGATTCCCGTGGTACCGGGCATCCAGGACTCACGTCAAGATAGGGGAAGTCCATATTTTTATAGTACCGGAGGACGCGACCTTTGCAAGAAACAATGGCAGCACATGGTTCGTCTTGGACGTCAACATATCGGCGCGCAGTAGCTTCCTTACTGGTTTCATAAAGTCTGGCAAGATCAAGAATGTGTTTGATGTCTACATCCTTGCATTGGCGCACGTCTTTACGAAATTGAGGTAAGGGCATCAGTAGGAGGGCGGAAAAACGATTTGCTTCTACTTCCATATAGGCTGCCCGTTCCGACTTTCGTGCGTCTACCAGTCTCATATCCTCTGAAGAGCATAGAAAGCCATCGCTAGATAGGGGCTTGTGCCAGGGGCAAAGGAAATGGGCGAGTTCGTGTCCAATGGTGAACCGACAACGTTGTAATGGACTGTTTTTATTGACGAGGATAAATCCTTCGGACTTGGTGATGTCAGTTATCAGCCCCCCTTCAAACCCTTGAGCTTCCAACGCCTTAATTTCAGTAATATCGAGCGCTAGTGCTAGTTCCTCAATAGGTACAGGAATTGGAAGGTCAGGTACCAGATGTAAGATCCCCTGGACCATCTGCTCAGGAGATACAAAATCTGCGAGATCCATTCTGCTGATATTTATCATTTTAATCCTTTGGCTGCTCCTTGATGACCTTCATAATGCCACGGATAGTATTGCGGTCAATTTCTGTCAACCCCTTTAGCTCCCGGTACATTGCAATAAGCTCAGGCTCTTCACCTTCTGAGTTGGGGTCCTCACCGATCAGAAATGCGACCGATACGTTAAAATAGTCCGCGAGTTTAGTAAGCGATTCTATAGACGGGTTTTTGCTTTTGCCAGTCTCTAGTTCCCATATGTGGGCCTTCGATGAGCCAACAGCGTCAGCCACCTGCTGCAAGGACTGGCCTTTCTTCATTCTCAATTCTTTTATCTTTACACCAAGTGCCACGCTACTCTCCTTCTCTTCCGCGTCCGTTTGATCTGACGTTATGGTAACCTAAAAATTAACATTTTAAAAGCGTTCATTTCATATTACGCAATCGTAAAATAATATCGTAAAATAATATTGACATCCCGTGCCGTCTGTTATATCTTACGATTATAGCTATTTCACATTACGAATCATATTCTTAAAAAGGAGACCTGATTATGAAAGGGAAAGGGGATGAATTGGAAGAAGACCTCAAACAGGCAGTGGCCCCTCTTGAGCGGGCTGAAGCTGAATTGAAGGCGGCAGGGGCCGCCGAGGAGGCAGCCAGGCATGAGATCCATGAAGCACTCCAGGAAATAAAGGAGGCCAAGGATCACAACCATGAAATCCAATTCGAAATCATCGTGAATGGCCGGAAGAAAGTGGTAACGACGAAAGAATTGTCGTTCGCCGAAATCGTCGCCCTGGCATTTGACACTGTGCCGACGGGGCCGAACATCTTGTTCACAATCACCTACAGACACGGCCCGCACGGGAAATCGGAAGGGACATTGATGGAGGGCGCAACCGTCAAGACCAAGGAGGGAATGATCTTCAATGTTACACCAACCAATAAATCGTAGCCCTAACCTGAGCCCCGGTGTTCGACCCTGTGCCAACGGGGTCGAACATCCTGCTCACGATCACCTACAGTTATGGCCCGCCCGCCAACCGGAAGGGACGTCGATAGAGGGCACAACCGTCAAGACCAAGGAGGAAATGCTCAATGTCGCATAAACCTATGAGTTGTAGCCCTGACCTGAAGTGCCTGCGCGATGAGGGCTATGACCTGGAAATCAGGTCTGGCTATTTATTGGTGAAGGATGTTCCATATGTGAACTCAAGCAAGGAGGTCAAATTCGGAATGCTCGTTTCAAAATTGATCTTGGCCGGTGACGTGACCGCACGGCCTGACGACCACGTCGCCTATTTTGAGGGAGATTATCCCTGTCGCGAGGATGGAAAAGAGATACATCAAATAAAGAATCAAAGCTCCAAGCGCGCACTTGCTGATGATGTCGTGATCGATCATATGTTTTCAGCGAAGCCCCAGCC
Organism: Geobacteraceae bacterium; assembly: GCA_049301475.1. Lineage (GTDB taxonomy): Bacteria > Desulfobacterota > Desulfuromonadia > Geobacterales > Geobacteraceae > JBAQKZ01. Next base: position 3,033 of record JBAQKZ010000195.1, on the reverse strand, counting down.
GACCGGCTACTATGAGGATTACTACGCCAAAGTGACAACGTATGCTGCAATCCTGTCCGGCCCCGCCCAGGTGATCGATCCCAAAGTCACAGCGAAAACCTTTCCCGTCATAGAGCCTGGGAACGAGGACGAGGAGACGGTTTTCAATTACATCGATACCGCTTCGAGTAGAGCCGAAATAAATCTCGTCACAGAAAAGCTGGCGTTGGGAAAGATTGCAATCGTGGGATTGGGCGGAACTGGATCTTACGTGCTGGATCTCGTTGCCAAGACGCCCGTAAAGGAGATCCACCTTTTTGATGGAGACACATTTTTGCAGCACAACGCGTTCAGATCGCCAGGCGCTCCGTCCATCGACGAACTGAAGGCGAAGCCACAAAAAACGGACTATTTCAAGAATCTGTACTCGAAGATGCATCGGGGTATTGTCAATCACGAAGCTTATGTCAGCCAAGTAAACGTTGAAGAGTTGAAAAACATGGACTTCGTGTTTCTCTGTGCCGACCGCGGCACCGCAAAGAAACTGATCGTCGAGAAGTTAGAGGAATTTGACCTCCCGTTCGTCGACGTTGGTATGGGCGTTACTCTGACCGACGATGCCTTGGGTGGCATACTTAGGGTCACCACCAGCACACCGAAGCACCGCAACCACGTGCGAGCCAGGGTTTCTTTCTCGGACGGTGACGGCCATAATGAGTATGAGAACGACATCCAGATCGCCGATCTTAACGCTCTAAATGCCGCGTTGGCAGTCATCACGTGGAAAAAGCTATTTGGCTTCTACCGAGACCTCGAATGTGAGCATCACAGCACGTACACTATTGATGGCAACGTGCTGACCAACGAGGATCGGCGTCCATGAGACAGGAAACGGTACTCGCGCATGAATTCGTCGAGTTCATTCCCGATGATCTCAAGGAGGGGACAATTTACGTGTCCATGGGGTTTGCGACCGTTGTCCACAAGTGTTGCTGTGGATGCGGAAAAGAGGTCGTTACTCCGCTGAGTCCCACGGATTGGAAGCTGGTTTTTGACGGCAAGACGATTTCGCTTGACCCATCGATCGGGAACTGGAGCTTTGATTGTCAGTCTCATTATTGGATAAGGAATGGCAAAGTTCGATGGGCTGCTCAATGGTCCCAAGACAAGATTGATGCCGGAAGAGCTCATGATCGATTTGCGAAGGAGAGATATTTCGACAGCAGTACCAAGACACTGGCCGTTCATGACGAATTTGTAAGCGTCAGAGCAGGAGAGAGAAAATTGAAAGAGAGCATTTGGCAGAAGATGAAGAAGTGTTTGTTGTCGTTAGTTGCGGGGGGGAGGCCATAGGGGGCAAACCCTCAGGTGGTTTGGGCGAATGGGGTCGTCGCCTCAACGGCAGTCGGGCTGGGAGGACATTATCACCGGGTGGACAAGGACGCCAAAAAGAACACGGTATACCTGATGTATGAGGGGAACCAAGGCACACTATAACCACATCCACTCCTGAAACAACTGGATTCATGGGAGGCATGCCCGCACTACCCGGATTACCTCGTGGGCGGCCCGTAGTTCAGGCGGGTGTAATCGACAGATAAAGGAAGGAGGTGAAGAAGAATGAAACCATTTAAATCTGGAAGCACAGCTCCTGCATCAGGCCAGTACGAAATCGTCGGCCCACGGGGTGGGCACACCGGTAATGAGCGTACGGTAACCCGTGGGGAGCCGCTCCCTCCAACACCGAAACCTGGACAAGGCTATGTGATCACAGACAGAACAAAGAACGGCGCTGGCAGAAGTTAGCTTCAGACGGCGGAGGGGCACCTCCGCCGAACCTCAGCCTCATGTCTGGAGGCCAGCGGGGTCTGGCTTCCAAGATATCAACTTGAACCAGAAACAAAAAAACCGATCCATCAGCTTCCACGCTGATCAAGCGGCTCTATGAACCTGCACTCCGACATCCCATCACCCCTCCCAGAAACTCCATAAAAAATTACTCATACTCATACACCCCTGGAGGCCGCAACGTCAAGGTGTTTGCGGCAAAGGATGAAGTATGAGGAATGACTACAACAATGCCGCCTGAATCGACCTCTGATATTGTGGAACGCTAGGCATCTGCTCCCACGTCCTCCCCTGCAACTCCCTGCCGGCTTTCTTCTTACGGACTCCACCCCACTGCTTGAAAAAGAATGGGACATTCGCCTGTAGACATTTTCCCTTTATACCGACAACCCACTCCTCTTCCATGGGCCGAGCTCCGGGGCCGGACTCGCCCCCCACGATTACCCAGTCTATGTCCTGTAGATTGAGGTCAGGAGTCGGCCCAAGCAGCGGCTCCATGGAGAGGAACTTCACAAAAGCCCCAGTCGACCGCAGGTGGTCGACACGGTACGTGTAGTCATTATTCTCCACGCTGACCCCCATCCAGATATTCTTTGCCCATGGCAGTTCCGAACTGAGTCCGGCAAGCCGTTCCGACCGCTTTGTCAGTATCTGGAAGGTGTGCCAGTGCGCCCGACGCATCACATCAAAGACCTTCTGGATGAATTCTGTCGGCACCTCATCCAGAAAAAGGTCGCTCATGGAATTGACAAAGATAGTCTGTGGCTTCTTCCAGGTAAGGGGAAGTTCAAGTGCATGGGGGTGCAAAGCCAACTCGAAGCCTGTGATGTAATTCTTCTGTCCCATCGCCTGCAGGCGTCGCGCCATCCGTTCGGCGTAGCAGTGCTTGCAGCCGGGGCTTATCTTGATGCAGCCGGTAACCGGATTCCACGTCGAGCCGGTCCACTCTATTGCTGATTTTGCCATGTTTAACGCCTCTTGAGAATATGCCCTGCGATCTTCAAAGCTATGGGGGCACCTTTTTTGTTTCCACATGCAAAACAGAGCAGATACAAAGGGTTGTTTTTTGCGTTAAACAGCGTGTAATTTTTCAAGACCATTCCGCCACTTGAAGGCCTAATTTTTCAAGAGCATTCCCCCACCCATTTTCACGAGCATTCCACCACCCAGACCAGTTTATTCGCACGGCGCTCATAACAACCTGTA
>JBAQKZ010000194.1:0-7250 GCA_049301475.1 Geobacteraceae bacterium | reverse complement strand
GGCTTGCCACTCCCACGGCCATACTCGCCGGAAGCGGGGCCGCGGCGGCTGGCGGGGTAATTTTCAAGGGGGGCGATATCCTTGAGCGGCTGGCGGGGATAACCGTTGTGGCATTCGACAAAACCGGCGCCGTTACCTCTGGCCGCCCGGAAGTATGCGGCATATTTCCGGCCGGGGGGATGACCGCAGATGATCTGATGGCGCTGGCAGCTGCGGTTGAAGCCGGTTCCGGTCATCCGTTGGCGCGAGGGATAACGGAATGCACAACCGGCAGAGGGGTCACATTTACTATAGCTGCGGAAGTGTGCACCCAAGCTGGCGGAGGGGTGAGCGGACTGGTCAGCGGACAACGGGTGGCGGTCGGAAATCCTCGCTATCTGCGGGGGCTTGGGGTGTCATTGCCTGCGGAGCTTCCCGATCCGGCGGCGGATGGAACGGTGGTGTATGTTGCAAAGGAGGGAGTCTACGTTGGCGCTATAGCCTTCCAGGACCGGTTGAGGGAAAGCGCTGCGCAACTGGTTGCCTATCTGGGCGGCAGGGGAATAAAAAGTCTCCTCTTGAGCGGAGACCGTCAGGCAACTGTCAGTCGCATTGGGGGTATTCTCGGTATCGGTGAGGCCCGTGGCGAACTGCTGCCTGAAGACAAGGCCAAGTGGGTGACCGACCTGCGGGCTCGTAGTGAGTCCGTACTCATGGTCGGTGACGGCATCAACGATGCGCCTGCCCTTTCAAGCGCCGATGTGGGATGTACAATGATCGGTGGCTCTGACGTGGCTCTCGAAAGCTCGGACCTGGTCATAGCCAGGCCGGACCTCATGAGGATCAGGTTTGCGCACCGGGTTGCGCTTAGAACCATGTCTGTGGTCAGGCAGAATCTCGCATGGGCGTTTATCTACAATCTCGTCGGCATCCCGCTGGCGATGAGCGGACGGCTGACACCCATCTATGCGGCATCGGCGATGGCCATGAGTTCTCTGTGCGTGGTGGGGAATTCCATGCGGCTCTTGCGCCTGAAGGATGATAAATAATGGAAAATTCCATCATTGCATTAATAATCCTCTCACTGTTTCTTGGCGTCGGTTGCTGGCTGATCTTTATCTGGGCGGTTAAAAAGGGGGAGTTTGACGACATTGAGCGGCCCAAACACCGGATGCTCGATGACGACCCGGAGGATCGAAAATGACGGAAGTCTGGCTCACCTTTCTCGTCGGATTGGCCGGCAGTCCCCACTGTATAGGCATGTGCGGCGGCATAGTCACCGCTGTCGCCATCACATCAAGAGACGGGACGCCACGCAGCCGGTGGTTGTTTCAGTTGCTCTACAATCTTGGCCGGGTCACCACATATGCCTTGCTGGGGATGCTTGCCGGGCTGCTTGGCTCATCGCTTAGTTTGCTAACCCTGAAGGCGATCGCCGGCTGGGTATTTGCCGCCGCCAACCTGATGGTTCTGCTCCTTGGCGTGGCATCAGCCTTGCGGATGGGGCCGTTCACGTTTTCAACCCTGGGAAGCGACGCCGGCCACCTTTTGGCCAAGCCGCTGCGATGGGCGATCGGCGGCTCCACTCTGCTACGCGCCTACCCGTTGGGACTCATACTTGGCTTCCTGCCTTGCGGTCTGGTCTACACACCTCTTCTCGCCGCGGCGGCGAGCGGCAGCCCTCTAAAGGGAAGCGCCATGATGGCGGCCCTTGGGATCGGCACCATGCCTCTGCTCTTGTCGTTCGGGGCGATTTCCACTACTCTCTCTTCCAGGATAAGGGGAAGACTGTTCCGTATTGTCGGGGTGCTGCTGGCGCTGGTGGGAGGAACCGGTCTGTGGCGTGTTATGGGAAAGATGGGGTATCTGCCGCGGTTCCCATTTTGGTAATGGGGGTATAATCAGACAAACTTAAAGACCGGTATTTTTGCAAGCTGCGCCAACCGTTTTGACGGATCGGCATCCAGCGTCACCTCATGCATCATGAATCCTACGGTTTCGGCAAATTCCACGGCGTCATTTATAACCTTGGACATCTCGGGCCTTGTGGTCGGCTGACTATCAGGCAAATAGACCAGCGCCTTGCCGCTTGCGGCCAGGTGGAGCGCAACGCAGACCCGGATTGATCCGTTACTCTTAACGGCGCAAATGTAGGCGCTGCAGTTCTGTGGAGGCTCGTCCGCCACATTGATGCGAGGCATGTTCAATGCGCTGTGCAGTTCGACAATTTCATCAGTCTGTTCGTATTCGACACAGGAGATGGATTTATCAAGAGAGAACATGGCGGCAGGACCCGGCGGCTCAAAGGCGCTCTTTCCATTAGTCTCCTGACCTGAACTCGTCAGGAAGGCAAAGGGGTCCGACTCATCTTCCGTTGTTGGCGCCTGAGCAGGAACCGGATCAACAACAACGGCAGGACTTTCCGCTTCGGCCTTCTCCGCCGCCAGGCGTTCGGCCAGGGCCTTCTCCTCTGCCGTCTGGCGTTCCGTTTCCGCCTGTTCGTCGGCAATCCGTTTCGCTTCCGCCTGTTCCTCAGCCAGCCGCTCTGCTACAGCCTTCTCGGCGGCAAGCCTTTCCGTTTCGGCCTTCTCCGCCGCCAGACGTTCGGCCAGGGCCTTCTCCTCTGCCGCCAGCCGTTCCATTTCGGCCTGTTCATCGGCAAGCCGTTTCGCTTCCACCTGTTCAGCCGCCAGCCGCTCCGCCAGAGCCTCTTCCTCTGCCGCCTGACGTTCCATTTTGGCCTGTTCTGCCGCAGCTTTTAACGCAGTTTCTTTTTCCTTTGCGAGCCATAATGTATGTGCCATTCCGTCATGGGAATGCCTTCCCGCCCCGGCGCTCTCCGACGTCAGTCGTTTGACTTGGGTTTCCTCTACTGCACGGCGTTCCGTTTCGGCCTGCTCAGCCGCAGCTTTTAACACAACCTCTTTTTCCTTTGCAGCCCATAGCGTGTGGGCCGTTCCGCCATGGGAATGCTTGTGAGATGCCTTTCTCTGTGGACAGAGCCGTAACGCACGGATGTCGCGCACAACTACTTCCCTCAAGGCCTTGCTGAAGTTCAGGTTGACGCTCGCCATACTGAAACCCATCGACTCCACGAAGGAGATCGCCTCTTGCAGGATTTCGGCATAATCGCCCCGGTCTTTCGGCTGCTTGTCGGGAAGAAAAACCAGAACCTGCTTGTTTATGAGCAACTGTAGCGCCACATGCAGACTCATCGTGTCATCTTCCACGACAGAGCAGATAAAGGCCTCGCAAGGTTGAGTCTTGTGGCCGGAAAGGGAAATTGTGACGGGTCCGGTCGAACGATATATTTCGTAAATATCCGGCTCGGCGACTTCAATTACGCCTAGCGCTTTGTTCAGGTTCAGCATTTCCGTACCTCACGGTACTACCAGCAAGGGAAGTTGTGCAATAAAAAAACCAGGGCAAATATCGGCGATATTTCGGCAACCCGGCTGTCTCTGTGAGACCCTGTGGGCTTTCCGCCCCATTCTCGCGAATGGTTTAGTATTATCGCTTATCTGGATTAATCAATATTTACACTGCAAGAATACAAGATTAATACCAGAAAAGCCGGATTTGTTCAAATGAATTTTCCGGCTTCCCCACAGGCAATAACCGACCGAATTTGTTTGCGGAAATACCGGATTACTGCTAATTTTTGGATACTTCTAGGAGCCTGTCGGATTTAGGAAATCGAAGCGAAAATTCGGCTGGGCGAGGACAGATTTTGTCGATTTTGAAGGTCAATAGTTGTTCTATTGACCAAGAAAGCGGCGAAATATGGGCCGTCCAGACGGATTTGCAGCAGATTTACCCTAAGTCCGACAGGCTCCTAGTAAACAGAGGTAGAAAAGAAATGACTCTCCATGTTGCTATGCCGATAAAGTGGGATTATGAAACCGATGTGCTTTGCGTAGGCTATGGCGGGGCTGGCGCAGTAGCGGCCATAACCGCACACGACTCAGGCGCGAAAGTGCTCGTAATTGAAAAAATGTCTGCTGGTGGAGGGAATACCAGGGTTTCAGGCGGGGGATTTCTTTGTCCGACCGATGTTGAAGAAGCGTTTGAGTACATTAAAAGCCTATATACACTTTCAAATTCGTACATGGATGAAAGTCTGGTGAGAGTCTTCGCGGAAGAATCGGTGAAAAACGCGGAATGGGCAAAAAGTCTCAAACCGGGCACTGAAGTGACCGTCTACGGATCGTCGGGCTATCCGAAACTTCCCGGAGCAAGCTCGATGAACAAGTACCACATAGAAGGCCTGGGCAAGGGTTTGACCGGCAGCGCGAAGAATCTTTGGGAGCTGCTGAGCCATGCTGTTGAGGAGGCGAGAAACATTCCCGTAATGCTTGATACTTCCGCACAGCGTCTTGTGACTGACGCGGATGGAGAAGTTGCCGGCGTACTGGCTCGTTCAAAAGGGAAGGATATATCCATCCGCGCCAGCCGGGGGGTGATCCTGACAACCGGAGGGTTTGAAAATGACAGTAAATTTATCCGGAACTATGTGAAGGGTTATCCAATCTACTCATGCGGGAACCCTGGCAATACCGGCGATGGAATACGTATGGCCCAGAAGGTGGGAGCGGAGCTGTGGCACATGAACGGAGTTTCCTGCATTCTCGGCATAAAGGCGCCGGACATTGAGGCGGCATTCCCTGCCGTTATCTCGACTCCGCGTCATATTTATGTAGACAAGCATGGGGAGAGGTTTATGAATGAACAGGCTCTTGAAATTCATGCGGGGCTCCTGGCGACCGATCATTATGATACGTATGCCACCGAATATCCCCGCATACCATGCTATCTGATCTTCGATGAAGTTGCGCGCAGGGCCGGCCCTATAAGCGCTCTGGCAGGGGCAGGGTACGCCGCGCTCAGCCATAAATGGAGCGATGACAACAGCGTTGAGGTTCAGAAAAAATGGATAATAAAGGGTGACACTCTTTCCGATCTGGCCAGCAAAATCAGGACAATGGATGCAGCTATACTTGGAAAAACCATCGCCAGGTGGAATGAAGATATGAAAAAGGGAGAGGATACCCTGTTTCACAGAGCGGTTAAGTCCACGGAAGACCCTTCGAAAGCGGCGTACAAGGAATTTGCGGCCCAAATATGGTCCGAACCCATTGATACGGCGCCGTTCTACGCGATTGAGATATATCCATGCCTTCTTAATACGCAAGGCGGACCGAAACGCAACGCAAAAGCCCAGGTTGTCGATCCATTTGGCGAGCCGATATCGCGCCTTTACAGCGCCGGTGAGCTCGGCTCGATGTGGGGAATCATTTATCAGGGAGCCGGCAACATAGGCGAATGTATGGTTTTCGGCAGAGTTGCAGGGTTGAATGCCGCACAGGAAAAACCACATCACTAATCAAATTCAAGGAGGATTGCAGACTGTATGGGAGACGCCGGGAATAAAATCATTTATACCATGATGCGGGTGAGTAAGTTTTACGACAAGAAACCGGTCCTGAAGGATATTTCGCTCTCATATTTTTATGGCGCCAAGATCGGTGTGCTAGGGTTGAACGGTTCGGGAAAGAGCTCTCTGCTTCGCATACTTGCCGGTCTGGACAAAGAGTTCACGGGGCAGGCCATTCTTTCCCCCGGTCATACGGTCGGCTTTCTGGCGCAGGAGCCACAACTGGACGACAGCAAGACCGTCCGGGAGATAGTAGAAGAGGGGGCGCAGGAAACGGTGGATTTTCTGAACGAATTCAACCGGATCAATGAAAAATTCGCGGAACCGATGTCCGACGAAGAGATGACCAGGCTGTGTGACCGTCAGGCGGTTGTGCAGGAGAAGCTTGACCATCTGGACGCCTGGAATCTGGATAGCCGCCTGGAGATGGCCATGGATGCCCTCCGCTGTCCGCAGGGAGAGACGCCGGTCAAGGTGCTTTCCGGCGGGGAGAGACGCCGGGTGGCCCTTTGCCGACTTCTCTTGCAGAAGCCGGACATATTGCTTCTCGATGAGCCAACCAACCACCTGGACGCCGAAACTGTAGCCTGGCTGGAGCACCACCTGCAGAGTTATGCCGGGACGGTTATCGCCGTGACCCACGATCGCTATTTCCTCGACAACGTGGCTGGCTGGATACTGGAGCTCGACCGGGGAGAAGGGATACCCTGGAAGGGAAACTACTCGTCGTGGCTGGAGCAGAAGCAGAACCGGCTGAAGCAGGAGGAAAAGTCCGAAAGCGACCGCCGGAAAACCCTGGAGAGGGAGCTGGAGTGGATCCGGATGTCCCCCAAGGGACGGCACGCAAAGAGCAAGGCGCGCATCACCTCTTACGAATCTCTCCTCTCCCAGGAGAGTGAAAAGCGGGCGAAGGAGCTGGAGATATATATCCCGCCCGGACCGCGTCTTGGTGATCTGGTCATAGAGGCGGAAGGGGTGTCAAAGGCCTATGGCGACCGGCTACTCTTCGAAGGGATGAGCTTCCGGCTCCCGGCTGGCGGGATTGTCGGGGTCATCGGCCCGAACGGCGCCGGTAAAACCACCCTGTTCCGGATGATTACCGAAGAGGAGCAGCCTGACTCCGGCTCCATCAGGAAGGGGGAGACGGTGAAGCTTGCCTGTGTGGACCAAAGCCGGGACGCCCTTGATCCGGACAAGTCGATATGGGAGGAAATCTCCGGCGGGCAGGAGACCATCCAGCTCGGCCGGATGAGTGTCAACTCCCGCGCATACGTGTCCCGCTTCAACTTTTCCGGCGCAGATCAGCAGAAAAAGGTCGGAATGATTTCCGGCGGCGAGCGGAACAGGGTTCACCTTGCCAAGATGCTGAAGGAGGGGGGGAATGTCATTCTCCTCGACGAACCGACCAACGATCTGGATGTGAACACCATGCGCGCGCTGGAAGAGGCGCTGGAGAACTTCGCCGGTTGCGCGGTGGTAATCAGCCACGACCGGTGGTTCCTGGACCGTATCGCCACCCATATACTCGCTTTCGAGGGGGAGAGCCAGGTGGTCTGGTTCGACGGCAATTATACGGAATACGAGGAAGAGAGGAAACGACGTCTGGGCGCTACGGCCGACATACCACACAGAATCAGATACCGGCAGTTGACGCGTGGATAGAAGCGAGCACCTGCTGTTTGCGCAGCCGCTTGTAGTAGTTTATTCCAACCTGAATCCGTGACGATTGAATGGCGGAGCGAGCGTAATGCCGGGGCCAATCGTCGCCCGCACAGTATCACACCAGCTTTGCCGGGTGAACTTCGCAAATGTGGCCGCTATGTCCTGAAACGCCAGG
>JBAQKZ010000193.1:0-20640 GCA_049301475.1 Geobacteraceae bacterium | reverse complement strand
ATCTTTGACAACGTCAGCCAGAAGATCAAGGTGGTTTCCAATGCCCATCTGGAGGGGGGAAAGCCGCCCGAGGAGGCCTACGCCGAGGCTACTGCCAAGATCGACGCAATCATCGCCAAGCTCCGGAGGCCTCTGCCGCCCCTCCCCGCTGCGACTGCCTCCGGCAGGATGGCGTTTGTCTCCAACATCACCCGCGAGGCATTCGAGGCCTCCGTGGTGCGGGCCAAGGAGTACGTAAAGGGGGGCGACATCATACAGGTGGTCCTCTCCCAGAGGCTTTCCGGCGACCTGACCGTGGATCCGTTCAATATCTACCGGGTGCTTCGCACCCTCAACCCTTCCCCATACATGTTCTTCCTGCGCCTTGACGACACCCTAGTGGTGGGGGCCTCTCCTGAAGTGATGGTGCGCAAGGAAGGGGATAGCGTGGAGTTGCGTCCGATTGCCGGCACCAGACCGCGTGGCGCAACGCCGGAAGAGGACCTGGAGCTGGAACGGGAACTCTTGGCCGATCCCAAGGAGCGGGCTGAGCACATTATGCTGGTGGACCTCGGCCGCAACGATCTTGGGCGGGTCTGCGAGACCGGGACGGTAAAGGTTTCCGAGTTGATGGTGGTGGAGCGATATTCACACGTCATGCATATCGTTTCCAATGTCCACGGAACGCTCGAACAAGGCAAGGACGCCTTTGACGTGGTGCGGGCCACCTTTCCGGCCGGAACACTTTCCGGCGCTCCCAAAGTGAGGGCCATGGAGATAATAGACGAACTGGAACCGGTGCGCCGGGAGGTTTACGGCGGCGCGGTCGGGTATTTCTCGTTTTCAGGCAATATGGACATGGCCATTGCCATACGGACCATGGTAATCAAGGACGGCAAAGTGCACCTGCAGGCAGGCGCCGGCATAGTGGCCGATTCCGACCCTGCCGCCGAGTACCGGGAGACCCTGAACAAGGCGATGGCGGTGATAAAAGCGATTGAGTCCGCGGAAACAGGACTGGATTGATTGCCCGCTTGACCGGCATGGTTACGAGGATATTCTTGCAGCAAAAGGCCTGTTGTAAGGTTTAATGATGTTTGCTTTATTGATCCAAGGCCGTTCCACAGTGGGCGGCCTTTTCCATACAAACTACGCTGTGCCATCCTGATTACAAACCGGAAACAGTTACCTCCCCGTGCCCCGGATATGCTAACCGTCCGATTCGGGCAACTGACGGTAAGGGGACTTGCACCCCTCAAGATTCGCAGCCTTGTCGAATGCTCCAACCCTCGTTTTTTCTTTACTTTTCGGGATTTATAAAATATAAAGGGACAAATTTCAGCAATTCATGTCGAGAAAAGGATTAAATGCCCGTTTTATTCGACAATCCTTTGCATGCCTTGATTCATGTTGAGGTGATAGCAGATTGGCTAAAAGTTTCAGAAATCTGCAAGGAATACCTGACTGGCAAAGATTATATTCAATTCCAAGAATATCTGAAGGACGATGTAAAAACCATCCTTATTGAAAAAAAATACATCGACAAAGATTACCGGGACACCTTTTCCAACTTCTATTCAAAGAAGTTTGTCAGCTACCCGTCCACCACATACCGAATTCATTTCTTCCGGTCCCTTTTTACGGAACAAGACCTTTTCGATCTTGAACTGCATGCTAAGGATTATATCGGTTTTACCGTTATTCGCCCAACGCAAGTCAATTCGATTGGGCGCACTATTTTTGATCCTTCAAAAATATCCAATTTGCAGGGCCTTTATTGCTGCACCGGGTACAAGATTCACCTCTTCGGCACGGAACTGGAAATCAATGGCTTTCCCTATATCAGCCAGGATACAGATGTAACCATCTGCGCACATGCGGCCACCTGGATGACGTTTCGCTATTACAGCGAGCGTTATACAACATATCGCGAAATATTTCCTTATGAAATCAGCCAACTTTCAAGTGATGTATCAAGGGGCCGGTTAATACCGTCAAAAGGCCTTACCGCTTTACAGATTACGGAGATTTTTTCTAACTATGGTTTTTATCCTGAAATATATCTCCAAGACCAATACAAAGATATCTTCTACCGTCTACTTTACTATTACATAGAATCAGGCATTCCGGTTGTAGCTTGCCTCCATAAGAAACAACACGCCGTAACGCTTCTCGGTCATATTTCAGATTTCAGCCGTTCAGCACCCAACAAGAACAGCGAAGACTACCTCACAGGGTATGTCGTCAACGACGACAACCATTTGCCTTATCAACTCATGATGAAAGAGACTCTTCAAAAGAATGGATATTGTTCCAGGTTCCATGTAGAAGACATAGATGGATTCATTGTACCTCTTTACGAAAAAATGTACCTTTCAGCGGAACACATCGAAGGGCTTGTGGATTCACTGTTGGCTGATCAGCCTTTTGGGGTCAATTACTGCTCCAAGTTGGTGACAAAGGATATTCTCATAAAAAGGATATTCCTTACCTCATCAAAGTCATACAAGGTAGCCAGACGCAAAGATACATTGCCATTTGATCTCCACAAAAACTATATTGAAGTTCCTATGCCCAAATTTATTTGGGTTTGTGAGCTGTCTCTTGCGGGGATATATCCAAATAAACAGATAGTAGGCGAGATCATATTCGATGCAACCGGCAACCATGAAGATCGATTCTCGTTCCTTGCCATTCACTATCCGGACTTTATACTATTCAATGACCGGAACATTCCTGGCAACAGGCCGGACCGTTTTGTGCATTTCAGATTGCCGACCGACCAGCTTTTACCGTATGCTATGTATAAGAACAACTTAAAGGAGATTTGATTATGAAATTCATTAACGAGTTGAGGTTTGATAAAATTGATGGTTTACTCGATACCGAAGAAAAAGTAAAGGAGGCGAGGGCAGCCCTTGAGCGCTCTACCGAAGCTACCTTTAAAAAACTCGAAAAGGCCAAAATGGCTTCATGGGATGGGGCTCACCGGATTTTTCTCGACTAACCGGGAGGCAACTATTATGAGCCTGACCCCAGGCAAATTTTCAGGCCGTTCCACAGTGGGCGGCCTTTTCCATACAAACTACGCTGTGCCATCCTGATTACAAACCGGAAACAGCCATGCCGATTCCTTCCATTCTCGATAACTCCTCTGACCGCGTCCAACTGAGAACAGTTCTGTCTGATCTCCTGGAATCCGGGAACTACACCCGTTTTTCCGTGGCAACCGACTACTGGGATTTTCCGGCTATGAGGGAAATGCTTCGTAGTTTAATTGTCCACTAACAGTTTTTTATCCCCGAGTTGGTCAACAAATAGAATGTCCCCGGCTATTGTATGCTGAATGGAGAGTGAAAGGTTTGGCAGTCGGAATATTGACTATTTCTCTTTTTTCCTGAACTAAAATTAAAATGAGGGATGTTATGCAGAACTCGCAACATCAGAACATCGTTGGTTTCATCTGGAATATAGCCAATAAACTGCGTGGCCCCTATCGCCCGCCGCAATATCGCCGCGTCATGCTGCCTTTGATCGTATTACGGCGTCTGGATCTGGTCCTGGCTGAGAATAAGCAGCAGGTGCTGGATGAGAAGAAACACCTTGAAGGGAAAGGAATTACCGGGCAGGCGCTGGAAAAAGCACTGGCGCGTATTGCCGCCAAAGACCGCAAGCAGCCACTTTACAACACAAGCGGCTTTACCTTTGAAAAGTTGCTGGGCGATGCGCCCAACATCGCAGGCAACCTGATCGCCTACATTCAAGGCTTCTCGCCGCGTGCGCGGGACATTTTTGACAAGTTTGAATTTGAAACCGAAATTGCCAAACTGGATGAAGCCAACCGACTGTTTCTGATTATCAAAGAGTTCTGTTCTGCTGAAATCAACCTGTCACCCGATGCCATCAGCAACTTGCAAATGGGCTACCTGTTCGAAGAACTGGTGCGCAAGTTTAACGAGCAAGCAAATGAAGAGGCCGGGGATCACTTCACTCCTCGCGAGGTCATCCGGCTGATGGTGCAGATGGTCTTTACCGGCGAAGAAGGTGTGTATGAAAAGGGCATCTATCGCAGTGTGTATGACCCGACAGCGGGCACCGGCGGCATGATCTCCGAAGCAGAAAAGCACATCTGCGGCGATGGTGACACCACCGGCCTTAACCCGGATGCACATATCGAATTGTTCGGCCAGGAGTATAACCCGGAAGCTTACGCCATCTGCTGCTCAGACCTGCTGATCAAGGATGAACCGATAGACAACCTCATCTACGGGGATACGCTAGGCGTAAAGGATGCCAAGAACAAGACCAACGGATTCGTGCCAAACGATGGTCACCCCGGCAAGCAGTTCCATTACATGCTGTCCAATCCCCCTTTCGGTGTGGAGTGGAAGCCGGAAGAAGATTTTGTCCGGGAGGAATATAAAAATCTGGGTTTCTCCGGGCGGTTTGGTGCCGGTTTGCCGCGTATCAACGACGGCGCCTTGCTCTTCCTTCAGCACATGATCTCCAAGATGCATCAGCCGCCAAAGGTTAACGAGCTTGGCAAAAACGTCGGCGGTGACGGTTCAAAAATCGCCATTGTCTTCAATGGTTCGCCCCTGTTTACCGGCGATGCTGGCAGTGGTGAAAGCAACATCCGTCGCTGGATTATAGAGCATGACATGCTCGATGCCGTTATCGCTCTGCCTGACCAGATGTTCTACAACACCGGCATATACACCTACATCTGGATTGTGACCAACAAGAAGCCGGCGCACCGCCAAGGCAAAGTACAACTGATCGACGGCACCCGCCATTTCAAGAAGATGGACAAAAGCCTGGGCAACAAGCGCAACGAGCTGTCCGACGACCATATCAAGGAGCTTGTCCGTCTTTATGCCGAACATGATCACAATGCTGAATGTGAAGTGCTGGTAGATGGCAAGCCGGAACAGCGCATCTGCAGCAAACTGCTTGCTAACCGCGAATTCGGTTATTTGAAGATCACCGTGGAACGCCCTTTACGATTGAATTTCCAAGCCAGCGCCGAACGAATTGCCCGCCTTGACAATCAAAGTGCTTTTGTGAATCTGGCCAGCAGCAAGAAACGCAAAGATGAAGCGGCCTATCGGGCGGAAATCGCTGAAGGTGAAGTCACACAAGCAGCGATCAGAGCCGCACTGCAAGGACTGGACAGGGATATTCTCTATCGTAACCGCCCGAAATTCGAGCTGGTACTTGAAAAAGTTCTAAAGAAGGCAGTCCTGAAGATTGGTGCACCTGTCAAGAAAGCGATTCTAGCCGCCTTGTCAGAGCGTGACCCGGAAGCGGATATATGTCTTGATGGCAAAGGTAAGCCCGAGCCGGATGCTGATTTGCGTGATACCGAGAGTGTTGACCTGCCTGATAACATCAGCTTGCCGCTACCGTTGGGTTACGACAGCGAAACCGGCCATGACAAGTTGCTGGAGCTGGTGAAAGACCACTGCGAAGTGTACCTGAAAGCGGAGGTGCTGCCCCATGTAGCTGATGCATGGATTGACCACAGCAAAACCAAGGTTGGTTATGAGATTCCCTTGAATCGGCATTTTTATGTGTATCAGCCGCCGCGTCCGCTGGATGTAATTGCGGGTGAAATCAGCCAATTGGAAAAAGATATTATGGCGATGCTTGCTGAGGTGGTTTGATGAAAACGGCCACTTACGCTACTTACAAAAGCTCAAACGCTCGATGGCTCGGTGACATCCCCAGCCATTGGAAGGTGAAAAAGCTAAAGTTCCTGGCTACAGTGCAACCAAGCAATGTTGACAAGAAAACAGTTGAGGGCGAAGAGCCTGTATTGCTGTGCAATTACACCGACGTTTATAAGAACGAATACATTGATAGCCAATTGGATTTCATGCGTGCAACTGCAACTAAAGATGAAATCAAGAAGTTTTCTGTCGATGTTGGTGACGTCATTGTCACAAAAGATTCCGAGACTCCTCATGATATTGCGGTTCCAGCCTGTGTTGCTGAAAAGATTGAAGGTCTTTTATGTGGATATCACCTGACGCAGATTAAGCCAGTAGATTTGGATGGTCGTTTTTTATTCCGATTATTTCAATCCACAGGCTTTAGCGCTCAATTTACAGTGGCGGCAAATGGGGTAACCCGTTTTGGGTTGCCACAGTATGCCATTGCCAATGCTTTTTCCCCTGTTCCGCCTATTGATGAGCAAGAAGTTATTGCCAGTTTCCTCGACTACAAAACCGCCCAAATCGATGCGCTCATTGCCAAAAAAGAAACTTTGCTTACCAAGCTGACCGAAAAGCGCACAGCGCTGATCAGCCATGCCGTGACCAAGGGGCTTGATCCGGCGGTGCCGATGAAGGATTCGGGGGTTGAGTGGTTGGGGGAGGTGCCGGAACATTGGGATGTAAAGCGAATAAAATATTTGACCCCGGTGAAACGTGGAGCGTCACCTCGCCCAATTGACGATCCCAGGTATTTCGACGAAGACGGCGAATATGCCTGGGTGCGAATCGCTGATGTGTCAGCAAGTGAACGCTATCTTGAAAAAACAACGCAACGTCTTTCAGAAATTGGTCAGGAACTAAGTGTTAAGATGAATCCAGGGGGCCTTTTCCTCAGCATTGCGGGCACTGTTGGGAAGCCAATAATAACAAAAATAAAGTGCTGCATTCATGACGGATTCGTCTACTTTCCTTGGCTGAAAGAGAGCATTGAGTTCCTCTATTACATATTTTCAAGTGGGCAACCATATTTAGGGCTTGGAAAAATGGGAACTCAATTAAATCTAAATACCGACACAGTCGGAAGCATAAAGATAGGGGTTCCGCCTATTGACGAGCAAAATTCAATTGTCGATTACCTAGATAAAAAGACTGGGAAAATAGATGAACAGACCCAGAAGATTCGAAAAGCTATAGATAGTCTACTGGAATACAGGTCTGCACTTATAACAAATGCAGTCACCGGAAAAATCGACGTTCGCAGCTTCACCCCCCCCGAAGGAGAGGATGTAGAGGCTAACCCCACCTGTCCTCCCCTTACTTAAGGAGAGGGACGCAATTGAGTGAGTTCGGTGGTAGTTGCGTGTTGTGATTTTTTGAAGTTGCTTTTGACTTTGCCTTTAGCTCCCCTTCTTAAGATAAGAGGGGGTTGGGGGGAGTTATGAAACTGAGGATTCAGTTGTCAAGAAATCCTTGACAACTGCCGCCGACGGCAAAAACTACGCAACCAAATTATCCAACAGGCTGTTGGACAATTTCAACCACGGACAGACGATAATTGCTCTTCACCAAGATTAACAAGGAAACCCATGCATAAAGAAATCGACTTCGAAAACGACATAGAGCAGGTGCTGATCACCTCTGGCGGGTATGAAAAAAGCGATCCGAAAGCCTACGACCCGGAAGCTGCCTTGTTCCCAGTCGATGTCGTGGCCTTTGTGCAAAAGACGCAACCTAAAATCTGGTTTCGCCTCACCCAGCTTGACGCCGGCAAGGCAGCCACGATGCTGGTTGACAGCCTGGTGAAAGAACTTGCCTCCAAAGGGTCGCTGGCCGTATTGCGTGAGGGGTTCAAGTGTGTGGGTAAGACGGTGCGACTTGCCTACTTTTCGCCAAACACGGGCCTTGATCCATCGGCGACGGAGCGTTACGCAGACAATCGCCTGACGGTCGTGCGGCAGGTCAATACCAGGAGCGGTGCGATCCCTGACGTGGTTCTGGCGGTCAACGGTTTGCCGGTGGTAACGCTTGAGTTAAAGAACCCGATGTCGGCCACGCGCTGGAATGTTGAGAATGCAAAATACCAATACCGGTTTGAGCGAGATCCCAAGGATCTGCTATTTACCTTCAAGCAGCGCTGCCTGGTGCATTTCGCGGTGGATACAGATCTGGCATATATGACAACCAAGCTGGAAGGAAAGGACACGGTATTCCTGCCATTCAATCTAGGACATGACCACGGGGCGGGAAACCCGCCAGCCGTGGGCGATGTACGCACAACCTACCTATGGCATAAGACGCTCGTCAAAGACAGCTTGATGGACATTCTTGCGCGCTTCATGCATCTGCAAGTGAAAGAAAAACCGGTGGTAACAGAGAAAGGTATCAAGCGGTACCGTAAGGAAACGATGATCTTCCCTCGATATCATCAATTGGTTTCGGTGCGCGCATTGACTGACCATGCTCAGGGTCACGGTTCGGGCCATAATTATCTGATTCAGCATTCAGCCGGGTCAGGTAAATCCAATTCCATTGCCTGGCTGGCGCACCGATTGTCCTGCCTGCATGACGATAAGAGCGAGAAAATATTTCATACAGTGGTGGTGATCACCGACCGGCGCGTGCTTGACCAGCAGTTGCAGGACACCATATTCCAGTTTGAGCATAAACTTGGTGTGGTGCAGAAGATTGACGAGGACACGCAACAGCTTGCAAAAGCCCTGGCCGGTGGTGTGCCGATAATCATTTCGACGATCCAGAAGTTCCCGTTCATTGCCCAGGCTATCCGCACCATGGAGGCAAACGGCACAGCGATTGCGATTGATACCAAAGACAAGCGCTTTGCGGTGATCGTGGATGAGGCGCACAGTTCGCAGAGCGGCGAAACTGCAATGGAGTTGCGTAAGATTCTCAACAGGGACGGGATAGAATCGGCCATTGCCGAGCAGTTGCTTGACATGGATGATGACGCACTGAGTGATGAGGCTAAGAAGAATTTGCTCCGCGAACAGATGAAACGTCCCAAGCAGCCGAACCTGAGCTATTTCGCCTTTACCGCAACACCGAAGTTCAAGACACTGGCAACTTTCAATGAGCCGGGGCCGGATGGAAAAGCGCCCTTCCATCATTACAGTATGCGGCAGGCCATCGAAGAAGGATTCATTCACGATGTGCTGGCGCATTACACCTGTTACAAGCGCTACTACAAGCTGATTCAGAAGGTCGAGAAAGACCCGGAAGTCCCACGCCGCAAGGCAGCACGGGCACTGGCGCGTTTCGTGGAGTTTCACGATTATGAGATTGCCCAAAAGGTAGAAGTAATTGTTGAGCACTTCCGTACCCATACCCGCCACAAGATCGGCGGACGGGCAAAGGCCATGGTAGTGACGGGTTCGCGTGAACATGCTGTGCGCTATAAGCTGGGCTTTGATAAGTACATCAAGGACAAAGGCTATAACGACGTGAAGTCGCTGGTCGCTTTTTCGGGTGAAATTTCGCTCAAGGAATTTGCTGACAAGAAGTTCACTGAAGTCAGTATGAACAACGGCATCAAAGAAACTGAACTGCCGGAGAAGTTCAACTCTGAGGAATATCAGGTGTTGTTGGTAGCCGAGAAGTACCAGACCGGTTTTGACCAGCCTTTGCTGCACAGCATGTATGTAGATAAGCGGCTTTCCGGTATTCAGGCAGTCCAGACCTTATCTCGCTTAAATCGCACCATTCCGGGCAAGACTGATACCTTTGTGCTCGATTTTGTGAACGAGCCGGCGGACATCTACACGGCCTTCAAACCATACTACGAAGTAACACCAATGGGCGAAGATACCGACCCACAACAGCTGAACACCCTTGCGCATACGCTGGCAAACTGGAAAATCTATACCAAGGAAGAAGTTGATGAATGGTGCGAAATCTGGTTTCGGAACCGGCTGAACCCGACCGGTGGCGAGCACAAGAAGCTTAATGCCATACTGGATATAGCGGTTGAGCGCTTCAAGAAGCTGAACGAGGAAGATCAGGACTTGATCAAGGGGCAATTAATCAGCTTCCGCAATCTCTATGGATTTATTTCCCAGATCATTCCCTATCAGGATTCTGACCATGAGAAGCTATATACCTATGCACGGTTTTTGTTGACTAAGTTGCCGTACACAGGTGACAAAAGGAAAATCCAGGTTGACGATGAAGTGGAACTTAAATACTACCGGCTACAAAAAATAAGCGAAGGCGCAATTGACCTTATAGTTGGCGAACCGGAAGCACTCTATGGCCCAACAGAAGTCGGCACAGGCCAACCGGATGAAGAGGTTCAACTTTCGACGTTGGTGCAAAAGTTGAACGAAAGGTTCGGAACAGAATTCACACCTGCCGACCAGCTATTCTTTGATCAGGTGAGGGAAACCGCTGTTGCCAACGAACAGTTACGTCAGGCCGTAATGGCAAATACAATGGAAAATTTTAAACCGGTATTCAATAAACAACTGGAAGATCTGTTTGTTGAACGGATGTCAGGCAATGAGGAAATATTCGTCAAACTGATGAATGATGATGCTTTCAGGGAAATTGCCGCCAGCCATTTGATGCAGGCGGTTTATGCTCAGGTCAGAGCAGGTGGGGTAACATAATAAATATATTTTCCGCCCAGAAACTAAACAAGCCAATTCTCCAATTCAATATCAGGCCCCGCATACTTAAGTGGAATTCCGGTGACAGTATATTAAACCTTAAAAACTTGCTTTGGCAGGAAAGCTTCATTCTTGCCCTTCAATATGTTGTGGGGGAATTGTATTTTAAACACATTATGCTGTAGGTATATTTTTTCACTTGACACTTAACCCATAGGTTAATAATGTACTTAAAGACTCTCCTTCCAAAAAGCATAACAAAGACCTGGCGTATCTTGGCGATATGCGACAACCGTAAAGAATGCCAAGTGGATGATTTCCTTATTTCGTTAGCACCGAATCTGAAAAAAGATGCAGATCGAATCAAAGCATTATTCACGTAGGGAAGAACCACTATGCTGGAGGAATAGCAATGTCATTTGCCGATACGTTTCAGGATGCCATGCAGCAAGACGAATTCTGGACGGAATACGCAATACTGGAATTTACCACCCGGCTTTCACAGACTATGAAGCAAAAGGAAATCTCCAAAGCCGAGCTTGCCCGCCGCATGGAGACCAGCCAAGCATACATTGCCAAGGTATTTCGCGGCAATGCCAACCTCACTATTGCCAGCATGGTCAAGCTTGCCCGCTGTGCTGAAATGACATTCCACCCTGAGCTGAAGGAAAAAGAACCGCCTAAAGCCAAGGTGATTCAGTTACGCCCGTCTGTGTATCATACCCAGCAGGAAAAGGTCATCAACTATGGCTGATAATATGCAGTTTCAGGACTGCCGTCTTTTATCCGTTCAGTTTGACCTGAACAGGAATTTTGAGCCAGGCCCCGATATTCAGGTAAACACAAGCCTTTCTCTGACTCATGATTACATTGATGATCAAAGCAGTCTCAGATTGTTTATGAAAGTTGAGGTGTCCGGAGAATCCGCACCAATAAACATTTCTGTTGAAATGGGCAGCCTGTTTAAGTTAGAGAAAAAATCGGCGGCAGACAAGATAAGCAAGGTCGCGGAAATTAACTGCGCCGCTATTGTGTTTCCGTTTGCAAGAGAAGTAATTGCTGACCTTACCAGGCGTTCGGGCCTCCCCCCGTTCCTGCTTCCGCCAGTTAATTTTGTAGAGTTATATAAAAGCAATCACGACGGCAAACAATAGGTTATATCAATTATGCTACTCATGATCGACAACTACGACTCCTTCACCTACAACATCGTCCAATATTTCGGCGAACTTGGGGAGGACGTCTCCGTGTTCCGCAACGACCGGATCACCCTGGCGGAGATAGAGGAACTCGCCCCGGAGCGGCTCGTCATCTCGCCCGGTCCCTGTTCGCCCGAAGAGGCGGGGATATCGGTTGCGGCTATCCGGTGCTTTGCTGGCAAGATACCGATTCTTGGTGTCTGCCTCGGCCATCAGGCCATCGGCGCGGCTTTCGGAGGGCGGGTTGTTCGTAGCGCCTATCTGATGCACGGCAAGACCTCACCGATCCATCATGACGGCAGGGAACTGTTCAAGGGGCTCCCCAACCCTTTTGAAGCGACCCGCTACCACTCGCTGGTGGTGGAGCGGGATACGCTTCCCGCCTCCCTGGAGATAACCGCCTGGGTTGCGGATGGGGAAATCATGGGCCTCAGGCACAGAGAACTCCCCGTCTGGGGAATTCAGTTCCATCCCGAGTCTATCCTTACGCTATGCGGCATGGATATATTGCGGAACTTTCTGGAGATAAGCGGCGGATAATCTGCCGCACCAACAAAAAGGCCCCAGTAAACGGGGCCTTTTTGTTTTTACAACACTCTGAAACTAATATGGAGAGGGGACGTAGCTGCTTTACTGCATTAACTGCGTAACAAAATTCATAAAGCAATAAAGCAGTCGCGGTAGGGATGGCGGTTGCCCGCCACCCCCCCCCGCGCGCAGATCCGTACGTGCGGCACTACCGCATACGGCTCCTGCCTCGGGTCAGACGCAGGGTTGTTTGTCTGGATACGGATCATTTAGCACTCCCATAATATCAATACGGCCCTCTAGGCAATTTCGTCTCATAATAAAACTGGCGGAGTTGACATCCCTTTTTTTTGCGGGATAATGTAAAGCAATAGGTAACTATTCAGCACAAGTTCCCATTACTCAACAAGTCCCCCCCCCTTGTGGGAGGGAGGCAGGGGGGGGAGCTGGCACATTTGGCTCAATTGCCGACTTCACCCACCACTCAATCCCCTCCCGTCAAGGGAGGGGAGGCTAGAAACAAGAGACAAACTATGTTTATAAGATGAATGTGCTGAATAGTTACAGCAATAGAACATTCAGCGGGTCATCCCCCAGTTGATACAGAGGATGCCAAACCATTCGCAAGGATGGGACGGAAAGCCTAACTGGTCTCACCGAGACAGCTGGGTTGCCGAAATATAACGGATATTTTAGCCCTGGTTTATTGTTTTATGGAGGCAGCAAAGAGACAAAATCTTTTTCAATGGAGGTAATAGGTTATGGGCAGAAAAACAGCATCGTGTATAATCACAACGGCATTCATTATGGCGCTGGCGCTGAGCGCGTGCGAAAAAACCGAAAAAACGACTACCGTGACTCCTGCGCCGGTGGCTACTGTTCCCGCTCCGGGGCCCGTCGGCCCTGCAGGCATCCAAGGCACCCCTGGATCACCTGGTGCAACCGGTTCCCCTGGGGATAGCGGCGCAACCGGAGCCACGGGAAATACCGGGGCTACTGGTGAGCGTGGGAAAACCGGTGGCGACACCATAGTAGTCGTTCCGGCTCCGCCTACCGAGAAATAACAAATATTCCCCCTGAAGCTCTTTGTTCCAGAGGGTTTCGAATGTAAAAGGGTCAGGCTCTTAAGATGTTTGCCGCATTTGTGTAAGGCGAGCGGCGGAAGGACGTCGGGAGGAGTTTCACGGAGAGAAGAATATCGACAATCGCGTAGTTGTTCTATTGACCAAGAAAGCGGCGAGATATGGACCGTCCAGACGGATTTGCAGCAGATTTACCCTAATGGTCTGTCCCGGAATAACTATGACATTAAGGAAACCTGCAGGGTCAGGCATGCAATAATGCAATTATCCCATCAAATTCCACAATCGCATGACCCCATTTCCTTCCTTTGCTTCGCAAAGCTCCGGTACGGTATGTCTTGTGAAAATGAACACGCTTAGGCTTCGCACAACGGCTTTGGTTATCTTTCATGCCGTCTCAACATGGCCTAAGTGCCAGAGACACACAGGCCCGCCGGTGTCTCATGAAATTTGCCGGAATCCAGCCGGTTACCGCTTTATTGCTACCGACCGCATCCGATCCTGCCTCGGCAACCTCGGCCAGGCTGTTGACCCGAATGGCGGACTTGCGCTCTTTTTCCCGGATTGTTCGGCACTGGCCGCCCCCTTTCTGCTCTTTCGCCTGAAGCGGACCGGCTTTTCCAACTGTCGCGCCGTTATCACCGGCGAGGGCCTCTCGTTGCACGGAACCAGATAGTTTCTGATCCGGAAAGGGTTCTTTTCCGCCCTGGCTGCGTCAATCAGCGGGGTTGCTTGTGCGGCGTACTGATGTACGCCTCCGCGCAACCCCTTGATTTCCTTGCCAGGACGAAAAACTCCTACTTTCCGGATCAGAAACCAGTCAATGGTTTTTCATCCGGAAAATATTTGCGCACCCGCGCCAAAGATGTAGTATCTTCATGACGCATGAAACGCTATTTTTCCGAGTCAGCACTGCTGCAGATGCAGGAAGCTATTGCCGAAGCAGACGGTAACGAGGTCTTCTTTGTGGGGCGCACCGATGAGTTCCGCCTGGTAGTGGAGGTGGAACTTCTGGCCCGCGGCAACCGCGATGCTGTCGCGGCGATCATGGTGACCACCTCGTTCGGCGATGTGGTAATCCACAACCATCCTTCCGGGATACTAACCCCTTCGACCGCCGACCTGGAGATCGCCGGCATTGTCGGCAATCAGGGGGTCGGCTTCTTTATTATCGACAATGGGGCAAAACGCTGCTACCAGGTGGTCGCCCCTTTCGCCCGGCAGTCGGTGGAGCGGCTCGCCTATCCTGAAATCGAACGTTTCTACGCCCCGGACGGGCCGCTGGCCGCAAGCCTCAAGGGGTACGAACACCGGGAAGAGCAGACCCGCATGGCCTTCGCCGTGGCCGAGGCGTTCAATGAGGATAAGGTGGCGGTGATCGAGGCGGGGACCGGCACAGGGAAGTCGCTCGCCTATCTCCTCCCCGCAGCCCTCTGGTCAACACGCAACCGCGAGAGGGTGGTTATCTCGACCAACACCATAAACCTGCAGGAACAGCTTACCAAAAAGGACATCCCGTTCCTCCAGAAACGCGCCGGGATCGAATTTCGGGCCGTGTTGGTGAAGGGACGGTTTAATTACCTCTGCCTGCGCAAGCTTGAAGGGATAAAGAGCGACCCCTCCCTGTTTCGGGACGAGGCTGCCTCCGAGGTCCAAGCGCTCATCGAATGGAGCTCCGTAACCTCCGGTGGCTGCCGCAGTGATCTCTCTTATATACCGAGGGACGAGACCTGGGAGGAGGTTTGCTGCGAGGCGGACCAGTGCAACCGGGTGAAATGTTCCCATTACCAGCGCTGCTTCTTTTACACAGCCCGGCGGGCTGCCTCCGGCGCTGATATTCTGATTGTGAATCACGCACTGCTTATGGCGGACGTGGCGCTACGCAAAGAGACAGGCTACTCGGCGTCCGCCATTCTCCCTCCGTTCGAGCGGCTGATTTTTGACGAAGGACACCACCTGGAGGAGGTGGCGACCAATTATCTATCCTCACAGGTAACACGCCAGGGGCTGTTGAAGCTTTTCGGCAAGTTACAGAACCCCCGCAAGCAGAATAGGGGCTTCCTTCCCCAGCTCTCCACCCAACTCTCGCGTCTTATACCGGAATCACTGGACGACCTGTACATGGAGACCGCCGGTATTCTGGAGAGCCGCTTGATCCCCCGGCGGGGAGAGTTGGTTGATGCCGTCTCCCGGATCATGGATGCAATCGGCATGTCGGTAATAAACCACCTTCAGCCGACGGGCAAACGAAACAAGGATTGGAAGCTCCGCCTGGTTCCCGCCGTTTATGCCACACAATTCTGGCATGAGATGGAGGGGAGTGTCCGGGAACTTGCAACCGAGCTGGCCGACTATGCCTCTACCCTCCATGCCCTGTTAAAGTCATGCGGGAAGCTGCCGGAGCAGGTAACGGAAAAACTGACCGGGAGCATGGCCGATCTAAAGGGGATACGGGGCCGCCTGGAAAGCGCTGCGGAGCAGCTCCTTCTGTTTGTGGCTCGAACCGAGGATGACTGCCGCTGGTTCGATGTAAAGAAAGGGGAGAAGGGACTGTCTGTACGGATATGTTCATCACCTCTGGAAGTGGCGGAATCAATAAGATCGGTAATACTGGAGCAGTTCAAGACCGTTGTAGTCACCTCGGCAACACTGGCGGTTGGAGAGCGGTTCGATTACCTGGAGAGGCGCACCGGCATCGCCCTTCTGGATAGGGCGCGGGTCTCCGAACTGCTGCTTGCCTCACCCTTCGATTACGCCCGCCAGACCTACGTAGGTATCCCCTCGGACATGCCGGAGCCGACCTCCCACGGCTATGAGCAGGCGCTAAAAGCGTGCCTGCTGGAGGGATTGACCATCTCACGGGGCCGGGCGTTTGTCCTCTTCACATCCTATGATCTGCTGAAGCGGCTCTACGATGGTCTCGCAGAGCCGCTCAAGCGCCTTGGCCTCACCCCCTTGAGGCAGGGGGAGATGAACCGGCATCTGCTTCTGTCCCGCTTCAAGAAGGAGCCCCATCCGGTACTCTTTGGCACAGATTCGTTCTGGGAGGGGGTCGATGTAAAGGGCAAGGCGCTGGAACTGGTGGTGATTACACGGCTGCCGTTCCGGGTGCCGACCGAGCCGATTCTGGAGGCGCGGGCGGAGCACATAGCGGCGACAGGCGGCGATCCGTTCATGGAGTACACGGTGCCGCAAGCGGTGATCAAGTTCAAGCAGGGATTCGGCAGGCTGATCCGTAGCAAGGACGACCGTGGCGCAGTGCTGATACTTGACAGCCGGGTGCTGACCAGGGGCTATGGCCGCTCCTTCCTCCGCTCACTGCCGGCCGCCCCCATCGCAAGGGGAAACACAACCGAGGTACTGGAAGAAATGAAAGGTTTTTTTGAAATTGCCGATGCCGGGTCGGCTTGACCCCCGGTCATAAAAAAGGCCCCATGCGGGGCCTTTTTTATTTACATCAAGTCTACTTCTTGTGACATTCACCGCATTTGGTAGGACCGGCTTTCTTGCTTTCATGACAACCCTTGCAAAGCTTGTGGGCAGCATCCTTGCCGAGAGTGATTTTGCCGGGCGTTGCCTCGCCGTGACATGACTTGCAGTCACCGGACGAGCTGTGCTTTTTGTGGTCGAAGGTTACGTCGCCGTTCTTGGCCTTCAACACCACCGTGTCGGCCGCGGTTGCCGCGGTTGCCGCTGATGCGGCGAAGAGCGCCACTACCATCAAAGCTACTGCAAATTTCCTCATACAAACACCTCCAATGTATTAGATTTACCTGATATTAAATATGTAATTAGTATTTGTCAAGCCAAAGATTCTGCCGGTACATTTCAGGAGAGTGCGCGGGCCACCGTGACTACCGTAACCGCCCGGGCGCCTTCCTGATTGAGCGCCCGCGCACATTCGGCGACGGTGCTCCCCGTTGTGTAGACATCGTCAAGAAGAATAACCCGCTTCCCCTTGACCAGTGCAGGGTTAGTGACGGCAAAGGCGCCCCGCACGTTACTGACCCTTTCCTCGGCGGAGAGCCCGATCTGGGGATCGGTCCAGCGGATGCGGCAAAGGTTGCGGCGGCATAGCGGAACGCGCCACTCACGTGCCAGGACGTTCCCCAGGAGGACTGACTGGTTGAAGCCTCGCTGTCGAAGGCGCTTTACGTGAAGGGGCACCGGAATAATCAGGTCGGCAGCGGCCATCCGAGCGAAGGGAGCGAGTTGAACAGCGGCCAGCAGTCCGAGTGGCCGTGCCAGATGGACCCGTTTGTCGTATTTGAACCGATGGATCATTTCCCGGACCGGGCCGTCGAAAAGCATAGCGGTCCGGGCTGCGATAAAGGGTGGCGGCTTGAGGACGCAGCTCCCGCAAGGGTGATCGGCCCCGCCGTCGGTAAGAAAGGGGAGGCCGCAAACGGTGCAGAGAGGCGTTACAGGAGATATGCAGGCTGCGCGGCAGACCGGGCAGAGGTGGACCTGGTCGGCATCGGGGATGAAGGCCCGGCAGTGGTGGCAGAGTGGGGGAAAGAGGATGTCCAGGAGCAACTTAAATATCATTTTGCATCACCGTCTGCCCTCCTGTGATAGGGCCTTCCGTTACAATGAAACCATATATTTATGCCTTGCGGCTTGTCAAGGCATTTGGCCCGAGGCGCAAGTTTGCAATCTTGCTTTTATTTTCCCGACAAATCTGATACCGTTACGCAGAGTTTATACCAATTCCAAATCAAGGATATGGAATTGGTATTATTCAATCCAGGCCTCATAACGGAGGATATATGGAAAAAGGAGAGATGGTTGAAAAGACAAGGGAAGCCCTTTCTCCCTTTGAGACCGAAAGCATCGTCAGTTTTGTCAAAAACCTGTCGTTTCAGAGCTTCCAGGATCACCCCTGGCTGATCCTGGTTTTCCTGGTCATATTTTTCTATGCGATCGTAAGGCGCTCCAGATTCCTGCTGCTCTTCCTGTTTACATTCTTATCCACCATCATGCTGGTTCGCTACGCGCTTCCGCCGGACGGAGCGCTGTCGGTTCGGACTCTCCTGCCGCTAGCCGCGGGTGGACTGACCATCGGCGGGGTTATCATCTATTTCTCATTCATCAAAACGGAGTAGTGTTTGCGGCGAGTAGGATTTACCACCACAATCCCGCTGGAGGTCGTCATTGCCGCCGGGAAAACGCCGGTTGACCTGAATAACCTCTTCATCACCGGCGGCAGAAGTCACCAACTCGTAGAGGAAGCCGAAATAGCGGGATTCCCCCGTAACGTCTGCGGCTGGATCAAGGGGATTTTCGCCACCGTAATGGAGAGCGGTATCCGTGAGATGGTGGCGGTCACCGAAGGGGACTGCAGCTATACCAAGGCTCTCATGGAGGTTCTCTTCCTTGAGGGGATTACGGTCATTCCCTTTGCCTATCCCCACGGCAGGGACAAGGACGCCCTTAGCCGTGAAATCGAGAAGCTCATGGCGCATTTCGGCGTCGAATGGGATGCGGTGAATGCGGCAAAGAGACGGCTCGACCGGATAAGGCGCAAGGTGCGGGAGATCGATCGCCTGAGCTGGGAGAATGACCTTGTCACCGGCCAGGAAAACCACTATTTCCAAGTCTCTACCTCGGACATGAACGGCGATCCCGACCGCTTCGAGGCGGAGGTGGATGCATTCCTCGCCCAAGCCGTATCGCGCACCCCCTTTCACGACCATATCCGGCTCGCCTATCTGGGCGTACCCCCCATCTATGCGGATATCTATCCCTTCCTTGAGGCGCACGGAGCGCGGGTGGTGTTCAATGAAACACAGCGCCAGTTCGCCATGCCATACGAACTGGAGGACCTGGTTGAGCAGTATCTGGCCTACACCTATCCCTACAGTATCTTTCACCGGCTAAGCGACATCGTTCCGGAGCTCTCCCGTCGCCGGGTTGACGCGGTTATCCATTACGTGCAGTCCTTCTGTTTCCGGCAGATCGAGGACATGATCGTGCGGAGGAAGGTTTTCCTGCCTATCCTCACCCTGGAGGGAGACAAGCCCGCCAGCCTGGATGCCCGAACCAAAATACGCATTGAGGGCTTTCTGGAGATGCTTGAAGGGAGGGAGCAGTGACCGGGAACCAGGGAATGGTAAGGATAGGCATCGACCTGGGAAGCAGAAAGGCCAAGTTTGCGGCGCTGGAAGGGGATAGGATAGGCCGACTGGCCGATTTCGACACCGTCACCTTCTACAAGCGGTTTGGCCGTATCGAAGGGGACGCCCTGGCGCTCGACATGGCCGCTACCGGCCTCTTTACGCCAACGGAGCTTGCAGGCGCGCCCATAGTTGTAACCGGTTACGGTCGCAACACCCTCAATCTTGCGGGAGCGCGGGTCGTTTCGGAAATCAGGGCTCACGTATCCGGGGCTGTTCTCCAGACAGGACTCAAGGATTTCACAATGCTCGATATGGGGGGGCAGGATACAAAGGTGGCGCTGGTCAGAAACGGCAGGCTTGCCGACTTCGTCATGAACGACAAGTGCGCCGCCTCCAGCGGCCGCTACCTGGAAAACATGGCCACAATCCTTGAGGTAAGCCTGGAGGAACTATCGTCCCACTGGGAAGAGCCGGTAAAGCTCGACTCTACCTGCGGGATATTCGGCGAATCGGAGCTTATCGGACAGATACTCCGCGGCCACCCCACAGGCAGCCTCTGCGCCGGGGTCAACCAGACACTGGTGAAGCGGGTACTCCCGATGCTGAAGCGGTTTCCCTCAACACAGATCGTGCTGGTAGGCGGCGTCGCCTGCAATCAGGGGGTTGTAAAGCTGTTGGAGATTGCGGCCGACCTACCTGTGATACTCCCGCCCCATCCCCGGCACAACGGCGCAATCGGATGCGCAGCATTATAAAGCTCAGGTAATGGTAGAGGCAGAGAAAAGCAAATGCTTGCCTCTGCCTTTACCTGCCTACATTGGAGGCGCTATGAACATCGGCAAAAAGGACTGGATATTCATCGCTATGATCGGCGCCGTTCTCGTCGTCTTTTACGCCATTTCCGGCGAGGAAAAGACCAAAAAGGTGCCAAACGACGACAAGCACCGGCCGTTCTACGAGATAATGAAGCAGACCGGCAGCAAGATGGAGGCGGACAAGGGGTGCCCGGCCTGCCACTTTGAGCCGGGGGGGGTGCCGTTTCCGGCCAGTCATCCGGTGAAGCCCAAGGATGGGCCGATGCGATGCCTGTTCTGCCACAAGCTGCAAAAAGTGTGATACGAAGAATTTGCATCCTTTCCTGGGATTAAACCAGCAACCAACTACTCAGCCATGTCAACATTGAACCTGACCCTTGAACTGGAACGACTGATCGCCGATATTGTCAAACGTATGGATGAGTTCAGCCATGTCGATCCGGCGCGACTGTTTGTCTGTGTCGCCTCGACACGCGGCGGGGGGATTCATGGCGCATATGCGAAGATACATCCGCTCCGCTTCGAAAACGGCCAGAAAAGCGTGGTCAGGCGGCGCGGCCGACGCGCGGCGACCTGCAC
>JBAQKZ010000192.1:0-24938 GCA_049301475.1 Geobacteraceae bacterium | reverse complement strand
GCCACCACACTGCTATGAGTGGTGACGTCCTTGCCTACTATGGCTTATGCTGACTTCTGCCCAATCACCCGGCATGTTGCCATACAGGGCGCAGCCCCATGCATCTGGGACGGCCAGTCGGACAGATCTCCCCGGATAAGAACGTGAACTGTCGCTACACAACCGCAGCATTTACCATTTCTCCTGAATCCGTGGGACTTCGTCATGGTGTGCTGACTTGCCCGGATGATGGCCTTGTATGCTGTTTCTGTTCGTCGGCTCATAGCTTTGCGCTCCGGCTTCCTCCAGACCCCTCCTCGAGGAGACGCCCTTGCCTTCGGCTAGTACTTGGTTTACTCTGTCTCACGACAGTGACTGGATTCTAGTACAGGGGACTTGCACCCCATAAGTTCACGCCCATGACGGGCGTACACCATTCGTTCAAGCCGAACCTGCTGCGCAGGTCGGCTTAACTTAAACGTTAGGTTCGAGGGCACATTTCGTGTACATCACACAGCTCCGCATTGCGAACTTCCGGAGATTACGAGACGTGGAGATCGGCTCCTTTCGAGAGCCGGTCGGTTTGGGCGAACTCATCGTGCTCGCAGGAGCGAACGGCTCAGGAAAGAGTTCTGTTCTAGAACTACTTTCTTATGGCATCGCAAACCGCTACAGCTGGCAGTACTACCAAAGCAGAAAAATCACTGAGCACTCATTCGCTGTTCGGATTGGGCTCACAGAATCGGAGATATCTCAACTCGGAGAAAGACCGGAGGACTCTGATGCCGTAGCCTTTGCAAGGAGCAAGCGCGGCTATTGGATGGAAGTCAACATGCCGGATGCGCTTCCGTCATCGGAGCGCGCGCTGAACGAGCGTGTGCATGGCCTCGTATCCCTTAAATTTCAGAACTTCACGAGAAGGCTTGGGTTCTTTCTGCGAGCGGACCGTGGATACGGTGCGCGCGCATATGACCGACGTCGCATCTTTGATTGGAGAAACCGACTAGCGCCTCAGCACTTTAATAACATCTCGTACGGGCAAACCACGCTGCAGTATGAAGACATGTATGACTTCCTCGTTGAACAGAGCTATCACCACGTATATGCGCTAGGGATTCATCATAAGAACCTAGCCAGAGGAATCTCGAGTGCGGTTCCGCCCGATCCGTTGGAGCCGTACAACAAGCTCTTGGGAGACTTGTTTCCGGGTTACTCCTTCGTTGATGCGACCGCAGAGGATCTTTCACTAAACGTGCAGCTCCCAACCGGCGACGTGCTCCCTTTTCAGGATCTATCGTCGGGCGAGAAGGAGGTTTTCTTCATTCTTTCTTTCTTCCTCCGCAACGACATATCCGATTCAGTCATTATTATTGACGAACCTGAGCTTCATCTACATCCGGAGCTCGCCCGGAAGCTGCTCCACTCCATGCGGGAAATTAAGCCTCAGAATCAAATATGGTGCGCCACACATAGCGCAGAGCTGATTGACGAGGCCGGTCGGGAGCGTACGTTCTTTCTGCGCGCTAGTGCGGACCGTAAGAGGGCGGAGTGTGTTCCCGCGACTGATGAGGGTTCGGAGATACAGATCCTTCGCGACCTCTTCGGATATTCCGGATATGTCGGCATCTCCCGGAAGGTGGTCTTCTCCGAAGGCCGCGATAGCAGCGCTGACCGGCGCACTTTTGCCAACGTACTTCCCGGGTTGTCGAAGGAGATAAAGATTATCCCTGTGGGTTCGTGGCAAAACTTGTATCGAATGAACGGAGCAATCCTGGCGCTGCTCGAGTCGGACTTCGCTCGCTGCGAGTTCTTCCTCATTAGAGACAGAGACTATTTGACCGAGGAGACAGTCAGAAAACACTCGACCATATCCCAAGGGCGGTTATTTGTGCTCTCTCGATACCATATTGAGAATTTTCTCTTGGATGAAGGCTTGATCTCAACGGTTCTTCGAGATCTGTACCAGATCGACGTTTCGCCAGATCAAGTGAGGCAACAGTTGTTCGAGGCTGCCTTGAAGAACTCCGCTGCGTTCTTGAGAGACATGGCGGCATCGAGATTCGGGGAACTTTTTCAGGCCGAAGATTGCAGCATTGGCAATCACTCCAGCGGGCTCAACTTGATTGCGAAAGATGGGAGCGTTGACGATGCGGTGCTGGCCCCGTTGCGGAAGGCATTGTCAGAAAAGGTCGAGCACGTTAGCTCTGAACTCCGTTGTCGGATTGACGAAGATAAGCGCAAAAACTTGCTGGACCAGTGTATTGAGGAAGTCCGCAAGAATCTTCGCCCCGAATTGGACGGCTGGAAGACCATCTTTCCCGGGCGCTACTTGCTTCAGAAATTGTCGGCTGCGCACGGCTTGGGAAAGTGGCCCGCCCTTCAGAACGTCCTGATAGATCGGCTTTCGCGAGGTGACATCCCCGCCAACGAGGAGCTGAGACGGATCTTTCTTGCTATCACGGGTCCGCAACCAGGAACAACATAAAGGGGTCAAAGCTCCACATTTGACACGGCTTCACGCCGAATTGAAGAGGAACAAGGAGCTTGGGGGTTTGTTGACAAGGGTGTGCAAGGAGCTGAATTTGTTAAATGTGGAGCTTTGACCCCTCTTCTCTTCTTCTGTCCGAAGTGTCACAGGGTGTTTTCAGGAAGCAGTAGTAGATAGAGGAGTGTTTTGCCCTTATAGAATTTCTTATGGAGCATAACTTTACCACTTTATCGTCTGGTAAGGTTCGTCGTGATAAGGATCCGAGGGAAAACGAAGACCGTGTATTCACTTGGTTCATTCTGGTCAAACCAAATGACAAATGACGGTTGAGCTTGAGGGCATTATTATGGAGAAAATGACTGTTTACATTGAAACATCAATCGTTTCGTATCTTACGGCTCGTCCCACAAACGACTTGCTAGCCGCAGCCTGGCAGAAAATAACCAGCGACTGGTGGGACACTCAAAGAAGTCGGTTCAGGCTGTACACTTCCAGTCTTGTTACCGAAGAAGCTGCAAGAGGAAACCCTGATGCTGCATCACGGCGGCTAAACGCTTTGTCTGACGTCCAATTTCTGGCAATCACCGAGGCAGTTGTCGCCTTATCAAAAGCGCTCCTCCAAGAAGGCGCGCTTCCGAAAAAAGCGTTGGATGACTCACTTCATATCGCAATAGCAGCCGTTCACGGTGTTGACTATCTTTTAACATGGAACTGTCGGCATATTGACAACGCAGAGATGAAACAAAGTATGTACCGCACATGGCTATGTGTGCCCAGAGATTTGCACTCCACAAGAACTTATGGGGGTAGACGAAAATGGCTGACGAAATCATCGAGGAACTTTGGAAAATTAAAGACGGCATCGCACACGAATATGCTTATAACGTAGACGCTCTTGTCGCCCACCTCAAGGCGAAAGGTCTATCGGCTGGACAAAAAGTTGTAGACCTGGGGGCAATGAGACTCACAGGACAAAACAGGAAGAGGAAAAATCAACGGCAAATCGCCGAAATCGGGTAAGGGGGGGCTTCTCTCCCCCCCTCCCCACACCACCCGGCATGCGGGTCCGCACCGGGCGATTCAGCAGAGCTACCGGGCCGTAGCCGGGTGATGAAGCTTCACCCACTGTTCTTTGACAGATATGAGACCTTGATCCTTCAACCATTTATTGGTCATACCGTGCTGAAGTCAAATAAGGGTCAGGTCTACAAATAACAAATAAATGTGATATTCTTTTGATGAAACACATCTTGGGGTCAGTCAGGCTTGCAATGTCTAGTACAGGGGACTTGCACCCCATAAGTTCACGCCCATGACGGGCGTACACCATCCGCTCAAGCCGACCGCAAAAAGCGCGGCCGGCTTAGCTATTCGTTAGGTTGCTTCTATGAGGTTTCCGCAATGAGTGGTTGTTGTGACGATGGTTGTTCTTTAGACCGCCTGCGCGAGCGGCAGCGCGGAACGTTACAAATTGTCCTCGGCATCAACGCTGTAATGTTTTTTGTCATCGCTGCTGCTGCGCTCTATGGCAAGTCAACCGCGCTGCTAGCTGACAGTCTTGATAACCTTGGAGATGCATTGACATACGGCCTTAGCCTCTACGCAGTTTCGAGGGGCGCTACCGTTAAGGCCAAAGTCGCCCTGTTTAAGGGCGGGCTCATTTTCCTTGCGGCTTTCGCCGTGGCCGCTCAAATTACTTACAAGCTTTTTATCCCAAGCCTCCCCGTCTTCGAGGTTATGGGTGTGTTTAGTCTTCTTGGCCTTGCCGCAAACTCCCTTTGTCTTTTTCTACTGTGGCGGCATCGTCACGAAGATGTGAACATGAGTTCAGTGTGGGAGTGCTCACGAAATGACATCGCATCAAATCTTTCGGTTTTCGTGGCGGCTGGTGCAGTCTGGTTCACCGGTTCAGGCTGGCCTGATATTGTGGTTGCGCTATGTCTCGTATGGCTCTTAATGCGTTCCGCTATTCGCGTTATTTCTTCAGGCACGGTAGCGCTTCGTGCAGCAACCTAACATGGCGTTCGAGAGGGACGCGCCAAAAGCGGCGCGCCCCTCAACTTAACGTTATGCCGCAGAATCGGAGGCCGAGCCGTGAGCATTGCCGCACGCCTACGTAAAGCCGAGTCTGACTTGGCTGCTGGAGACTTTGAAGATGCCCTTATTCAATCGCTTATTGCCGTCGCGGCGATGAGTAAGCTTCGCTATCCAAATACTAAGGATGAGTTTCTCAGGAAGATCCAACCGAACGTCTCAATTATCGGTGGCTTTCTCCAGGTGCAGATCGGTGGTGCGATGCTCACGATTGAGGAGGTCTTATATAAGCACGTTCGCTGTCACCTCGTGCACGAGGCGCAGTTGTCGCCTGAACTCTGCTTTGTGGGTCCCGATACAGGCTTCTCCATATCTTATACCAATTTCAAATCAAAGATGCAGTCAAGGCGGCGAGGATTGAGGCGACGAAGGCATACAACCAGTATGTTGAGGAGCCGAAGACGATCCAACGAAGAGGGCGCTTTGATTTGGAATTGGTATTAGCCGTCCCGGCGAGTACGGCGACAGCGTGTGGCACTCAACAGCCTAACCCTTCGTTCCGTTACGGCTCTGGCTGTGCAAGCCTTCGCACGCAGGTAAACTCAAACGTTAGAGCCGAAGGAATGACGTCCACGATGCGACAGCCACGCATTTTCATCATTGTTGCATTAGTTCTAGCACAAGCATGTGCTCATGTTGAGGTTTCCAAAATGCAGAACTTCACTCCTGGGACTAGGTACTATTATGGGCAAGATAACTACATAAACTTTGAAAAGCATAGCTCTGGCGCGGTCAATCTCGTATTCCTCCATGGTTTTGCTGCGTCTCTTCAAACGTGGACGGACGTCCTCCGTTTCTTCCCCCGTGACGCATTCAATATCTACCTGGTCGATTTGAAGGGATTCGGGTTTTCGTCTGTTCCAAGAGACGGCGATTATTCAATAAAAGCCAACGCTGCCATCGTTTCAGGATTCATAAGAGACAACAGAATAGCTAACCCTATAATTGTTGGCCACTCCTTCGGGGGCGGAGTAGCGCTGCTCACTACAATGCTCCTAGCAGGCGACAAAGACTATTACCCAAGGGGCCTCATTCTCATTGATGCAGCGGCCTACAAAATTGACTTGCCCTTTTTTGTTTCCTATATGCGAATGCCACTCCTCAACCACCTTATATTGGGGCTGACTACAGCCGCCTACAAAGCCAAATACACACTCGAAAGAATTTACTACGACAAATCAAAGATTACTGCCGACAAGATCGACAGGTATGCGTACTTTATGCAAGGTCCTAGCTACGGCTACGCGTTAATTGAAACGGCTTCTGACGTCATCCCGGCGGACTTCGAATTGTACACGTCCAAGTATAGAGATATCCGCCTCCCCTCTCTTATTATCTGGGGTGAAAACGACAGAGTTATACCGCTATCGAATGGTCACAAGCTGCATACCGCTTTGGCCGACTCCCGGCTGGAAGTTGTTCAGGGGTGTGGACACAACGTTCAAGAGGAAATGCCAGAGAAGGCTGCGGACCTGATGCTCACTTTTGTTCAGTCGCTGAGAAGGTAAGTTAACGAGGACCTATAGGGGACGCCCTTTACATATTTACATTTACACCCTGACGCAATCATGATAAATATCTCCATATGCCAAGACAAGCTAGTACCATGTAACTCTTAAAATTTCGCAACTGGCTGAGATAATGGCAACTTCCCCCCACCCTAACCCTCCCCCTCCCCCGCCAGGGTGGAGGGGATTTATTTGAGCGTTGATTTAAGAGTTACACGGTACTAGAGGCGTTGATATATCTCGCTTTATAAAGAAAAAAGGCATGCTGGATGCCGCGCTAATGGAAGATATCGCTGCAGCAATGGCTGCGCTGGTTGAGCATGTATAAATTTACCTGAATCCGTGACGCTTTCACGGTAAAAACCGTGCTACAGAAACCTCATGAAAACCTGGTTCGCTACCATCATCCCCCTGCCGGAAAGCCTCAGCCAATCTCCCTGTCTCTCCAGCAGGCCGTTTGACAGAAGTTCGGCCAATTCATAGGGATAGGCCTTCTCCGGGGATATGCCGAAAGAGCGGCGAAAGGCCTCCACTGCCACTCCCTCACGCATCCTGAGGCCCAAAAAGAAGAATTCCGCCATCGCATGCCGCTGACCTACCGCCGTCAGCTCCTCCTCCGGCAGGAGTTCCTGGGCCAGGAACTCCATGTAACGCTCGGGATTTTCCGCATTGCGCCACCTGACGCCGAAGTCTGGCGAAGGGGAAAATGAATGGGCTCCAGCGCCGAAGCCGAGATAGGCGCCGCGCCGCCAGTATACCTGGTTGTGCCGTGAGCGGAACCCGGCGCGGGCGAAATTGGATATCTCGTACTGCTCATAGCCCGCCGCGCCGAGCCGCAGGGCGGTGTCCTGGAACATATCTGCCGCCTCGTCCTCGCCGGGAAGGTGGAGCCTGCCGGCGCTCCTCAAGAGATGGAACGGCGTCCCCTCCTCCACCGTCAGATCATATGCGGAGATATGCTCCGGCCCGAGCGCCACGGCCATTGACATATCGGCTTCCCATATGGCAGCAGTCTCACCCGGCAGGGAATGGATCAGGTCCAGGCCGATGTTGGCGAATCCGGCGGCGCGGGCGGAATCGTACGCCTCTTTGGCATCCCTGGCGCTGTGTATCCGTCCGAGCCTCATGAGTTGCTCGTCGTTGAACGACTGAACCCCCAGGGAGAGGCGGTTGACCCCCGCTGTCCTGTAACCGGCAAGCCTGGCCGGGCTGAGTGTGCCGGGATTGGCCTCCATGGTGATTTCGGAGTCTGTTGCCAGTCCAAATAGTTTGTCCGCGGAATCAATAATCCGTCCTACCAATTCCGGGGCCATGAGCGATGGCGTCCCGCCTCCCAGGTAAAGGGTCGGAACGGTTATAGTGTGGGCAAGCCGCGTTGAGCGCAACTCCATCTCCTGCAGCAACGAGGCGACGTACTCCTCTGGCGATATCCGCGAATCGGCCAGTGAGTTAAAGTCGCAATAGAGGCACTTTCTTAGACAAAAAGGGAAATGTATGTAGATGGAAATGTCCACTGAAGCCTCTTTTTATCTGCGCCAATTTCATTGGTGAGATGAATGTTACCGCCAAACCGTAAAACATTGTTTCTTCTAATTCATTTATTTTCATTTTTACGAAATCACCCGTTGACAACACTAAATTCATGGTGATATGCTCAAAAGCATAAAGTCAAGCATTAACCCGCAAGATGTGATTTTCTCCACATTAATCGGATATTTAGCGTGTATGGATAAACCGGACTGCCGCATGAATCATATTTAACTTCAGAGCAGGAGAACGTGTCACGATGGAAGATTTTGTGTACGAAGAGATGTTTCAGTTGGGAGAAGATACTACCACCGAGTATCGTTTATTGTCGAAAGAATACGTTGAGATTTTAAGGCTTAGAGATAAAGTCAAAATTCTCAGGGTTCATCCAGAGGCTTTAAGTCTGCTTGCAGAAGAAGCATTCAGGGACGTCGAATGCCTCCTCAGGCCTGCGCACCTGGAACAGCTTTCGAGAATTTTTGATGATCCTGAAAGCTCCGACAACGACAGGTACGTCGCTCTGGAATTACTGAAAAACGCCGTCATTTCGGCGGAAGGCGTTTTCCCCATGTGCCAAGATACCGGCACGGCCATCGTGATGGGCCGAAAGGGACAGATGGTGCTGACCGGATTCCCCAGCAAGGAAGCTCTCTCAAGGGGTATTTACAGCGCTTTTCTAAAAAATAATTTTCGTTATTCACAGAGAACCTCTCTCTCCATGTACCATGCGTCTAATACGCATTCGAATCTCCCAGCTGATATTGAAATCTATGCGACAGCCGGGGACAGTTATAATTTTCTTTTCGTTGCAAAGGGTGGCGGGTCTGCAAATAAAACCCTTCTTTTTCAGGAGACCAGGGAAATTTTTGATGGCGACAACCTGATAAACTTCATTAGAGAAAAGATGAAATCCATCGGGACGTCAGCATGCCCACCTTATCACCTTGCTATTGTCATTGGCGGGACAACCTCCGAAAGAAACCTCAAGACGCTCAAGCTGGCCACTACCGGATACCTGGAAAATCTTCCAACCTCAGGCAGCATGGGAGGCCGGGCATACCGTGACCTGGAATTAGAGGAGAAGGCGCTTGAGATGTCACGCGAAATGGGAATGGGGGCCCAGTTCGGCGGCAAATATTTCTGCCTTGATGTCCGGGTAATCCGTCTTCCGCGTCATTCAGCGTCATGTCCGATCAGTGTGGGTGTAAGCTGCAACGCCCACCGCAACATCAAGGGAAAAATCAACAAGGACGGAATCTTTCTCGAAAAACTCGAGAGGAATCCGGCCAAATATCTTCCTGAAGCGCCCAATGTCGGCAAGGAGGCGGTTCAGATAGATCTGGGGCGCCCTATGGATGAAATCCGGGCAACACTGAGCCAGTATCCTGTTTCAACACGGTTGTCGCTGTCAGGGGAAATCGTAGTGGCCAGGGATATCGCCCATGCAAGGCTGAAAGAACGCCTTGACCGTGGAGAAGAACTTCCGCAGTATTTAAGGGACCACATCATTTACTACGCCGGCCCTGCAAAAACTCCGGAAGGCTATCCTTGCGGCGCTTTGGGGCCGACAACTGCCGGGCGGATGGACCACTATCTACCCCTTTTCCAGCAGCATGGGGCATCGCTGGTAACCTTGGCAAAAGGAAACCGTTCAAAGGAGGTCACTGAATCCTGCAAAAAATACGGCGGGTTCTACCTAGGCTCCATTGGCGGCGTAGCGGCCCGGCTCGGAAAAGAGTGCATAGTTAAGATGGAAGTCCTTGAGTATCCCGAGCTTGAGATGGAGGCCATCTACATGATCACGGTCAAGGATTTCCCTGCATTCATCATAGTGGATGACAAGGGGAACGATTTTTACGCGCGCTTTGCCTGATCAGGAGAGCATAGAACCTTTTTAAGGCAGGATAAATACTATTAATTATTTCGGCAGCTTAAATGGCGGTGAATACTGTCTCGCCTTCTGAGCTGCCGTTTTTCGTTTTTAGTATACATGATTTCCGGCCTGACGCCAGTCACGGTATTTATATGGACTTTTCCACATCAGTTCCATATAATTCCCGCCTGTCATGACCTACCAGGAAACACTCAAATACATCTACGGGCTGGGGCGTTTCGGCATGCGCCCGGGCCTGGAGAAGATCAACCTCCTCCTCCACGCACTCGGCAATCCCCATAACAGCATCAGGACGGTCCATGTGGCCGGCACAAACGGGAAAGGCTCCACAGCAGCATTTCTTGCCGCCATCCTGGAAGCCGGCGGATATCGGGCAGGTTTATTTACCTCCCCTCACCTTATCAGTTTTTCCGAACGGATTCGCATCAACGGGACAATGATACCGGAAGGGGATATGATTCGCCTGGCTGAGCGGGTTATACAGGCATCACCTGACGGCGCTACCTTCTTCGAGGTGGTGACGGCCATTGCCTTTCTCTACTTTGCTGAACAGAAAGTAGATCTGGCAATAATGGAGGTGGGGATGGGTGGTCGCCTTGACGCCACCAATGCGGCTGACGGTGAGCTGGCGGTCATCACACCGGTGGCTCTTGACCACTGCCAGTATCTTGGGAACAGCGTGGCCGCCATTGCCGGAGAAAAGAGCGGCGTTATCAGGAAGGAGCGCCCGGTGGTGACTGCACCCCAGTGCGATGAAGCGCTGGCCGTCATAAATGATCGTTGTGCCGAACTGCGCAGTCCGCTGTACCGTTGCGGGCATGAGTTTGAAGCGGAGTGGGAAGAGAGTAGGCTTGTCTACAGGGGCATCCTGACTAACATGAACAGGATCGAGCCGGGAATCCACGGCCTCTACCAGGCGGACAATGCGGCGTGCGCCCTGGCTGCCGCCGAGTTGCTTGGCGACATGGGCTTTAGCCTGCCGGACAAGGCGCTTCGACAGGGAATCAACTCTGCCTGCTGGCCCGGCAGAATGGAAATGTTTGGGGAGTCCCCCCGGATTCTGCTGGATGGCGCCCATAATCCGGCGGCAGCCAGGGCTCTGGCCGAGGCCTTGTCGGATATCCCACGCCGTAGGCTGTTAATGGTTATTGGAATAATGGAAGACAAGGACATACAGGGGATACTGACGCCGCTTCTCCCACTGGTGAGCCGGGTCTTTGCTGTGGCGCCTTCCCTTGAGCGGGCGCTGTCTGCTGCGGAACTCGCCTCATTCTGTGCAGGCCTTGGTGCACCAAGCAGTGAAGCCATAAGTGTCGCAGAGGGCCTGGAAGCTGCGCGGCACGAGGCAGACCCTGAGGACCTACTACTCGTCTGCGGTTCACTGTTTACCGTAGGGGAAGCGCGAGCCCTCCTTCTTGCGCAATCATTCGAACCGTTTCGTGGATAAATGGGCTAACGTGAGAATCTATTCAGCCATATTCTGTTTTGTCCTGGCGCTATTCGTGGCCTTTTCCCCTATATCCGCCTGCGGCGCGACCTCTTCGCTCCCTAATGGCGTGACGGTGCGGGCGGACAGCCTTACGCACGACAAGGCAAATGGTTCCTACCTGGCGGAGGGGAATGTTGAAATAACCTGGAAAGAGGCAACACTGCTCGCGGATCGGGTGTCGCTAGAGCAGGATACCGGCGAGGCAGTGGCCGAAGGGAATGTGCGGCTCATCAAGGAGAACGACACACTTACGGGCGAGCAGGTCAGGGTTAATTTGACAAGCCAGATTGGAGAGGCGCTAAATGCGGAGCTCTTCGTCCGTCAGCGCAATCTGCACGTGCAAGGCGCCAGGCTGGAAAAAACCGGAATGGATGACTACCGGCTTGAGCGGGGGACATTCACCACCTGCGACGGCCCGTCGCCGAGTTGGAAGTTCACTGCTTCCAGCCTGAATGTAACCCTTGAGGAGTACGCCAGTGGCCGTAACGCACTGTTTTACATCAATGATACTCCGGTCTTCTATCTCCCCTACATCGTATTCCCGGTCAAGCGGGAGCGCCAGTCCGGCTTTCTTTTCCCCCGCATCGGCAGTTCCACCAAAAAGGGATTTAACTTTAACATCCCCTATTACTGGGCCATCTCTCCCAGCCAGGACTTGACCCTTGACCTGGACATTCAGAGCAAGCGCGGGGCCGGGGCCGACGTAGAGTACCGCTATTTGCGCAAAGATGACAGTCACGGCGAAATCCGTGCATACTTCATTCAGGATACATCCCGGGGCAGGGGTCGCGGCGAGTTGGTAGCGCGCCAGCAGGAGCATCTTGCGCCGGGACTCACCTTCAAGACCGACCTGACACGGACTCTAGATCGCAGTTTCTACCGGGACTTTGCCGAGGCAAGCGGCGAATATAACCGCCAGCTCCTTGACTCGTCCGTCTCGCTCACCAAAGCCTGGCACAGTTCGATACTCACGGGTGAGTTCAGATACGTCGACAACCTTGATCTGCCGTCCAACAGCGCAACACTGCAAAAACTGCCGCAGTTGAGCTTCAACGCCGTCCGGCGTCGGCTGGGGGAAACGCCTCTATATGCCGGTATGGATGCAAGTTCCACCAATTTTTATCGGAAAGAGGGCTCCCGAGGCCAGCGCTACACGCTCCATCCGGTGTTGAGCTCCTACTGGCTCGCACCCGGCGGGCTGGAGCTTTCCGCCTGGGGAGGGTACCGGTTGCGGTTTTATAACGGCTACAGCGGCGATCCGGGCCTCGGATATCACAGTAGCGGCCTGGCCGATGCAGGCGCCACGATTGCAACTTCACTGGCCCGTGTCTACGAGATCAACCGGGGCGCCCTGACAAGAGTCCGGCATACACTGGCGCCAACAATAGGTTATAGCTTCGTTCAGGACAAGGGGCAGGAGACGCTCCCCTTTTTCGACTATGACGACCGGGTCGTGGGACAGCAACGCCTATCCTGGTCACTGGCCAGCTATCTGACCGGCAGGTTCGCGAAAGAAAACGCCCCCCCCGACTACCGGGATCTCCTCACCCTGCGACTCAGCCAGGGATACAACATGAGCGGGTCGCGGCGCGACTTGCTGACATTTGTGGACGATGGACTACCTTTCAGCGACGTCCGGCTGGAGGCCCGCATCTCCCCGCTGCCGCTGGTCTCTATTACCACCGACAGCCGCTTCAACACTTATCAGACGCGCTTATCCACCTCGACGCTGGGAGTAGACACAGCCGACGGAGACGGCAACCTAGTCGGCATGGGGTACCATTTTGCCAGGAACCATCTGGAATATCTGGAAGGGAAGGTGGGGGTGTCCCTTGCCAAACCGCTGGTTATGAATTACATC
This sequence comes from Geobacteraceae bacterium, assembly GCA_049301475.1. Classification (GTDB taxonomy): domain Bacteria; phylum Desulfobacterota; class Desulfuromonadia; order Geobacterales; family Geobacteraceae; genus JBAQKZ01. Next base: position 12,098 of record JBAQKZ010000192.1, on the reverse strand, counting down.
GCCCGGTATTCGTTCGACAAGGGGGATTTTCTGGAGTCCTACTACTCCCTGGAATACCGGCATCAGTGCTGGAGTATAGTGCTCTCCTACCGGGACAGGTCGGACAACCGGGAATTCCTCATAAACTTCATGCTTTCTGGACTTGGCTCTGTAGGCAGAATAAAGGCATTTTAACCTATGAGTGAGTAATACCATCAAAGCCAGTTCCCGCATGGTTGTTGCTGGTGAGTCAAATCGGCTACCCATCAAATTCAGTTTGATTTATCATGCGGATTTGGTTACACTAGCTCGGTTATACGACCGATTTGACGAAAGGAAGGGTTGTATGGGAAAAACCTTGGCGGAAAAGATTTTTGCCGGTCACCTGGTTGATGAGCCGTTTCCGGGGACCAAGGTGCTGAAGCTGGATATGGTGCTGTGTCATGAGATCACTACGCCGATTGCCATAGCGGAACTCATCGCACGAGGCAAGGACCGGATATTCGACAATAGCAAGATCAAGGCGGTCATTGACCACGTGACCCCCAGCAAGGACTCGAAAACCGCTACCCAGGCCAAGATATTGCGTGACTGGGCAAGACGTCATGATATCAAGGACTTCTTCGACGTCGGGAATAACGGCGTCTGCCATGCGCTCTTCCCGGAAAAGGGATTCATCCGGCCCGGATATACCGTTATCATGGGGGATTCCCACACATGCACCCACGGCGCTTTCGGGGCGTTTGCCGCCGGGGTGGGCACGACCGACCTGGAGGTGGGTATCCTCAAAGGGGTCTGCGCCTTCCGCGAGCCGAAGACCATCCGGATCAATATAAACGGTTCACTTCCCAGGGGAGTGTACGCCAAGGACGTGATTCTTTTCGTTATCGGACAGCTAGGGGTGAACGGCGCCACCGACCAGGTAATTGAGTTTCGCGGACCGGTGGTGGACGCCATGAGCATGGAGTCGCGTATGACGCTATGCAACATGGCGATCGAGGCGGGCGGCACCTCCGGCGTATGCATGCCCGATGCGGTTACCGTTGATTATCTCTGGCCGTTCATAGGGAATGATTATCCTTCAAAAGACTCCGCCCTGGCCGACTTCAGGAAGTGGTTGTCGGACGAGGACGCATCCTACGAGCGGACGCTCGATTTGGACGTATCCTCGCTGGAGCCGATGGTGACCTTCGGCTACAAGCCGGACCAGGTCAAGCCTGTTACGGAAATGGCCGGGGCTCCGGTGGATCAGGTGTACCTCGGTTCCTGCACCAACGGCAGGCTGGAAGACCTGCGGGTGGCGGCCCGGATACTCAAGGGGAAAAAGATTGCGCCGAACGTGCGCGGCATCCTCTCTCCTGCCACCCCGAAGATTTATCGGGACGCCATGCGCGAGGGCCTTATCGACATTTTCATGGAGGCCGGTTTCTGCGTAACCAATCCGACCTGCGGTGCCTGCCTTGGGATGAGCAACGGCGTTCTTGCGGAAGGAGAGGTCTGTGCATCAACAACCAACCGGAACTTTATGGGACGAATGGGGAAGGGAGGGATGGTTCATCTCATGTCTCCCGCTACCAGCGCCGCCACGGCCATAGAAGGAGCAATAGCCGACCCGCGAAAATATCTTTAGGCTTTTCAGGGGCAAGCTTTTTTCTTAATTTCTTGATTAATGAAGGAGGGTACAACATGAAACAATTCGGCGGACCGGCGCTGTTTCTCGATCGTTCCGACATCAATACGGACGAGATTATCCCGGCCAAGTATCTGACCGAAATCACCAAGGAAGACCTGAAGCCATATATGCTTGAGGACCTGAAGCTCCCCGGATTCGACCCGAATGGAGAAAAAAGCCTGAGAGCCAGATTAGTCGTGTCGCGGTCCAATTTCGGTTGCGGGTCATCCAGGGAGCATGCGCCTTGGGTTTTTGAGGTTAACAATATTACCGCCGTTGTCGCTGAATCCTTTGCGCGCATCTTCCGCCAGAATATGTTCAACTGTGGCATGGCCGCCATCGAGCTCCCCAAGGAGAAGATCGATATACTATTCGGCTATGCCGGACATCCTGACACCGCCATAATGGTGGATATGGAAGCGGAGACCCTGACCGTCCGGGGCGGGGACAGGGAAGAGACCCTCAATTTCGTTATCTCCCCATTTGACAAGGCGCTTGTGCTCGTCGGTGGGTGGGTCGATTATGCCGACCGGAAGTATTAATTGCCGACGTGGTAACTCTTTCCCTTAACATTATTGATTAAATCCTGGGGTTATGTCAGTCAAATTTACTTTCACGGTCGTTTTTATGCTAGTGTCAATGTCGGTTGTGCCGCTTTTTGCCGATGACGCGCTACCGTCCGCGACGGGAACCATCTTTACCTTCTGGCCCTTTGTGGATTATCGGGAAAGCCCCCGTGAGGGATACAGCAATCTGGCAATCCTCGGACCGCTCTTCAAATGGCAGCAGAAGGGCGATGACCGGGATGTCGCCTTGCGACCCCTATTCTACAGCAAGTCAAACAGTCGCAATGACTCCGTATCGGTCGAATATCTATATCCGATCGCCTCTTCCGAGACGAGGCCTGACGTTACCACATTGCAGGTCTTGAAACTGTTCAAGAAGAATATCTACAGAAAAGACGAGGGGGATGCGCAGGAGCGTGGCAGCATGCTCTTCCCCTTTTATATCAGTGGTGAATCAAGGGAATACGGCCCCTATACATCAGTGTTTCCTTTCTATGGCGACATCTACGAGCGTTTCTGGCGTGATGAATATCACTACGTGCTGTTTCCGCTTTACGGTAGAACTGTTAACAAGGGGACCACAACCCGCAATTATCTCTACCCGTTTTTTGCCACCATTGAAGGAGACGGGGAGCGCGGCTTCCAGTTCTGGCCCCTCTACGGGCAGGCGTCCAAGGAAGGGGTGTACAACAGACAGTTCGCACTCTGGCCATTTCTTCTGAAGGAGCAGAGCGGACTTGATACCAACAATCCGACCCGTCGGCTCCATATCCTTCCCCTGTACGCCGCCGTAGACTCGCCGCAGCGAACGGCGCGTTTTTATCTATGGCCTTTTTTCGGCCATACTACGGATAATGTGAAAAAGGAGGAGGAGTGGAACTACTTCTGGCCCTTTTGGCGTACGGTGCGGGGCGAACAGCGCAATGTGACCAGCATTCTTCCCTTCTATTATGACGAGCATGCGAAGGAGACGAGCAAACGCTGGTACATGTGGCCTTTCTATGAACATGAGGAGATCAACTCTGGGCAGTTCAAGCAGGAACGGGACCGGCTCCTCTATTTCCTCTATTCGGACAACCGGGAAAGTTGGCCTAACGCCAGCGGGGAACGGCGCAGGACAGCCCTTTGGCCGCTGTTTGTGTACAACCGGGATGTCCGGGGGGTGAAGAGCATAACCCTCCCCGCGCCGGTTGAACCGGTGCTTAACCGGGACGGGATCGAGCGAAACTGGGCGCCATTCTGGCGGCTCTATCAACAAAAATGGAACGACCAGGGGGATTCTGCGGTATCCTTTCTCTGGAACCTTTACTGGCATGAGGCGCGCGGCACTGCCCTCGCCTACGAATTTTTTCCGCTCCTTTCCTATCATAAAGAGGAGCGGCTGACCGAGTTTCGACTTCTTAAGGGGTTAGTTGGCTACCGTGACAGTAGCGGAAACAAGCGCCTCACTCTGTTCTGGCTTCCTTTCGGTATTACCTGGTCCAAGACCGCGCAAGATCCGGCAGCGGCAGCCGGTACCGTTGCAGGGGGTGAATCTTGAAGCATATCTTCGAAAGAATCGGCGGCAAGCTCCTTGACTTCCTGCAAAAGGTCGGGGAGTTCATGATTCTCCTGGGGCAGACAGTTTATTGCTTCCGGGAGGCGCCCCGAAACATGCAGAGTATCTTGACCCAGATGGCGATCATAGGCGCGGATACTTTCCTTGTAGCGACGGTGATGGCTTTTTTTGTCGGCATGGTGCTTGCGCTGCAAAGCGGGGTGGAGTTGCAGAAATACGGCAGCCAAGGTATCATCGGCGCCATAGTCGGACATTCCATGGTGCGAGAATTGGGACCTGTAATGACCAGTGTCCTGGTGGCGGGACGGGCAGGTTCAGCCATGACTGCCGAACTTGGAGTCATGAAGGTCTACGATGAAATCGACGCTCTGCGAACCCTCGACATAAACCCGGTGCGGTACCTGGCAATGCCACGCCTTATCGCTTGCCTCGTGTGTGTCCCGGCGCTGGTGATATATTCGGACTTTATCGGGATCATTGGCGGGGCGCTCGTAAGTAATCTCCATCCGAAGATATTCGTCTCCTACTCTACCTACTACGAGAGCTTGACTGGTGCATTGAAACTCAGGGAAATCGGCAACGGGCTGGTCAAGGCGACTGTGTTTGGTGGGATCATTGCCATGGTGTCATGCTACAGTGGCTTCAGGACTAGTGGCGGTGCCCGAGGGGTCGGCGTCTCCATCACCCAGTCGGTGGTGCTCTCGTTCATGCTGATACTTGTTTCGGATTACATTATTACGCGCATTCTTATGTAAACTGGTTCTGCCTACAGGAGGCAATACGCTATGGCTTTTTCAGTGGAAAAAAAGGTTGGAATATTCTTCATAATGAGCCTGGTCGTTCTTGGAGTCATGCTTGAGATTGGCGAGAAGTGGAATCCGTTTGAGCAGAATATCCTCTACAGGACTTATCTGAACAGCATCACCGGTCTCAAGCTGGGTGATCCGGTGAAGATGGTCGGGGTGGATGTCGGCAGGATATCCGGGATCACCATCCTGGACGAAAATATCCGGATTGATTTTGAGGTTAAGCCTGGAACCAGGATCAAGACCGACGCTATTGCCAGCCTGCGCCTGACCAACCTCCTTGGAGGGCAGTTCCTCGGCCTCACCCTGGGGTCTCCCACCGCGCCGCTATTGCCGCCGGGGGGTACAGTGAGGGGAAAAGACGTGGCCAACATCGATGTAATCGTTGAGAACATTGGCGAGTTGACCAAGGAGACAAGGCAGCTTATCCTGGAACTGAACAAGAACCAGAACGAGGTAATGGGGAAGGTCTCCTCCATCCTTGACGATAACCGCGGCAATCTGCATGACTCCATTGCCAACATAAACAGCATCACCTCCAAGTTTGACAGGGGCGAAGGATCACTTGCCCTGCTGCTGAACAACAAGTCCCTTTATAACAACACAAACGATGTGACGGCCTACCTTAAGGATGTAACCGGCAAGATCAGCCGTGGAGAAGGGAGCATCGGCAAGCTCGTGAACAATGACGCCTTCTACAATGACGCCAAGGGAGCGCTTGCCAACATCAATGACGGGATGAAGGAGGTCAAGGAGATCGCTGGAAAGATTAACCGCGGCGAGGGTACGGCAGGCAAGCTCGTTAACGACGAGGCCCTCTATAATGAGATGCGCGATGCCTCCAAAAATATCATGGAAGTTACCCGCAAGATCAACGAGGGTGAAGGAACCCTGGGCAAGCTGGTGAACGAGGACAAGCTGTACCGCGATACCACGGCGACCATGAAGAAGCTGGAGAAGGCCGCGGAAGGGCTGGGTGACAGCGGACCGATATCGGTACTGGGGAGCATCATCGGCACCCTGTTCTAGGAAACGAGCAAATTTGCGCCCTATCTGCGTAAGTCTTCGGACTTGCGTGTGCGGCGTACCTACCGGTACGCCTCCGTGCAATCCCTCGACAGCCTTGATAGGACGCAAAATTGCTCGTTTCTGGAGATTTGTCTAGGGGAAATGGCGTGTGACCCACGCCATTTCATTTTCGGAGCATCGATATGCACGATATCGCCACTATTGCTGTCGGAACCATTACCATGCGCCCATACGTGTTCGCCTTTCTGTCGGTCTATCTTGTCGCCGCTGTGCTGCACCTGGGGTGGCGAAAGACCCTCTGGTTCACCATAGTCGGCTATCTTGTTTCGTTTGCCTCCGAATTCAGCTCCATCAATACCGGCATCCCTTACGGTTGGTACTACTACATCGATGCAACCAGGGGGAAGGAGCTCTGGATTGCCGGCGTCCCATTTTTCGATTCCCTCTCCTACGTGTTCCTTGCCTACTGTAGCTATGCAACGGCGTTACTGGTGATATCGCCAATCAAGGCCCGGCATTGGGATATGGTCACGCTGGAGACCGCGAAAATCCGTCGCTCCTTTGCCGTTCTGCTACTGGCCTCTCTGTTCCAAGTCTACCTTGATATTATCATAGACCCGGTGGCGCTTCAGGGGGACCGCTGGTTCCTTGGCCGTATATACGGATACCGGGAGGCGGGGGTGCATTTTGGCGTTCCAATATCCAACTACCTTGGCTGGTGGGCGACGAGCATCTGCCTTGTCCTTGCAATCCAACTCATCGATGCGAAGGTCGACAACGGAGCGGAGCGACCGGCCGGGATACGGGACCTGCCGTTCCGTGCGCTCCTGGGCCCTCTGCTTTACCTGTCGGTCATCGTCTTCAACCTTGGCGTAACCCTTTTGATCGGTGAGCGACTTATGGCGACCACGGGTATATTCATTTACACCCTGCCGGTTGTCATGGCCGCCGTGCTGACAGTTCGCCGGATCAACCGTTACTCCAGGGATGAGTTGGCCGAGCATATGCGGGATTATCCCTGGTCGGCTGCGGGCTGAAAATAAAGCCTTTGCACTGGACTTTTTCAACTCTGCATGATAATTAATTGTATCAACAATCAATCACAAATTTCAGAGAAGGAGGTGAATCCCTTGGCTCACGTAATTTCTGACGACTGCATCAATTGTGGCGCTTGCGACGATTCCTGTCCGGTAAACGCAATCAGCGAGGGCGGCGACAAACGGGTTATCGATGCCGATTCCTGCATTGACTGCGGCGCTTGTGTTGATACCTGTCCGGTAAGCGCCATTGCCCCTGCCTGATAGCAGTTTGGCCAAATACAAAAAAAGGCCGGGAAACCGGCCTTTTTTTGTGGACGTAACCGTTTGATTGCAACTTGGTATCACCTGATGCAGACCCGTCGCACTTCGTGGATATCAGTTATACCTTTGAACACCTTTATAATCCCATCTTGTTTTAATGTGGTCATGCCGTCTAAAATAGCCTGATTTCTGATTATGTCGTTATCAGCACGGTTTTTGACAAGAATTTTCAGTGCATCATTACATTCAAGCAACTCATGCAGACCCACCCTTCCCCGGTATCCGGTTCCAGCGCATTTTGTGCAACCAACTGGTCTTGCAGGAACAATTCCCGACTCTGAAAGGCCCAGTTGCGCAAACTGTTCAGCGCCGTATTCCTCGATCAGTCCCGTCAGTTCAGTCTGATCGGGCACGTAGGTTGCCTTGCAGTCGGGACACAGGGTTCTTGCCAGGCGTTGCGACAAAATACAGAGAAGCGAGTCGGAAAAGCTATACGGATCGAGCCCCATTTCAAGGAGCCTCGTTATGGTTTCAGAGGCGGAATTAGTGTGGAGAGTCGACAAAACCATGTGACCCGTCAGGGAAGCTTCGACAGCAGTGGAGGCAGTTTCAATGTCTCGCATCTCACCAACCATAATAACATCAGGATCAAGCCGCATAAAAGAGCGGAGAGCGGAGGCAAAGGTAAATCCTATGCGCGGGTTTACTTGAACCTGGCGAAGCCCTGTCTGTACTATTTCCACAGGGTCTTCGGCTGTCCATATCTTAATATCCGGGGTATTGATCTTTGCCACAGCGGAGTGTAGAGTCGTGGTTTTGCCGGAACCGGTTGGCCCGACAACCAGGATAAGGCCATATGGTTTTGTGATTGCTTTCTCGAACACCTGCATATTCCGTTCGGTGAGACCAAGCTGGTCAAACAGAACCAGGTTGCCGGTTCTCAGCAGCCGGATAACGACATCCTCAAGGTTGCCTGATGTTGGCATAGTGGCTACCCTGAGTTCGACATCAGCAGGGCCGAACTTCTTGAAGTTGATTTTACCGTCCTGAGGTCTCCGCCTTTCAGCGATATCCAACACGGCCATTATCTTTACCCGTGAGGGGATAGCAAACTTGTATCTGTAGGGTATTTTCTGATAGACGATGCAGCGCCCATCAATGCGGAGTCTGACAAGTAGATCGTTTTTCCCCGGATACGGTTCAATGTGAATATCGGACGCATTGAGCATATATGCATCAAAGATGATTTTGTTGACCAACTTGACAATAATACTGTCCTTTTCAGTTACCTTTCTGACTTCATCGTTAATCTCCGGTTCGTCAAGGCTGTCGCCTTTGTCCAAGAGTTCACCTATTGTGTCCGGAGCTATTTCCAGATTCATTTCCTCATGGTGAGTTTGAGGGAGGGTCTTGTAGAGACGCTGCTGGGCTGCAATAATTTCACCCTTTGGAGCGATAACAGGGATGATTTTCAGGCGAATCGAGTTTTCCAGCTCACTGAGTTCTTCCTGTTTAAGAGGATATGTCATTGCCACGGTCAGTGAGTTGCCTATCCTGGAGATAGGGACAATTTCTTGTTTTTGTGCATAACTTGGGCTGATAAAGCCGGAAATATCCTGTTCGAGTTCAAAGGCGCTAATGTTAACTAATGAGAGGTCATACTGAATTGCAATAACTCTTGCCAGAGCCGATTCATCCAGATAATTAAGTCTCAACAGAGCATTGGCAATGCTAATTTTATTGCTAACGCTGAAGGTAATGGCGGCGCTCAACTGTGCACTATCGATAAGTTTATCCTTCACAAGGAGATCGGTCAGCCTTTGCCGTTTACCGCTATTTTGCAAAATAGCGGCAAGATCGGAATCCTGGAGAAAACCCAACTTGCACAATAGCTGACCAATTGTCTGGTCAGGAAAAACTTTCTGCATGGACAGCGCTTCGTCCAATTGCTCCTTATTGACAAGCTTGTTTTCCAGGAGTATTTCCCCCATCTTTTTCTCATACATCAAAGCATCCCTCATCCTGATTATGGTTTTTTATACTTTATCCCGCCTGCTTCAGCCGTTTAGAGCAAATGTATCCGCACCGGGGAACTGCTCTCCATTAATTATCAATAACGGTATAGCCGTTCAGACCGGCGAGATTCTTAATCAGTGGATCCATTTCCCCATTAGTGAGAAAAATGTCTCCACCCCCCTTCCTTCGATCACGAATAGTGACACCAGACATTTGAACTCCATAGCCCACCTCCCGGATAGGCCAAAGATCATGACTGCCATGCCTTCCAGGGATTTTCAGACGGGAGAACACTTTCTCCACTATGGCGCGAAAGTTATCCCCCGCATTAAGCATGATTACCCGGTATCCCCTTGTTTCAAGCAAACGAATCAGCGTGTAATTGACCGGATCACCGTTAAACCGAGCGATCACGAAATGCTGGCCGTTATCTTCAAAGTATCGGTCAACTCGTACCTCAAGCCTGATGCCAAGCTCTTCACGAGCATAGAGGTTAATGTTTCTGCCGGTATCAAAGGGGACAGAAAGCGCCTCCAAAAGAGAATCCGCAATTTTTTGCGGGTCACTGGCCGTGATCTGGTAAAGTAAGTGGCTAGTTAAGGGGCGGTTTTCGAGGGATGAAGACGATGCTTCTATCATCCTAAATCCCTTGCTTTCCAGGAAACTTAGGAGCGCGCCCGGCATGGATTTCCTGTTTTCAGCAACGTTGAGTAACACAATGTCATTCTTAAGCAGACTTTCAGGGGTCTTTTCAATCTTAAAATCAGCATTAACGGTGATCTTCGGATCATATCCGAACTCGACAGAAAAATCCTTCTCAACAGAATAAAATCGTGCCTCGTCAAGAAGAGCATTGAAAAACCTCCGACGGTTGGCAGGAGGCTCTGAAACAATCCGAAGCATCGGGGCTTTATCCTTGATTAGAGCCTTGACAAGCGGAGGAAGCGTCCTCTGCGGATCCAACAGTATACTTCCTCCATCCGGAGCGGGGAGTGTCGGATATCTTTCCGGATCAAGGGATAGTGAGAAATCTCTGTCATTACAGTCGAAAGGTTCATTGCCTGACAAACCTAGGGACGGGACTAACCGGCTCCAGACCTGCCGTACGGTTTCCAAACTTTCAGTTCCCACATTCCTTGGCAGACTGACCATCCTGAGCTGCTGGGATGTAAAGTGTTTAAGCGTTGCGGCGTTTCCAATCTTTATTGGTGGGTCAGATGAGACTTTCTTTGTGGAAATGGCTTTGTACTCTCCTCCTTGTTCAATGGGAGGAATGACAATAGACAAACCGACTTTAAGGTGGCGGATATCGGAAAGCCTGTTCATCTGTTTTATTTTCTCAACGAGTGCGTCGGCCCGGACGCCGGTAATCCCGTAATCCCTGGCAAGCACCTTGTAAAGGTGATCTCCCGGTTTCAGCGTATAGACAGAGTTCTTGGCAGGTCGCTCCAGAGGCTTTCCCGTCCTTTTGTGCGTGGAAGGTGACTGAGTTCTCTCCAGCTTCTTATCCAGCATATGGATATTCAGATCAAACTCTGAATCAATTGCATATGCTGAAAAAGGGGAAATAACTAGAGCGGCAAAGAGATATACTGCATATTGCAAATGTTTCGACGTTAAAATATTTGGCATAAGAACTCCAAGGGAAAGCAACGATAACGGTTATATGGATTGTTGACCAGTAAATATACTCCGGCCGTGCCTGGGGCACCTATAGGGGATTAACTTGCCGGTGTTAAGTTGGCTGGCAACTACCGGGACAATGCAACAACAAATGCGACAACCTTACCAGTATTCAGCTTTTTATAGAGGATAAAATCTAAAGTGTCACCTACTTTCCCCTCCTCCACACCATAACCGCCTTTTTCTCTTCTGGTCGTGACTTTGAGTGTTTCTACGCCACACAACTCCTTAAGAGCAGAGGAAAAGAAGTCGCTGTTTATACCACCTTCTTCACGGGCGATGACCTGTACTGCTTTAATTACGCCTTTTTTGCTGAATACAAGAAATTCCCTCTGTTGATCATAATACCTGGCCCATCCAGGATGCATTTGTGAATATGCTGCATCAATGGATCGAGGCGGAATAAATGACGGCAAGTGTATACCGTTAATTGCCTGTCCCGAGAATGCAGTTTGAGCCTGTCCCGTGTCGATAGGGGCTGAATGGCCGGGTGCCTTGGCAGACACGGCAGGCTTCCGCTGCTGGGAAACTGCAATAACACGCGAATAATTGAGATAAATAAGCATCCCAAGCCCAACGGCAATAAACAGTGCAAGAAAATAAAGCCACTGCCTCCTGTTTTGGTTGCGCCGAAAGTTAAAGTTCTGTTCAACCTTATCAAAAATGCCAGGTTCGAACGGGGCTGCAGAAGTATTTTTCTGGACTACTACAGGATGTTTGCCGCCGGTTGCAGAAGAAGCGCCTATTTTTGCATTAGAATCAATGCCCACCTTTTCAAGCGCAGGCAGGCCCGGTACATCTTCCCTCTCTTCCCGGTGTGAAGCGTTATGAGGCCACGCGGCCTGCATGTAAGGGGGCTCCACATCAACAAGTGGGGTCACTTCCGACTTCTCGACAGAAGGGACAGTCTTTCTTGCATTAACGGCGGAATCTGTTTCTGTCACCACATGTAAGGGCTCTTTCCAAAGCAAACCGGGAATCTTGTCAAGCTGTAGACGAAAAGCTTCTATTAGTTGATTATCCGGCAGAAAGAGGTCCAAGCTATCGTCGGAAAAAGTTTCCTTTGAGGCTTTTACCGAGGGATTATCACTGAGAAGAATAATGTTTGGAGACTTGTCACCCAGTAGCGCCTTTATATGTCTAGACACCGTTTCTCCGGAAATCCCTGCTAGTTCGCTTTGAATGAAGACCGCTACCGGGTGCTTGATAAAGACCATCTTAAGCCCCTGTTCAAAATTGTGGGCCAGATCAAATCTCCCCAATAACAAAGGCTGAAAATGATCAATCAATTTGTTAATACTATGATTATCTGAGATAATGAGAATGTTTATCATTGATTTCTGCCAAGTAGTATCCAAATGTTTAGGAACTGTAAATGAATAACATGGTCAAAATTGCGCTCAGATTTAGGTCAGATTTGGCTGAACTGATTGAGCCAAACCGCAGACGTAGCAGAGCTACGTTGAGGATTTGGCGATTGAAGTTCGG
>JBAQKZ010000191.1:0-4306 GCA_049301475.1 Geobacteraceae bacterium | reverse complement strand
GGCGTCAGCAATAAGCGCCCGTGCCCCCCGCAGATGACATAGGCGCCGGGCGTTCCGCGACTGTTCCGCAACCTGCCGCCGGTAGTGACGCACTTCATGAGCGATCTCTCCCAGATAGTGATTCCGGTCGGGAGGGATGATGTATTTCTTCAGGCTTTCGCGCTCGGAAATGTCGAGGGATGAGCTCCAGCCGAGCCCTTTGCGGTCGTTGAGAGTATCGATAAGCGCCCGATACAGGACATTGGCGCCGGGATCGTTGAACTGTGAGGCTATGGTGCCGAACACCGGCAGTTCCTCGTCCGCCACCTCAAATATATTGCGGTTGCGCCGGTACTGCTGCCTGACATTGCGCAGTGCATCCTCGGCTCCCTTGCGCTCGAACTTGTTGATCGCCACCAGATCGGCGAAGTCCAGCATGTCGATCTTCTCCAACTGTGTGGGAGCGCCGAACTCGCAAGTCATTACATAAATGGAAACGTCGCAGACATCCACCACCCCCGCATTTCCCTGACCTATGCCGCTGGTCTCCACTATCACCAGATCGAAGCCTGCCGCCCGCAACACGTCAATGGCGTCATGAATGGCTCCGGAAAGCTCGGAGCGGGATTCGCGTGTAGCCAGGGAGCGCATGTAAATACGGTCGGAATTGATGGCGTTCATCCGTATACGGTCACCCAGGAGCGCCCCGCCGGTCCGCTGCCTGGAAGGGTCTACCGCCAGAATTGCGACGTTCTTATCCGGGAAGTCCCGGCAAAAGCGGCGCACAAGCTCATCGGTGAGAGAGCTTTTCCCTGCCCCGCCGGTGCCTGTTACCCCTACCACCGGCGTTTCTTTAGCCATCCCGCGAATTGTTTCGCGGAGTGTGTCGTAAACGGCGGAGTTGTCATGGATAGATTGCTCCGCAAGTGTTATAAGGGCGTTGACCGCGCGTACATCCTGGTTCCTCAGCCGATCAATCTCCTCAACTACGTCCCGCTCGATAGTGAAGTCGCACTCCTCAAGCATGAGGTTGATCATCCCCTGTAGCCCCATCCGGCGGCCGTCCTCCGGTGAGAATATTTTGCTTATTCCGTACTCCTCCAGCTCCCGGATCTCCTCGGGGATTATGACCCCGCCGCCGCCGCCGAAGATACGGATATGACCGGCCCCACGTTCCCGGAGTTGATCCTTTATATACTTGAAGAACTCGACATGCCCCCCCTGATAGCAACTGACAGCGATCCCCTGGGCGTCTTCCTGGATCGCGGCCGTGACAATCTCGGCCACCGACCGGTTGTGCCCGAGGTGGATCACCTCCGCTCCCGACGCCTGGAGCATCCGCCTGATAATGTTTGTGGACGCGTCATGGCCGTCAAAAAGGCTGGTGGCAGTGACAAAGCGGACCTTCTGTTTGGTTTTATATGGCTCCGCGGAGTTGGTATGCACGTTGGTATCTCCTGTCCGTTTATGTGGCTTTCCAAGCAAGCGCCGGGCAATAATTGCCATTTATGATTATCGTCAGCTTACGTTTATGTCAAGACATAAAAAACATTTAGCGGCAGATACAATATTTTCATTGTAAAATTATGTAAACCTGCTAGTCTGGCATAGCTATGAATAGATGCTCGGCATCCCCGCTTGAATTTGACACAATGCTCCAAGGTGGGGCTTCAGCGCCAGATATATTTGACGTTGACGTAATTTTAAGAGGTTGATAGCGAAAAATCGTTGCCCATGCACGGCATCATAAAACGGGGCGAATTTACGGGCGAAATGAATGAAAAATAACAGCGAAGATGAGCAGTTGATTTCAATTGGCGACCTCTCCAGAGCTATCGGCATCACAACCCGAACGATCCGATACTATGAGGAAATGGGAATCATCTCCTCATTACCCAGGCGGCTGGAGGGTGGAATACGGGCTTTTACAGCCAGCGAGACGGGTAAACTGAAGTACACCCTAAGGCTAAAGGAGCTGGGACTTACCATTAAGGAAATACAGGAACTAAACGCCACATATGCCGAAGCCAGCGAGACTACCAAGATCATACCTCGCATGGTCGAGATGTTTGATTTTCATATCAACAAGCTCGACGAAAAAATGTCCAAACTTGCATCGCTGCGCAAGGAGATCGTGGATTACCGGCATAGGATGGTTGAGCGCTTTCAGTTGAACAAGAAGTAATCACGTTATTAATAGTTTACGGAAATCAGAATTTCATGCATGTGGAAAAAACCGACGAAGAATTCATAAGCATCGGAGAACTGGCAAAGTCGCTTGGAGTTACCACCAGAACCCTTCGCTACTACGAAGAACTCGGGCTCATTGAGACAATACAGCGGGCGGATGGCGCAACAAGAGGCTATACACCCTATTACGTCCGGCGCATCAAATTCATCCTCAAACTTAAAGAACTCGGACTAAGTCTCAGAGAGGTGCAGAATTTGTCCGTCTGCTTCTACAGTGAGGCGCAACAGACTGAAAAAATGATCCCCAGGCTTATCGATATATTTGACATTCATATAAACAAGATCGATGAAAAAATGGCAAGGCTTGCCTCTCTGAGGAAAGAAATCGTTGAGTATCGGCAACGAATGGCGAATAAATTCGATCTGGACAAGAAATGACTGGCAGGATGTCTCCCTCCTCATGAACACGCCGGTGTCAAAGCCTGTCGCCCCGCATGCAAGAAACCGCAACACTGCCGATCTTTTACTATTCCGCATGGACTTTTTACATGGGCTAGTACCATGTAACTCTCATTCTTTCGCACCAAACCCCTCTAAGTCTCCCCTTATCAGGGGAGACTTAGAGGGGTTCCCCATGATAAGGGGGGATTGAGGGGGGTTGTTTTGGATGTTACGATGTACTAGAGCGGCAGCTCGCCTAGCGCAAGGGCAGCCGCTTCTCTGGTACGTGGATGTGGAGAACCGACGAGGTTTATGAACCGGGCTTCCAGGGATTGATCCCCGATCTTACCAAGCGCCAAGGCCGCCTCTGCATCCAGTAGCCCGTCATTGGCGGCGAGGAAAGGAATCAGCAGTTTGGCCAGCGCGGGATCGCGGAAATTACCCAATGCCGCTACAGCCTTGGCCTGGAGAGCAACATCCGGCTCCTTCAGTTTTTCCACCAGCACGGCGCACGTTGAAGGATGGGCCAGTCGGCCCAACACCTCAATGGCCGCTGATTTGATGTCCGCTTCCGGTCGGGATGCGCAGTAAACAAGCGGCGCGAGCACCTTTTCCCCTCCGATTTCGCCGAGCGCATAGATGGCCTTGACCTTGGCGGACAGCTCTCCCTTTTTAAGGAGAGCCAGAATATCCTCCAAACTGCCGGCCCCTTCCAGGGTTTCAAGCGCCTGAGCCGCCGCCTGCCGCACCTCTTCAACCGGGTCTTTGAGAAGAGGGATAAGTGTTTTTCGTCGGTTTTTCATTGATGAAGATTCCATGTCCATGAATTATACAAAATTTGACAGTTTCGACAACTATTTAATTACGAACATCGGCACACCGGATTCCGCAGAAAGGAGCATCCATGAAGGTAAATCTCAAGGCGGCTTTACTGTCCGCGTTCGTGCTTCCCGGCCTTGGACAACTCTACAAAGGGAACCGGCTAAAGGGGAGCGTGCTGCTCATACTGGCAAACATCTTCCTTTTACTGGCACTGTTTTTAGTCTTGCGGGGCATCGGGCCGATTATCTCCGCCGCCATGCTCTCCGGCGCCGACGACCCTTACCGGATTGCGGACCAGATCCAGCAGCTCCGGACACCCTTTGTAAAATGGCTGCTGGCAATTTTCTCCACTTTATGGCTTTATGCCGTTATTGATGCGGCAATAGGTAAAGCCGGAGCAGCCGACTGACGGGGGAAAAGCAGCGACAATTGGTTTGACAAATGTCGGATAACTATGCGATAAGAGATAGGTTATCTTTTCCCTGAAAACAGGCCCCAACACGGGGCCATGCTTATTTCAGGCAAAGAACAGAGGGTATATGTAATGTATTATTCACATGTACTGGCTACCGGCAGCGGCATCCCCGCCCGGACTGTAGCCAATGATTTCTTTGAGTACCTGGTGAAAAATGCCGATGAGTGGATATTTTCCAGGACCGGCATTCGCGAGCGTCGGTTCGCCGCCGACCATGAGGCAACCTCCGACCTGGCGACCACTGCGGCCAACAACGCCCTGGAGCGGGGAGGCGTCGACCCGGCGGAGCTGGACTGCATAATCATCGGCACCTCGACCCCGGACATGATGCTTCCATCCACCGCCTGCATGGTGCAGAAGAACATCGGCGCCGGGAACGCCTTCGCCTTCGACATGAAC
>JBAQKZ010000190.1:0-2581 GCA_049301475.1 Geobacteraceae bacterium | reverse complement strand
AGCCGCGCCAGCCTGGCCACCATTTCCGGGACCGGCAGTTCGATCCCCAGCTCGCGCAGCGTCACATCGGTCGATGAGGTAAGTATTGTTACCGCAAGCACCTTTGCACGCTCGCCCCCCTTGAATGCCTTGTCCAGGGTCTCCACTGTCTTCGCCATCATCTCGTAGCCGCCAAGGGCATGGAGGTTGACGAACTTCACCCCGAGGCGGGCCGCTTCCAGGGAGGCCAGGGCTACGGTATTGGGAATGTCGTGATACTTCAGATCGAGGAAGACATCGCCGCCCCGCTCCAGGATCGCTTTCACCGCCGAAGGGCCGCAGGCGGTGAAGAGTTGCTTGCCGATCTTGAACATCCCCACATGGGGCGCAAGTATGTCGGCCCACCTCTCAGCCTGGACAAGGGTTTCAACATCAAGGGCAAAAATTAGCCTGGAACGGGCTTCATCGCGGGTCATGAGAAAGCCTTTCCTCCAACGCATCCGCCACCAGCGCCTTTATCCGGTCCAGAGCATCAGAAACCGGCAACAGCTCCATATCGCCGCTACGACGCTGTTTCAGCTCCACCTTCCCTTCCGCCAGATTCTTGCTCCCTACCACGATGCGAAGCGGGATACCTATCAGATCGGCGTCCTTGAACTTGATGCCGGGGCGCTCATCACGGTCGTCCAGCAAAACTTCAACGCCTACGCTGCTCAACTGGCTGTATATCTCCTCGCACGCCTCCCGCACCGCCTCTTCCTTCCCGTAGTTGATCGCAGAGATGATGCAGTGAAACGGGGCAATGGGGAGAGGGAAGATGATTCCGTCCGCGTCGTGGTTCTGTTCGATGCATGCCGCCACTGTCCGGCCTATCCCTATGCCGTAGCACCCCATGAAGATGGTCTGCTCACGGCCCGCCGCATCCAGGCAGGTTGCGCCGAGCGCTTTGGAATATTTGACGCCAAGTTTGAAGACATGCCCCACCTCGATGCCGCGCCACATCTCCAGCTTGCCTGATATACAGCGCGGGCAGGGATCGCCATGCGCCACATTGCGGATGTCGGTAAAGTCTCTCACCTGGCAGTCCCGCTCCAGGTTGACGTTTTTCAGGTGGAGGTCACGGGCGTTGCCTCCGGTGACGGAATTTTTCATCCCCTGCACCGCCAGATCGGCTACCATCCTGACATTCAGGCCGACCGGCCCCGCAAAACCTGTCGGCGCGCCGGTTATTTTCTCCACCATCGCCTCGTCGGCCATCTCCAGGGAGTCGCACCCTATATAATTCTTCAGCTTGATCACGTTCAGTTCGTGATCGCCGCGCAAAAGCGCCAGCACAGGCTCATTGTCCGCCAATAGCACCAGGGTCTTGAGCATGTTCGCAGCAGGTATGCACAAAAATTCCGAGACCTCCTCGATGCTCCGTTTGTCGGGGGTCGCCACCTTTTCGAGAGGACGCGAGTCGAAGTGCTCCACACACTCCATAGGTCTGGCTTCGGCCTTCTCCACGTTGGCTGCGTAATCGCAGAAAGAGCATGAGACTATGGCGTCTTCCCCGGAATCGGCCAGCACCATGAATTCATGGGAGGAGGAACCGCCAATGGAGCCGGTATCGGCCTCGACAGCACGGAAATTAAGGCCACAACGCTGGAAGATGCGACGATAGGCCTCGTACATCTTCCCGTAGGAAACGTCCGCCGCCTGCTCGTCCACGTCAAAGGAATATGCGTCCTTCATGATGAATTCGCGGCCCCGCATCAGGCCGAAACGGGGACGTATTTCGTCGCGGAACTTGGACTGTATCTGGTATAGGTTTAGAGGAAGCTGCCGGTAGCTTCTGACTTCCCTGCGGACCAGGTCGGTCACTACTTCCTCATGGGTCGGGCCGAAACAGAACTCGCCATCCTTTCTGTCCCTGAAACGGAGAAGCTCCTTGCCGTACTGCTCCCACCGCCCCGACTCCTGCCAGAGCTCGGCAGGCACCACCGCCGGCATAAGTATCTCAATGGCGCCGGCGCGATTCATCTCTTCCCTGACAATTTTCTCCACCTTGCGGATGGAACGAAGACCAAGCGGCAGGTAATTGTAAATACCCGCGGCCAGTTTCCGGATCATCCCCCCCCTCAGCATGAGTTGGTGCGAAATAACCTCCGCATCGGCGGGTGTCTCCTTAAGCGTTGGGATAAAATACTGCGAATAGCGCATGAATTAGGCCTCTTGGTTAAATATATTGTTTTGTAAAGTCTCAAGTCGCAGGAAACTACCCTGAATCCGTGATGATTGAATGGCGGAGCGAGCGTAAATTTCGGGGCCAATCGTTGCCTGCGCAGTATCACTTAAGCTTTGCCGGTGAACTTCGCAAATGCGGTCGCTATGTCCTGAAACGCCAGGGCAGAGGCATTTAAGCGAGAGAAGCCATGAAAGCGTCACGGATTCAGGACTGCGATAGCTTCTTCGCCATCTTCTCCACCTCTGCAACCAGTGCGTCAGCCATCTCGCTCTCCAGCACCTTGCGAACCACCTCGCCGTTTCGGAACAAAAGCCCTTCCCCCTGCCCGCCCGCTATGCCGACATCCGCCTCCCTCGCCTCGCCGGGGCCGTTCAC
>JBAQKZ010000189.1:0-1751 GCA_049301475.1 Geobacteraceae bacterium | reverse complement strand
GAACTTCAATCGCCAAATCCTCAACGTAGCTCTGCTACGTCTGCGGTTTGGCTCAATCAGTTCAGCCAAATCTGACCTAAATCTGAGCGCAATTTTGACCATGTTATTCATTTACAGTTCCTAAGGCAATAGTCCGCCGTTTACTTGGCGCCACTTTCCCGTTTCCTGCGATAATAGGAGTTTTCCAGAGCCAGGCAGGCCTGGTCGGCAAGGATTTCAAGAAGGTCGGCGGGGACCGGGGCAACCTCACTCTGGCCGAAGTCCCCATAGATCACGGCTATTGTCTTGCCGAAACTCCTCAACGGCAGCAGCAGCACCGTTGAGCGGCAGGGTGCGCCGATAGCGTTGAACAGATGCTGTCGCAGCGCCTTGTCGTCAGTTGGCGAGAGAAACAGACGGCCCTCATCTATAACCGTTCGCAATAGCGAAGGGACAGTCAGAGGGATACGAAACCCCAGGGGAGGGGTCGCCTTCCGAGCATTCCCTTCCTTGATCCCTATCGATTTCTCCGCGACCAGTTCGGTCCCGCGAACTACCAGAGTGAGCGACCTCTCGCATATTTCGGCAACGCTTTGAAGAAGGGCCAAGGCTACCTCCGGGGCCGCCTTTAGCTCCCGAAGAGAGGATATGCGGCTTTTGAGCTTGTTTGTGAGTTGATTATGCGGCCCGCCTGGAGAGCCTTGGAGGAACGAGAGAAGTTCCTCTTTTCCCTGCTCTGGCAGGGCCGCTCCGATCGTCTCCATTTTCCTGCGCTTAGTAATGGCTGGGTTACACTCTTCGAGGCCTGAAAAGACCCCCGGTATCTTTCTCTCCAAACGGTCGATATCCGCAAGGCCAAGGTCATCGGCGGAAAGGAGCGACTCCGTTTCTTCCGCGGCCATACCATCTTCCTGAAGCTCCTCCTCCAGTTCGCCGTCACGCATTTTCTCGTCATAAATGCGGAGTGCGTCCATCAGTACGCCTTGTGTGTCTATATTGATTTCCCGTCCTATTTTGCCGGGATAATAACGATAATCGTCTGCAATTGACGGATCAATGACCTCCAGAAGGAATGTCCCTCTTTTCCAGGTCAATATTTCAACAATGGTCATTTCAATCAGCTGTTCCAGACCTTTGTAAGCCTCATCCTCTTTTACCAGACCCTTTTCGATCAACATAACAATTAACGGCTTGCGCTCTTGTCCGGCGTTTTTTTGCTCGCGTAGCGCCTGGTTGACACTGTCGGGAGTGATTACGTTGAGCTTTACAAGTATTTCACCAATGCGAATGCTATTGTTTAAATGGCTCGCGCTGACGATGTAACCATCCTTGAAGATGAGCCGACTTTCACCCTTGCGGCCCTGTACGGAGAGAATGCCCGACTTTCGTGTCGTATGCAGCAACTGTATTACATCGATAATCGACAGGTGTTCCAGGTTTCCTGAAAAAGACATTGCTTGGGACCTCTTCTGACAAGGGCGATTAACAAGGCTGCACGGATTCAACTCAAAACGGCCTGTTTTTGCGCGCCCCATTTTTATGCTTCTTTCCGCTTCAACTCCATGATCAGCCGTGGTATCATGCGGGTCTGTCGCGCCTTCGGGAATGGAAACAGAATTTTATTCGTCCAGGCCCAAAAATGCAAGGAGGCGCTCCATTGACGAGTTGACCAGTTGTTCCTCGGCTATTCCGGCTTGCGACAGCACGGCCAGCGCTTCGTCGAAGACCCCGACCCCCTGGGCGATATGGGCGTCGCTGCCAACCGCCACCAG
>JBAQKZ010000188.1:0-19244 GCA_049301475.1 Geobacteraceae bacterium | reverse complement strand
GGGCTTTGCCGGCGGCCCTTTTCGCTAGCACTTCCATGGCTGCCGCTGCATGGCGGGCCTCGACCTCCTTTCCTAGCCGGGCCATACGCTCCTCGAACTTACTGTCGGACTCCACGACCGGTGTCTGTTTCACCACTTTGGCGGGCGTTGCCGACTTTGTGTTGGCCTTGGCTGGCATCTGCATCTGCGGGGGGGGAAGAGACTGGATAGGGGCCTTCATAGTTTTGGTTGCGCCCGGAAGACCGGCCTGGGGGTTGGCCACCGGCAAGTTCACTACGTCCACATAATAGACCGGCGCTTTCATTGGGGTAAATAGGGAGGTGAAACTAAACGAGGCGAGAAAATAGTAAAGGACCGCATGGCAGATAGTCGACAAGGCGAACATCCACCCCATCCCATAATTGTCTTGTCTTACAGCGTGACTCATCGCTGCTGGGGAGGCTCCGCAACCATGCCGAGCCGCTCGATGCCGGCGCCTTTGATCTCGGCCATGGTTTTTACCACCTCACCATAGGTGACATCCTTGTCCGCCTTGAGGAACACCTCTTTTTTGCTTCGGCTGGCGAACATACTGCCAAGCCTCGCTCGCAGCTCGCCGACCGCAACCTCGCTATTGTCAATGAATACCCTGCCTGATTTCTCAATGGAGACCACCACGGCATGTTCCTGTGAAGCCAGCGCCTTTGTCTCCGCCTTGGGAAGATTGACCTGCACCCCTTGCTGCATCATGGGCGCGGTGACCATGAAAATGATCAAAAGCACCAGCATTACGTCAACAAACGGAGTGACATTGATCTGGGATATGATTCCCCTGTCACTGTTGTGCCTGCTGCCGATTTCCATCTTCCCCTCCTATTTCCTTGGAAAGGTGCGCTGAACGATATTGAGGAACTCGGTGGAAAAACTGTCCATTTCGGCAATCAGCACCCTGATCTTGTGTTGAAAATGGTTGTAGCCCATAACTGCGGGGATCGCAGCCACAAGGCCGATGGCTGTGGCAATCAGGGCCTCGGCGATGCCAGGCGCAACCACGGCCAGCGAGGCGGACCCAGACTCGCCAATCCCTTTGAACGCCGTCATGATCCCCCATACCGTGCCGAACAGTCCGATGAAAGGGGCTGTTGAGCCGGTTGTGGCAAGAAAGGTAAGGTACTTTTCCAGCCGGGTGATCTCCGACGTCACGGCGCGGCGCAAGGCTCGGGAGACGTTATCGATCCCGCCCAGGTCAGTGCTGAACGTGTCCTGCTCCTCTTCATTAGTCCCCTTTATTCTGAGCTTTTTCAACTCGCCGTACCCCTCATTAAATAGGAGCGCAAGGGGAGAATTTGAGAAGCGGTCGAGTTGAGCGTTGATGGCATCAAACCGCTTCGTCTTCCAGAAAAAATCCAGGAACCGCTCCGACTCGCTGTTGGCACGGTGAACCTGGAGCAGTTTAAAGAATATGATAGCCCATGAGACCACCGAAAAATAGGCAAGTACAAACAACACCAGTTTAACGACCAGTCCGGTTCCGGCAAAAAATGACACGGCTGTTACCTCCATTTCAAGAAATATTCTTTACCCATTGGGAAGTCAATACGTATTTTACACATGTCAGCATTTTGATGGTAAGTCGTCATCAGTAACATTCCGACCGACGATCATGGAAGCAAGGGATTTGAAGGCGCCAACTCTCCATCACCGAAAAATCGAGCCTAGCTATCACATCGCACGGTTCGTACCCCCCTTCGGCCAGCACCTCCCCCTTTGGCCCGATGATAAGGCTTTCTCCAAAAAAATCAAGCTTTCCCTGCATTCCGCAGCAATTGGCAGCTACCACAAACAACTGGTTCTCTATTGCCCTGGCCCTCAGGAGTATCCTCCAGTGCTCTTCCCTCGGCTTCGGCCATTCCGACGGCACAGCAATGATCTCGGCACCTTCCAGCGCCAGCCGACGGGAGAGCTCCGGGAAGCGCAGATCATAGCAAATAATGACCCCTAGGCGGCCTGCATGGGTGTCCACTACCAGCCAGGAATCTCCTCCCTCCAACATGCGGTTTTCTCCCATCATGGAGAAGAGGTGGAGCTTCCGGTATCTGCCGACCATCTCCCCTTGGTCCATGACGTAGGCAGTGTTGTAGACCTTGCAGCCGTGAGGCTCCGGCAGGCTCCCCACAATCACCATACGGCACTGCCCGGAGAGGCGGCATAGTTCCTCCAGTACCTCCGGAGTGCGTAGCGCCAGTCTATTGATTTCCCCATAGGCATAGCCGGTGCTCCACATCTCCGGCAGCACCGCAAGTTGACAGCCGGAGTCGGCCAGCCTTTCCAGGGCGTTACGCACCTGTTCCAGATTGGCGTCGATATCGCCTGTCCGGATGTTGAACTGGACGGCCGCAGCCTTGACCTCGCGCTTCATGGCTCCACCTTCACGTTTTCAATAGGGGCAAACTGGTAGAGCAGTGTAATCTCATGAACAGTGAATTTCAAGGGAATCGTTCGCAAAAAACCGGGATTTCGGCCCATTCGGGAAAAATTGTAAATTTACGCATAAGCCTTTACGGTTTCTCTATTTTTCTGCTATAGTCGCTCACTGGAGAGAGCTCATGGGAATACTTGAAGATATAACGATGTTCGAGCAGAGACTGAACGAACTAATCATCAAGTACGAGCAATATTTTATCGGCATCGAGAAGCGTGAGCCATTGAAATTGCTCGACAGAGTGGAGCGGATGTCCCGCCAGTACCCGCCGGTGCAAATCGTCAACACCATGATGAAGTTCAAGTATAACTCGCTGGTCGCGAAGCTGAACACATACAAGCAGTACTGGTGCAGGATCACCCGCCTCATAGAAGAGGGGAAATACTCACGCGACCGCTTCAAGATGGAAATGCGCCGGAACGCAAACCTGCACGAGCATACAGTCGATGAACGAAGCAGTGTCAACTCCGACCTTGAAAGGCTCTACCAGGAGTACATCGAGGCCCGCAAGGCATGTAATCTTTCGATCCGGAACATTACACAGGAGAAGATCACCGCCGCAATCGAGCGACAGAAACCCGCCATTATCAGAAAGTACCACTGCGCCAAGGTCGAATTCAAGGTGGTGATCGAAGACGGCACTCCGAAGATCAAGGTTCGCTCCGTGGTTCAGTGATTCTGAGAGGAAGTAACCTTTGAAAGTAGTTCTTGCCGCCATCCACCCCTACCCTTCCCCGCAGGCCGTACCCCTGGCCAACGCCTTTCTGGCGGCAGCCCTGAAAAACGATGAAGAACTGTCCGCCAATATTTCGATAACCCTCCGAAACCTGTTCGTGTGCCAGCCGGTTGCTGACTGCGTCGCCGCCATCCTGTCAACGAACCCGGACGCCGTAGGCTTTTCCATGTACCTCTGGAACCGGCGGATATGCCTGGCCATCTCCGCACTGCTGCGCCGTGAACGGCAGGGGCTGACCATCTTTGCCGGTGGGCCGGAAGCCACTGCGGACCCAGCGGGTCTCCTGGCCGACACCGGGGCCAACCTCGATTTCCTAGTCCTCGGCGAAGGAGAAGCTACCTTTCTCGACGTGCTGGCGCGCCTTTACGCCGACGATACCGTGGTCGGGATAAAGGGAACCTCGCAGTTGTCCGGAGGGGAGATCGTCAGCTTGCCGCGCCCGCCGCTGGCGCTCCTTGACACCATCCCCTCCCCATACCTGTCGGGCATCCTCAATCCCGCCGCTTACAGTGGGGCTCTATGGCAGCTTGCCCGTGGCTGCGACTTTGCTTGCGACTTCTGTTTCGATACACATGGGGAAAAGGGTGTGCGCCGTTTCGGGTTGGAGCGGGTGGAGAAGGAACTGGCGTGCTTTGTCAGTAACGGGGTAAGTCAGGTGTTCGTCCTCGATTCCACCTTCAATCAGGATATACAGCGTGCAAAGGCGATCATACGTCTAATTGCCCGGGTCGCCCCCCACATCCATTTCCATTTTGAGGTGCGTAGCGAATTTATAGACAAGGAAATGGCCCGCCTGTTTGCAGGCATAAACTGCTCGCTGCAAATCGGCCTGCAAAGTGCCGATCCGGCGGTGCTGAAGCGGGTCCGGCGGCGCTTCAGCCCAACCGAATTCACCGGGAAGATAGCCCTGCTCAACGAAAACGGGGCGATTTTCGGCTTCGATCTGATTTACGGCCTGCCCGGCGACACACTGGAGGGTTTCAGGTCCAGCCTGGACTACGCCCTCGGACTCTACCCCAATCACCTCGACATTTTTCCGCTGGCAGTGCTTACCGGTACACGGCTGGCTGACACTGCATCCGCCCTGGAACTGCGATATACTCCGGACCCGCCGTACACCCTGGAAAGCTCTCCTACATTCAACGCGGCGAATATGACCGAGGCAGCCGGACTTGCCCGCGCCTGCGACATATTCTACAGCCGGGGCAAGGCAGTCGCCTGGTTCAACGGGGTTGTCAAGGCCATCGCCATGACCCCGTCCTCTCTTCTGGCCGAGTTCCAGCGCTGGCTGGCCGCCAGGGGTGTTGAGCATGAAGACGAAAGCAAGTTCGACGACACCGAAATATGGGAGATGCAGCGGACGTTCCTGAGCCATCTGTTCACCGGAAAGAAGCTGCGCAGGCTACTGCCGGTGGCGCTGGACCTGGTAGACTATCATTATCACTACGCGGCGGCGCTGCTGGCGACTGTCCCGGATATCCCCACAGACCGTGAACTGGAACAGGCTGACCTGCTCACTCTCCCTTTGACGCTTGCGCCGTCCACCAGACTGGCCCATTTTCACTACGAGATATTCGATATTTTGGAGAGCGGAGAGGTAGACCTTCGGGAATTCGCTGACTGCTTTACCCCCAACGGCTCCTGCGCCGCCATTTACCCGAAGGCCGACGAGGTCTTCGCCGAATCCCTCATCACCCCTTACTTCCAGCTCCTGGAGCGTCTGGACGGCGCCACCCCCGCAGGTAACGTTGCTGCAACGCTCCGCATACCCCCCGATGAAACCAGGTCATTTCTGGAGTTCACAACCGCTGAAGGAATCACCCTGCTCCCAGGCGCATCTCTTCCGCTAATGGAATCAAGATAGCGTCTTGATTTGGAATTGGCATTACAGCTTGTTTATGAACACATCCCTAGGCTTGCTGGTGCCGTCGGAAGGCCCCACGATCCCCTCCTGCTCCATCTTCTCAATGATGCGCGCGGCCCGGTTGTAGCCGACCCTGAGCCGCCGCTGTATCATGGAGATGGATGCCTGGCGGGTCTCAGCCACCAGAGCCACGGCTACATCGTATTGGGGATCATCTTCTTCGCCGCCGCTCCCCTTCCCGGCGCTCTCCTTCATCTCCAGTATGGACTTATCGTAAACCGGTTTCCCCTGCTTTTTGAGGAAATCCACTACCCGCTGCACCTCTGCGTCGGAGACGAAGGCGCCGTGTGAGCGCTGCATTTTCGAGGTTCCCGGCGGCAGAAAGAGCATGTCCCCCGCCCCCAGCAGGGATTCCGCGCCGTTGCAATCCAGAATGGTGCGGGAATCCGTCTTCGAGGAAACCTGGAAGGAGATACGGGCCGGGAAGTTGGCCTTTATCAGTCCGGTGATGACGTCAACCGAAGGCCGCTGGGTGGCCAGTATCAGGTGGATGCCCGCAGCGCGGGCCATCTGCGCCAGTCTTGCGATAGACTCCTCGATATCACGGCCGGCGACCATCATCAGGTCGGCCAGCTCGTCCACAATCACCACGATGTACGGCAGGTGAGCGTGCTCCAGCGCCTCTTCCTTGTCAAGGAACGCCTGGATGGCTTCCTCGTCGCTGTCTATCTCGTACAAATCCTCCACTACCAAGGTTTCACGAGCGAGGTTATCCGTCTGCTCCTTCTCTTCCCGCTCCAGATGCCTGTTGTAGGAGTCGATGCTGCGTACCCCCTTGTCCGCCATGAGCCGGTAGCGCCGCACCATCTCCTCCACAGCCCATTTCATTGCAAGCACAGCCTTCTTCGGATTGGTGACAACAGGCAACAGCAGGTGGGGAATCCCCTCGTATACCGACAATTCCAGCATCTTCGGATCTACCATGATGATACGCACATCGCGCGGGGTGGAGGTGTAAAGGATTGAAAGAATCATGGTGTTAATGGAGACCGACTTGCCGGAGCCTGTGGCGCCGGCCACAAGAAGGTGAGGCATGCGGGCCAGGTCGGTGACGAGCGGAGCGCCTGCTATATCCTTGCCCAGGGCCAGCGGCAGCTTCTGCTTCCCTCGGTGGAACTCCTCGGCCCCGAATATTTCCCTGAGGGAGACCATCTCACGTTCGCGGTTGGGCAGCTCTATCCCCACCACCCCCTTGCCGGGGATAGGGGCGACGATACGGATGGAAAGCGCCTGGAGAGCCATGGAAAGGTCATCCGAGAGGCCGGCTATGCGGCTAACCTTCACACCCGGGCCGGGGGCGAATTCGTACATGGTGACCACCGGACCGGGGCATATCCCCACCACCTCACCCTCCACGCCGAAGTCCTTGAGCTTCTTCTCCAAAAGCCGGGCATTCATGGTCAGCGTATCCTTGTCCATCCGTTTCTCGGCAACCGGCGGCGCATCAAGGAGGGACAATGGGGGGGTCTGATAATTGCCGTCGGACCGGATGAACTCGAAGGTCTCCTGGATCGGCAGGGCCTTTCCCGCCTCACGTTTTTGCTCTTTCCTGATTGCGGTGGGGGAGAGAGGCGTGTTCACCGGCGCAGCCTTTATCACCGGCTCACCCGGCTCGGCCAATCTGTTCTCCCTGGCAAGCGTCTCGCGGTTTAGCGCCCGTTGTTCGCGGGACCGGACCCACTTGTCGCCTATGGCGGTAATCCACCAGTCGGCGTAGAGAACGAAGGAGAAGCGCGACAGCACCATGATGGATGCGGCCAGCATGGGGAGCAGGAGGAGAAGAGCGCCCGGTTTACCGAGAAAGGTCTTCAGGAGTTCGGCGGCCTCGAAGCCGAGGACGCCCCCGGTAGGGACTTTTTGGCCGAGGAATATGGTGAATTCCAGATTAAAGGCGAACAGGGCGGAGAGGGAGACCAGGAGCCCCAGGAAGGCGAGCCATTTGTAGTAGCGCCAGCGCACCTCTTTGAAGCGGAGGAAGAAGTAGGCCAGAAAGAGAAGGGCGCCCGGAATGAGGAAAGCCGCCAGGCCGAAGAACTGTAAAAGCAGATCTGCGGTCTCCGCGCCCAGACTTCCTCCAAGATTGCGGATCCCGGCCTCGGAGGAATAGCTGTTGAAGGAAAGGTCATCGGAATGGTAGGAGGCAAGTGCCATGAGCAGAAACAGCCCGACTACCCCCGCCGCCATCCCCTTGAGTTCTTTGCCCAGCTTTTCTTTTTTGTCCGGTTTTTCGTCCATTTACGTTTCCCAGGTTAGTAGTTTTACATCTCAAGAATCAGCGGCAGTATCACCGGCCTTCTTTCTATGGTCTTGTTGAAAAACCGCCGCAACACCCTGCGGACCTCCTGCTTAACTTCTCCCCAGTCGGCCATGACCTCGGGGTTGTGCAGGGCCAAGGTGTCCAGCACCACCTTCTTCGCTTCGTCCAGGTACTCCTGGCTTTCGTCCTCGAAGACGAACCCGCGCGAAACGATGTCCGGTCCGTAGATGATCTCGCCGCTTGACTGATTGATGCCTATTATCACCACCACCATGCCGTCCTCGGACAGATGCTTGCGATCCTTCAGAACCACATCACCCACATCGCCCACTCCCTTGCCGTCCACGAAGACCCGTCCGGTCTCGACCCTGTCGATGATGCATGCTTCACCGTAGCTGAAGGCGACGACATCGCCGTTTACCGCCAGGATGCAGCGTTCCTTGGGAATTCCGACCTTTTGCGCCAGTTGGCTGTGCTTCACCAGATGCCGGTATTCGCCGTGGACCGGTATGAAGAAGCGCGGACGGACGATATTCAGCATCAGCTTCAACTCTTCCTGGCTGGCATGGCCCGATACATGTACCTCGGAGACCTTTTCATGGATCACCTCCGCCCCACGGCGATAGAGGTGGTTGATCAGGTCAGAGATGGTCTTTTCGTTGCCGGGAATAAAGCGGGACGAAAGGATCACCGTGTCCCCCAACTCCAGCTTGATCTGCTTGTGGTCGTCCATGGCGATGCGAACCAGGGCGCTCCTCGGCTCTCCCTGGCTTCCGGTGGTGATCATGCAGACCTCTTCCTTGGGAAGATGCGGCAGTTCCTTCAGGTCGATGAGGAGGTCGTCCGGGATATGCAGATAGCCGAGTTCTCTTGCAATCCGCACATTTGCGATCATGGAACGTCCGTTCAAAAGCACCTTGCGACCGGAGCGTTTGGCAGCTTCCACCACCTGCCGGACCCGGTGGATGTTGCTGGAGAATGCGGCGACAATAATGCGCCCGGACAAGCGGGGGAATATCTCGTCAAAGGCGTCTCCCACCAGCTTTTCCGAAAGGGTATACCCCTCCCGCTCAACGTTGGTGGAGTCGGACATGAGCGCCAGCACCCCCTCCCCGCCGTAGCTGGAGAAGGTGGCCAGGTCGGTCAGTTCCCCATCCACCGGGGTCTGGTCCAGCTTGAAATCGCCGGTATGGATAACGATCCCCTCGGGTGTCCGGATCGCCAAACCGCACCCGTCCACAATCGAGTGGGTCACGCGGATGAATTCCACCTCGAACACACCGGCGTTGACCTTTTGCCGCGGCTTCACTACATGCAGCTCTGCAAGTTGGTCCAGGTCGTGCTCTTTCAGCTTTTCCCGGACAAAACCGATGGTCAGTGGCGCAGCGTAGACAGGGGGGGATAACTGCCGAAGGACAAAAGGTAGGGCGCCGATGTGGTCTTCATGGCCATGTGTCAGAAATATGCCCCGAACCCGATCTGCCCGCTCCTTCAGGTATGAGATGTCGGGGATTACCAGGTCGATCCCCAGCATGTGTGGCTCAGGAAACATCAGGCCGCAGTCAACAATGATAATATCGTCACCGTACTCGAAAATGGCCATGTTGATGCCTATCTCCCCAAGCCCGCCAAGGGGAATGAACCTTAACCCGCTGTTGTCTTTCAGGTCTGTTTGCATACTCTCCTTATCGTTATCTCCGGGATGAGTTGCCCCTTCGCTCCAGTATCTCCGCAATCCGCCCGTCGCAACGGACGATCCACTCCTCCCCCGGCTGGAAGAGCCCGCAGGTTGAGTAGAAAGAACTGCGTAGCGATCGATAGGCAACCAGCGCCCCCTCCGTGTCACCGCCCCCCTTAAGACCTTCACCGATGGTCCAGAGTTTCTCCGCGGCCCTTTCCACCAGGGGACTGGCTGGAGTATACATATGGATGGCCGATTCATAGCCGACGATGGCCGCAATGTAGTCGCCTGATGCAAGCGCGGCCTCTCCCCGATCAAACTGGCGCCACTGCCGGAACCAGGTCTGCCCCCATATAAGAATGATGGCTATAAGGGCAATCACTACAATGTTGACCGCAATGGTCTTGGCCTTATCCATCCCGCTCCCTATCCCTGGAAAAATCCGGGGACAATAAAAAGAAGCGCCCCCAAGAGGGTGACAATCACCCCCGCAAGCACCAGCAGGGCCGCCAACCCCCCCTTAATTCCCGGCAGGCGGTGGGACGCCACCAGTCCCCAGCCGATGGCCGCCACACCCGCCACTATCATCACGACGTACAGTACGGTCATTTCATCTCCAAGCCTGCGCCGATGGCCGCATGAACCTGCGCAAGCAACCGATCCCGCGCCGCGTTATCCGAGCCGTCCGGTCGGATCGGCTCGCCGAGGGCGATCCTGATCGTACCGGGATAAAGCGCTATGCGGGTGCAGGGATTGACCTCCATGCTTCCGTTGATAGTCACGGGCACGACCGGCACCCCGGCCTTGACGGCCAGCACGAACCCCCCTTTCTTGAAGGGAAGAAGCTCGCCGTTACGGGTGCGGGTCCCTTCGGGAAATATCACCACACTCTTGCCGCCGACAATGGCGGCTGCCGCCGCTTCTACGCTTTTCAGCGCCCGTCGGCCATCGCTCCTGTCCAACGGTATATAACCGGCACGACGCATGGAATGACCGAACACCGGCATATTGAACAGCTCTTCCTTGGCGACCCAGGCGAACTGCCGAGGAATGGCCTGATATAGCGCCAGGATATCGAAATTTCCCTGGTGATTGCTCATGAAGATAAGCGGTCCGTCGGCAGGTATCCGCTCCGCTCCGTCGACTTCCACCCGCACTCCCGCCATGAGAAGCCCCAGACTGCCCCATAGCCTGGCATGACGATGATACAGTCGGCCGGTTGAATCGAAAAGGGTTACGATGATCGAGCTTAATGCAAGCACGAAGGTCAGCGGCAGAAAGATCAGTAAAAACAGATAGGCTCTCAGCATAGCGGAAACTCCGGCAATCTGTCGAATTAAGTTACTGTTTTTTATCAGCGGAGTCAAACAAATATCCATTGCTGCTTCGTTATATGGACTGCCTCTATACACAACAACGCAGCCCGGGAGTACCCGCACCTTTTCCGTGACAACTCCGCGTAAATAGGCTAATCTTCTTCGCGATAGTGGGTCATTCATGGAGGAAATACTATGAAAAAGAAGCTGTTAACACTGCTTTTCATATCGCTGACGCTCACCTCCCTTTCGGCCTCCGCCACAGAGAAGGCCGCCCTGCCAAAGGGGTATGAGCAGTGGGAAAAGAGCATGCAGAAGATCGTCACCGACAAGAAATCGCTTTTCTACGGCATCCACTACATCTACGTCAACAAAAAGGCCTTGAAGAGCTACAAGGAAGGCAAGAGGAAATACCCGGAGGGAAGCCGCTTTGTGGTCGCTTTCTACAATATCGTGGATGCTGGGGGAAAGACGGTCGCGGGGAAAAAGAACATGGTCGTCCTGATGGAAAAGAACAGGAAAAACCGGGAAACCGGCGGCTGGCTGTTTGCAGGTTTTAATCCCGATGGCAAGCCTTCCGGAGTCGATCCGGTGAAGAACTGCTTCGAGTGCCACTTAAAGGATGCCGGGGAGACCGACCTGGTGATCTCCAAATACGTTGATTTCAAGTAGTACGACTCAGACACATAGAGATTGTCCTTTAAAGTCCCCCTTAAAAAAAGGGGGATTTAGGGGGATTTGTCGTTGACTTTACGAACCAAATCCCCCCTGACCCCCCTTTGCAAAGGGGGGAAAAGCGGAACTGTCGGAGCAGTAGTTTCCATTCGGGAATATCAACAAGGAATATATAGCCTCCGATTTGGGGGGTATCCGGCTTGAAAAGGAGTGTGGGTATGAGCAATGGGCGACACTTGGAAGGGGAGGTATACTACCCGTCTCAGGAGACAATTGACCGGACTCATGTAAAGGATTGGGATGCCTTGGCAAACAGTGCGCGCAACGACCTGGCCGGGTTCTGGGGAGTGCATGCCGAGGAGCTTGAATGGTTTCAAAAGTGGGATAAGGTGCTGGACGATTCCGATAAGCCGTTCTTCAAATGGTTTGTGGGTGGCAAGGTTAACATAGTCCACAACGCGGTTGACCGCCATATGAAGACATCACGCAAGAATAAACTGGCGCTTATGTGGGAAAGTGAGGACGGCAAACAGCAGCGCACTTTTTCGTATTTCGCGCTTAATCGCGAGGTGACACGTTTTGCCAATATAATTAAGGCCATGGGGGTGAACAAAGGCGACCGCGTCACCATTTACCTCCCGCGTATCCCGGAGATCGTTTTCGCCATGCTCGCATGCGCGAAGATAGGAGCGGTGCATTCCGTCGTATTCGCCGGATTTTCAGTAGACGCAATCCATGGGCGGATCGAGGATAGTCAGTCAAAGCTGGTTGTCACTGCGGACGGCGGTTTTGTCAATGGCCGCATTATCGAGCTTAAGCAGATCGTGGACGAGTCCCTTAAACGGTGCCCGACAGTGGAAAATGTAATCGTGGTAAAACGAACTGGCCATGAGGTCAGCATGGATCCCGGACGCGACCATTGGTATCACGACATGGCCATCCTGCCGATAGCGAACGGCAAGTGCCCAACCGAGGTCATGGACGCCGAGGACCCGCTTTACATCCTTTACACCTCCGGATCGACGGGAAAGCCCAAGGCCATCCTGCATACCCACGGCGGCTATATGGTCGGCACATACACGACCCTCAAATATACGTTCGATCTGAATGATGAAGACCGCTGGTGGTGCACCGCCGATCCCGGCTGGGTAACGGGCCACTCCTATCTCGTTTACGGACCGATGCTGCTTGGGGCGACTTCCTTTATGTTCGAAGGGGGCCCGGCCTATCCATACCCCAACCGTTGGTGGCAGTGCATAGAACGCTACGGCATTACCGCATTTTATACCGCTCCGACCGCCGTAAGAGGCCTGATGCGCTTTGGCGAGGCATGGCCCAACAGGCACGATCTCTCGTCACTGCGCATACTGGGGTCGGTCGGTGAGCCTATAAACCCGGAGGCGTGGCGGTGGTACCACCGGGTTATAGGAAAGGGGAAATGCCCGATAATGGATACATGGTGGCAGACGGAGACAGGCATGTTCATAATCGCGCCAACGCCTGTAGTGCCGCTCAAACCCGGTTCCGGGACAAGGCCTTTCTTCGGCCAGGAAGCGGAAATAGTGGATGAAAACGGCAAGGAGGTTGCGGACGGCGAAGAGGGGTATCTGGTGTTGAAGCATCCGTGGCCTGCCATGCTTAGAACCATATATGGTGACAATGACCGGTACGTGAATCAGTACTGGACCAAATACCCAGGCAAATACATGACCGGCGACTCGGCCAAACGCGACGGCGACGGCTATTTCTGGATCATCGGGCGCGTGGATGACGTCATAAAGGTCTCCGGGCACCGGCTGGGCACAGCGGAGATTGAATCGGCCCTGGTCAGCCATCCGGCAGTCGCGGAGGCGGCGGCCATAGGACTGCATCATGAGATCAAGGGTCAGGCCATTCACTGCTTCTGCCTGCTGCGTAACGGCTTTGCCGCCTCAACGGAGCTGGCCGATGAGCTTCGAGCGCATGTGGCCGGTCATATTGGACCGATAGCAAGACCGGAAGAGATAACCTTTGTGGATAATCTTCCGAAGACCCGCTCCGGCAAGATCATGCGTCGCGTGCTGAAAGCACGGGCCAGTGGTCTTCCTGAAGGAGACATCAGCACACTGGAAGAATAGGGTGATTAACTATTTGAATTTGAAGATAATCCGCGTACCGAACCTCTCCTCCGGCTGACTGAGGCTCCCGGCCCCGGCAAAACCGGGGAACATGGTCTGATCGTAGTAAACGGAGAGGTCGGCGCTGTCGCCGAGCCGAAGCTCCATCTCGCCGGTCCACGACATTGCGCTTGCCGGTCGCTGGAAGAGTTCGTACGCATGGCGTGTAACAGGGTCATGCTGGTCAAAGATGTTGGCAGTCCGGCGGTCGCTGATCTCGTAGGTGTAGACCGGAAGCTTGGCTGCAGCCGAGAGATGGAAGTCCTTCCCAAGACCTATCCGCCCGCCCGCCTCGGCATGCACCTTGTGCAGCACCTCGGCAATGCCGGAGTCGAACTCCCGCTCACGCGCCCGGTATCCGACCCCGATCCGGGGATCAATGGTGAAGCTGCTGCCAGGGCTGAAGCTTACGCCACCCGTGGTGAGAAACCGGTTCGGGTCGAAGAAATTGCGGACCGCAATAGGGTCGCTCAGTAGCGGGGCCCCTAGGTCGGCGGCAAGCCCCTGTGTAGCGGTCGGCAGCAGAGCCATGACGATAAGAAAGCACTTAAGAAATTGCAGCATGGTGTCTCACAGGAATCCCAATGGCGTAGCGGCAAAAATGCTTGCAGGATATTGAGCGGTTTTTCTCTCAATATTCATTGTAAGACACCACGCTAGCGGCGCCATTTCTGCGGAACGTCAGCCCGGTCCGCCTCGGCTTCCAGATTAACAAGCCTATCTTCCAACTCTCTCAATCGCACCACATCCTGCTTTATATCGGCATCCAGTTCATTGTATGCAACCCGGTCTCTCGCTCTCTGGTAGATCACCCGCTTGCGGTGCACTGTAGATAATTGTTCACGCTTACCGGCAAGCGTGCTCTGAATGCCATCAAGTTCCCGGCGAATTTCGGAAAATCCGGCGCGCCACCACCATTCGTCATGGCCACCACGCAACCGCTGCTCTTCCCCAACCTTACTATCGGGGGGAGGCTGCGGCGCTGTAGAAGGAGCCGGTGCGACAGGCGGGCTCTCTGTCGGCGCTGAAGACCTCTCCTTCACCTTCTTTTGGTATTTTGCGGGAATATTATCCGGGTTGTCCGTAAAATGCGTTACCCCATTGCTATCTACCCATTCAAAGATGCCCGCATCGGCAACAGCAGCCAGCAGTAACAGACAGAGCGTTATGAAAAATCTCACTTTAATCTCCAGTGCCTGTAGGTTTCAACTAATTATCCGGAGTCAGACAGGCCATATTTTGAATTGACGTCACACCGCCACATATGTATATTGCAGTAGTTGTCGTGCTGTGAAGCTAATTAGTCATATCTAACAAGGAGCAGCCCATGAAGTCACGTTTCGCTCTGTTTGCGGTTTTTGTCGGCTTGTTGCCGCTGGTATCCTTTGCCAAGGAGACCAAGGATATCCCGTTCCACTTCAGGAATGCTGAACCGGTTATATTCAGTCACGACGTCCATTTAACAAAATATAGCAACAACTGCAAGGTTTGTCATAATGTTATTTTCAACATCAGAGAGAGCCGCCGGTTCACAATGGCGGAAATGGAGAAAACCAAGTCTTGCGGCGCCTGTCATACCGGGGTCAAGGCATTCAGCGTCACCCATGAGAAGAGCTGCGCCCGCTGCCACAAGGGAAAACCTCGCTCCATTACCTATAAGCTGAAGGGTTCGACCACGGTGGTCTTCAGCCACGACATCCATATTGCCAAGACCGCCGGCAAATGCCGCAACTGTCACAACGGCAAGGTAATCACCGGCAGAAAGATTAAAGTCTCAATGGCGCAGATGGAAAAGGGGGAAAGCTGCGGCGCCTGTCATAACGGCAAGAAGGCATTCTCTGTTGACGGCAACTGCGGCAACTGCCACAAAGGGATGAAACCTCCCAAGGAGTTGCGTTTCAAGTCCAGCAAAATCAGCGATGCCGTGTTCAGCCATACCTTTCATCTGGAGATAATGTCCAACTGCAAGGTGTGCCACACCCGAATATTCCCCTACAAGGTCGGCCTAAAGCACACAACCATGGCCGACATGGAAAAGGGTAAATCGTGCGGCACCTGTCACAACGGCAAGGATACTTTCAGCGTCATCAGCAATTGCGACCGCTGCCACAAAGGGTTCAAGCCAGGCATCATGACCTTCAAGACCGATGCAGGCGATGCGAAATTCAGTCATGAATTCCACCTCAGCATGTACAAATGCCAAGATTGTCACACAAAGATATTCCCTTACAAGGTCGGCATACTACGCATAGGGATGGAAGGGATGGATGGGGGCAAGTCGTGCGGCGCCTGCCACAACGGCAAGGACGCCTTCTCCAGTAAGGAAGACTGTGCCAAATGTCATAATATGTAAACGGAAAACCCTTTGCGACGGGGAAGCCAAAAAAGCTACCTACGGAAATCATCCCCCGCTCGACAATGCGTTTGACGCAGATGGACAATGTGTGCGAGGTTATGGATTTTCCTCCTGTAAGTATGCACGAAACAGTGTTGAGCTGTTACGAACAATCCAAGGGACGACGGAGGGAATGTTGTTGATTTACTCATTCAACTTAACAACGTCGAGTAGACCTGTTTCTCCATTGATGTCGCCAGGTTAGCGTCTACGTTACAGCCTGGCTCCCCCGACAGTTTCGCGCATTTCTTGCAATATTTCAGTTGGCCCCTGCCCCTCTCAGAACCGTGCTTGCGCTATTTACGCGCACGGCTCCTCACATAGTCAATTCACAGAGAATCCGAACATGTTGACCTTGATCCGTGGTTTCGGTAAAGTTAGCTGCGAAAGAGGCGATGGGTCTCCCGGGTTGCCGTGTAATAACTATGTCAAACATGCCATGGTCTCTGACCCCGAGGAAGCAGACATTTAGCGGCGTGCCTGTGTTGACTTCAACTGTAACAAAGCGTCGTCCTTCCCAACGCGACGATTACGAGGCTCAATCCCTTCAACCTTACGGCCTATCTGCTTGCTGTCCTACGCTTAAGGCTGGATGTTACCATACAGCCTCCAAGGACTCGCTACCCGGCGGCTGGCCTGCCTTCCGGGGCGGGATTCCCACCCCACCGCCTCGGTCAGAATGGCCATTGCTTCCCTTATTTCACTTTCTTGCATAGCTTGTTAAGCCTCCGGCATTGTTACTATTTATGTTGCGTTATTTTATTTTCGAGCCAGCCTTTGCTGCACCAACCACCCATCAGGATGAAGTTTTACTCTTGAACTTGTTGTATAGCACAGGAATAAGTGCAAATAGCCCGAGCAGCACAAACGAACCGACTACCCTTGGAGAAGCTATGCCGGGAATTGAATCGATAGTTGCCAGGCTTGCCCCTGCATTCACATAAACGAACCCGCCGGGGATGATGCCTATCATCGTACCCAAGAAGAATGTCCGTAGCGGTAGGCGGGTCAGACCCGCTGTCAAATTGATCAGAAAGAACGGAAACACCGGCACCAGCCGCAGAAACAGCAAATAATTGAAGCCACGGGTTTCCAGCTCCCGGTTCATCCCCTCCAGTTTGTTGCCAAACTTGTTCAGAACGGCATCACGCAGCAGGTAGCGTGTCACCAGAAAGGCAATGGTAGCGCCAATCGTAGCGGCTATGTTTGCATAGACCGTCCCCATGATCACACCAAAAATGGCACCGGCGGCCAGCGACAGGATTGCGGCACCGGGAAGCGACAGAGCGGTCTGGACGATATAGAGCGCCATAAAGCCTGCCACCATGATCAGCTTGTGTGTGAGATAATATTCCAGCAGTGTCTGGCGATTGGCCTTGAGAGATGCCAGCGTTAGAAAACGTTGCAGATCAAAGTAGAAAAAGAGTGCAACGGCACCGATTCCCAGAAGGGCGAGGGCGATTTTTTTCGTGTTCATGGATTATCCTCTCTGCCACTTCAGCCAGCCGTTTAGAAGCTTCTTCACAGTCGATGTCAACCGCGTCCGGTTATAGGAGTCTGCCAGGCGTTTGATGACCTCGGCCTGAGTCGGATAAGGATGGATGGTTTTACCGATGGCAGCGATACCCAGGTTGTTGGTTATGGCCAGAGAAAATTCGTTGATCATCTCCCCGGCGTGGCGGGCCACAATGGTGGCACCAAGGATTTTATCCGTCCCCTTGCGCAGGTGGACCCGGGCAAAGCCCTCAGCTTCGCCATCGAGGACTGCACGGTCTATTTCGGACAACGGTACGGTTAAAGTGGTTACCTCAATACTCTTTCCCTTTGCATCCTTTTCGTACATACCAACATGTGCGATTTCCGGGTCGGTGTAGGTACACCAGGGGATTGTGAGTGACGATGTCTTATGCCGCCCCATGAAAAGGGCATTTGCGACCAGCATACGCGCCAGTGCATCGGCGGTGTGGGTGAACTTGTAGGGGGAGCAAATGTCGCCAGCGGCATAGACTCGTGGATTAGTGGTTTGGAGTAGTTCATTTACCTTGACCCCCTGCTTCGAATCATAAGCGATACCTGCCGCCTCTAGGTTCAGCCCCTCAATATTTGGTGCTCGACCGATGCCGACCAATATTTCGTCAACACTGATTGCCATGGAACTTCCGTTCTTCTCCAAAAGGATTACCTTGTCGTTACCTTTCCGAGTTACCTGAAGGATATTTGCCTTCATACAGAGTTCGATACCGCCCCTTACCATAGACTGCTGGACTATTTCGGCTGCATCGGCATCTTCCCGCGAGAGCAGATGTCCTGCAGATTCAATTATGGTAACCTTGCTTCCGAAACGGGCAAACGCCTGCGCCAGTTCACAGCCGATAGGACCTCCACCGATCACGGCAAGCCGAGGTGGAAGTTTTAAAAGAGAGAAAACCGTCTCATTGGTCAGATAGCGCACTTCTGAAATCCCCTGTATGGGCGGAGCATTGGCACGCGCTCCGGTACAAACGGCACAACGCTTGAAGAAGAGCTTCTTTCCGGCCACTTCGATACAGTCAGGCCCGGAAAAGCTGCCTTGTCCGATGAAAACGTCAACTCCCAACTCGTCACGAAAGCGGCGGGCCGAGTCGTGTTGACTTATGTCGGCGCGCAACCGTCGCATCCGCTCCATGGCGGCTCCAAAATCAAAGCTGAGTTTGTCGTCATTTCGCACGCCGAACTCACCGCCAGTGCGGGCATCGTAAATCACCCGGGAGGCGCGGATTATCGCTTTAGACGGGACACAGCCGACATTCAAGCAGTCCCCCCCCATAAGGTGGCGTTCGATGAGGGCCACCTTTGCTCCCAGTCCGGCGGCACCAGCCGCAGCTATGAGGCCTGCCGTACCGGCACCGATCACCACCAGATTATAGCGCCCGGTCGGCTCCGGATTGACCCAGTCCGGAGGATGCATGTTGGCAACTAAATGTTTATTATAGGCATCATTCGGCAATACTTCCGGATTCTGCTTCATATTCGCCCATCCTTAATTCAGCTATTTAGGTGAATTCTACTCGTAAGTGCACCAGTTGAAGAGAGAGAATAAGAGAATAAGGGTCAACTCGCCATTTTCCATTTTATCATAAGCTCCAGGCGCATATTACCTGTGACCTCTAGTATCGTGTAACTCTTAAATCAACGCTCAATTCAATTCCCTCCCCCGGGTTATGGTGGGGGTAAGTTGTCATTATCTCAGCCAGTTGCAGCTTCACACACCCTCCAAACCCCTCCCGTCAATGGAGGGGGAGTTTGCGAACTTAAAAGCGTTACAACGTACTAGTGGCAACGAAAAGAAAGGCATTTTTAAGAGCCAGAGAGACCGAGTGGAAAATGGAGAGTTGGCCCTTATTGCTCCTCCAGATCATCCATAAACGCTGCACCGAATTCGATTACCCGTTTCTGCTGGAATGGTGGACAGAGATGGCGGCGCTTGCAGGATAACCGTCTTGGGTTAGGGAAGAAAGTGGTCAAAGTGCCAGGTCAGCCGGAATCGGCACCGGAAAGTCGAGCAGCATCTGCGCGAAGGCTTTGCCCTGCGAGTCCATGCGAACCGAGGCGATGCCGCCGCCGCCCAGGGCTTCGTGCATCAGAAAGTTCAGCGCGTGCGTGC